>JANOXS010000011.1:0-40387 GCA_031418535.1 Hyphomicrobiales bacterium | reverse complement strand
AACAGGCCGGGAGCCAAATATTTGCGGCCCTCATCAAATGAAGGATAGGCATTCCCAATGGCGCAATTATTGCCAATGTCGGATGAGATTATGGCCTCGCGTGGCAGTGCTGCTTGAATAGCACGCCATGCCATGCGTGGGCTCATCCAATTTGGTTTGGCAGCTCTTGCGCGTTCGTTCCATGTGGTGCCGGGATCATCATTCTCATGGTCCATCGATGACAATTGCTGCGCCCAGCGCGATTTCGTCGTCGCAATCAAATCGCGCCGCGCCTTGCGATCATGATCGCCTGCTGATGGCGAGAGCTTGGCCAAAATACTGGTGGCCACTTTCTTGGCATCACCCACAATGCCAACGGCCACACGCTTAGTGAGGCCGATGCGGGCCGGGTTAATATCGACCTGAATAATCTGGGCAGACTTGGGCCAGTAATCCAAACCATATCCCGGTAATGTGGAAAACGGATTGAGCCTTGTGCCCAAACACAAAACAACATCGGCTTGCTGGATAAGTTCCATCGCAGCTTTGGAACCATTGTAACCAAGCGGCCCAGCAAACAGCGGGTGGGTTCCGGGAAACGCATCATTGTGTTGATAGCCCACACACACAGGGCTATCGAGCTTTTCAGCCAAAGCTTTGGATGCCGGAATGGCCCCACCCAAAACCACACCAGCACCATTGAGAATAACTGGGAATTTCGCAGTCGACAGCAATGCAGCAGCAGCAGCAATCGCATCTTCACCGCCTGCAGGACGTTCAAATTCCACAATGGCCGGCAAATCAATATCGATCACTTGCGTGAAATAATCGCGCGGCATGTTAATTTGCGCAGGAGCCGAATGGCGCTTGGCATTCATAATCACGCGGTTCAAAACTTCGGCCACGCGCGAAGGGTCGCGAACTTCTTCTTGATAGCACACCATATCTTTGAACAGCGCCATTTGTTCAACTTCTTGAAACCCGCCTTGGCCGATCGTTTTATTGGCAGCCTGAGGCGTGACCAACAGCAACGGCGTGTGGTTCCAATAGGCGGTTTTAACGGGGGTTACAAAATTGGTAATGCCTGGGCCGTTCTGCGCAATCATCATGCTCATTTTGCCAGAAGCCCGCGTAAAACCATCAGCCATCATGCCGCCTGAACCTTCATGCGCACAATCCCAAAACGTGATGCCAGCTTTTGGAAAAATATCTGAAATCGGCATAAACGCCGAACCGATAATTCCAAAGGCATGTTCAATGCCATGCATCTGTAGAACTTTCACAAAGGCTTCTTCGGTGGTCATTTTCATGGGGGGCTCTCCGTTGAGCAGATTTTAGAACAGCGACAAAAAATCAGCTAGAGCCAGTTTTGCCGCTGTCTTAAACCATCAAAACACAGCGTGTTCGCCCAGATCAAGCTTCGCTTCACCCGCAATCAATTTGGTTTGGTAATCTTCCAGCGTGTCAGTTCCAAATGAGGGCGTCGCATCAGCATCATAAGAATTGGTTGTGGCGTTCCACAGCAACATGGATTCTGTCGCATAATATCGACCAATGCGCGCCAGCTCGGCTTTGTTCGAAAAACCCAATGTCGACAGAATGAAAATGATGGCATCCAACACTGCCACTGGCACCTGCCGAAACTTCGGTGGTTTACCCAAGATTTGAAACAGCGCCTCGCCCTGTTGACGCGGAGTCATGGCGGGGCCCGGCCCACCAATCGGTAATATGGCGTTCTGCAAACGCTGATCGTCTAAGCAATTGGCAAGATATTTCGCAAGGTCTTGATCGCTTATCGGCTTGCAGGCCGTCAATGTGCCGTCGCCGAAAATCAAATAAGGTCTGCCCTTTTGCACCCGCGCCACTTGACCCGACAGCGATTTAAAATAGGCCGTGGCCCGCACGATGGAGTATTTCAACCCTGAGGCAACAAGCTCGGCCTCAAAGGCCAGCTTGGCATGTTGAAAAGCAAGCTTTGGTTTCTGCACACAAATGGCAGACAGCAAGACAAAACACGTCACTCCATGGTTCTTCGCTGCTTGAAGCAGCAAGCTATGTGCGGCGTGATCAATGGCCCAAGCATCCCGAGGCGATCCTGTCCGTGAAGCCATGCACGACACCACAGCATCAAAACTCTTGCCGCGAAAGCCATCGCGCTCTATTGAAGCTGCATCCGTAACATCGCCCTGAGCGCGCCCGAAACAAAAAACCTCGTGGCCACGCGCCAATAACTCAGCCCGCGTCGCCTTGCCAATTGTGCCTGTCGCTCCCACCATAAATATCCGCATAAAGCTGAGGCTATCAAAATCAAACTTGCGGTCAAGTCAGCACACTAAAAGAGTTGATCCGACCGCAAGAAAATATTCAATCAGGCCGTAGCGAAGGCTCGCAAGCGGTGGCCATCAGGATCGGCCACTGTGAATGTGTAGCCAAAATCCATCTGGGTCGGCGCTTGCAAAACATCAGCACCGATCATTTTTGCAGACTCAAAAAACTGATCAACCATCGCATTGCTATCAACTTGAAATGAAAGTTCATTGCTGCCAGTTGGCACTGTCACCTTGGGCAAAACATCGGCCCGCTTCCAGAGGCCCAGCATTGTGGGTGCATTCAAAGCAAACACCGCAAATCCGGGCGATGCCTCCAAGGGTTTAGCTTGCAAAAGTCTTTCGTAAAATTCAGCAGACTTGAGCGGGTCTTCGACATAGAGTATCATTGTATGTGTTGGCATTGTGGTTCTCCTTTAGAAGATCACGAATATCATGCAGATGTGTCAGCAACTGTCAGCAGTGGAATTGCCAAACTTCAATAACACGTCTATGCCACGTCACACGTCTTGGTAGCTCAGCCGGATAGAGCACCGGTTTCCTAAACCGGGGGTCAGGGGTTCGATTCCCTTCCAGGACGCCATTTTACTTTAATAATTATATTAAATGGAAACACAAGAATCCGCGTCCTGTTCAATCGCAGTCGTTTCATTTACTTGAAATTTTTCTAATTTTTCAATAAGCAAAATAGTGGCGAGCATGACGTTCACAACACTTACTGAAGCTAAGGCAAAATCATCATCGACACAATTTTGTTCAACTTTCAAAGAAATTCGGCGCAGCTTTTCGCCCCCTATCACCGCGGAAACCCCTGAAATTGAATGCACTGCTGTTCTCAGGGCATTCCAGTCAGCGACTTGATTGGCAGAAACCACTTCACCAAAAAGTCTTTCGAGATCCGCAATTGATTTCACGATCACGATTTTAACTGTTCGCCAACCGATTTCGGTCGCAAGTTGATGGAGAGAATTTGAATTCAGGATCTGTTCGAGGCTTTCAATTTCATGAGTCATTATTGGTAATCCAAAACTGAAAGTGTTGATAAAATTTGAACTCGAGAATTTCTCGTGTCACATCATATCGTGCATGCCTTGTGCCAAAGTTGCAAAACGAGATAGTGCAGAGCGAAGAGATCAACACCAAACATAAGGCAAGTTTTGCGACTATACGTAAGACTATCTGAACTACCCATGTTAGTTGCAACACTAAGCAAGTGCTGTCATGGCATACGCTGACGGTGTGAGTTAAATTGCTTCACATGGACGAAAAAAAATTTGCCGGAATAGACTTATTGCGATTTTTCGCGGCCGTGATTGTCTGTTTTTATCACATAGCATTCTTGAGTTGGATTAAACCTGATAGCGCCGCTGCAATAATATCAGGAGGCACATACAGGTTTGTTGATTTCAGTGGGCTCTTCTCGGTTGGTTGGGTCGGTGTTGAAATTTTCTTTGTAATCTCAGGCTTCGTTATCACTTTTTCAGCAGATGGAAGTTCGTGGCATTTCTTGCGCAGCCGCATCCTGAGGCTCTATCCTGCAGTCTGGTTCTGCGCCCCACTCACTCTTGCGATCTCACTTTACTACAGCGCCTATCCTGTCACAGAAATGCCAACGCGAATTGTTCGCAGTTTGATATTGTGGCCAAAAGGCAATTGGGTTGATGGAGTATACTGGACTTTGGGGATCGAGATTTCATTTTATTTTCTCGTATTCCTTTTGTTAAAATTTGCTTCACGGAACAGCATTACATCTTTGCTCTTAGCAGTGGGAGCCGTGAGCTCAACGTATTGGCTATCGCAACTCAGTGCGGAGTACTTTTGGAACATTTCCCTTGTGCCCGATTACGTGAAGCAAGGCGTTCCACAACGATTTATTGAATTGTCTTTAATTTCGCACGGCTGCCTGTTCGCAATCGGTGGCTTGACATGGAACGTGATGTGCAATGGGCATTCGCGTTGGTTATGGCTTGCTATTGGATACTTAACATGTGGTGCACTGACCGAAATTCATTACACAAATCTATCCAAACAAGCTTGGGTTGGAGTTGCTTCGGGCACCTACACGGCGCAAATAATTTGGATGACTTGCATGATATTTCTTTGGATAAGTGTTGCCAAACGAAAATCATTTGAAAAATACATTCACGTCTCATTAACCCGCACTTTGGGTCGAATGACCTACCCGCTCTATCTTCTACACACAACAATAGGCTGCGCCATACTTTTTGAATTTGCTCAGTTAGGTTTAAACCGTTGGATTGCCATCTTGGTTTCGGTCCTGGTGTCACTTGCTGCCAGTTGGGTAGTAGCAGTAGCAATCGAACCAACCATAAAACACAGTCTCGCCAATATTTTAGATGCACGCAAATTCACTAAACTTGCCCACTGACGCTTTACCAGATGTCAGAAACAGCTTGGCGCAAGTGAATGCATCTAGAACGAAAATCGCAGGGTAATTTAATTGAACAAAGCGAGGAGTGCTAAATGTCGAAAGTGCTGATGATTGCATTTGAGGTTGGGCGATGGGGGCCAGCCCGATTAATCGCACCAATGACAGAGGCTGGATTTCAAATTGCTGTTTTGTGCCCCACTGAAAATCTCATTTGTAAATCTTCCCATGTGAAGCATTTTTTCGAACTCCGCGAACTCAAGTCATGGCGTCGATTTACCAAAAGCTTAGTTGCAGCTCTGAACGAATGGCAACCAGAACTCATATTGCCTTGCGACGAGCAGGTTATTGCTGCAATTCATTTTATCATTCGCCGGAAATTAGCAGGCATTGAAATTATCACAGACCACCATTTGCAGGTGTTACTAGACTCGATCGGCAAGCCAGAAAAACTTGATGCTATGATATTCAAGAGTGACACCCACGACCTCGCAAAAGAATTTCAAGTTAAGGTGCCGCAAGGCGGACGAGTTAATTCGATCGATAGCGCAATCGCACTTGCTGAAGAAATTGGCTTTCCGGTGTTTGTCAAAAAATCTTTTAGTTGGGCGGGCAGAGGAACGATTAAATGCCAGAATGCGTCAGAAGTTTCGCAAGCTTACAAGAATCTGAATCCAAGGACATCGCAATTTAAAAGAATTGCACGCCATCTATTATGTCGAGACTGGTACCCCACAAACAGTGCCACGGAAGTTCAGCAAGCTCTCCCCGGCATTTCGGCCATGTTTAATGTTGTAGCATGGCGGGGACAATATCTTGGGGGATTCTTCGGAAGTCGTGAACAAACACTTGGCGGGAATGGTCCGAGCACTATTGTTATGCTTGGACCAAATGCGGTCTGTGAAGACTCTGCTCGAAAATTGGTGGCAGCCATGGGCACATCCGGCTTTTGGGCATTCGACTTTATGTGGGATCAATCTACCAACTCGGCCACACTTTTAGAATGCAATCCCCGCCCAAACCAAGTCAGCCACCTCGGGCCAAATATTGGACTCGACATGTGCTTAGC
Organism: Hyphomicrobiales bacterium; assembly: GCA_031418535.1. GTDB lineage: Bacteria > Pseudomonadota > Alphaproteobacteria > Rhizobiales > Aestuariivirgaceae > Aestuariivirga. The sequence goes on along the minus strand of JANOXS010000011.1, from coordinate 34,623 downwards.
TTTAAAAAGAGCTTGTGCTGGTGAAGACGTTCAATCAGCCCCCGTCACCCAATCGGCTTTGGTGCCGCTTTTCCCGCAAGAGTGGCTGCGCGATGAAAATAGCGCGCTCAGCCAACGGCATAATTTGGACATTCCACAATACGACCCCAAATTATTGGAATTTATGCTCAAGGAAGGCCAGAGCAAAGGCCTTTCCATCGAAAGGTTGAACTTAAACTTCGCCTAAGTTCGGTGGCAATAAACTTCTGCTGTTCCATTCTGTCTACAGTTATCGGATTACAAGAAACATGTTTTTAGTGACCAAATTGAACGAGTCTTCTAGCCCGTGATTGGGATGCGCGTTTTACTCATCGAGGACAACGAGACGAATAGGTTTGTGGCAGAAGAGGTGTTGCTTGCCGCTAAGTGTGTTGTCGTCTCGGCGCAAGACGGGCATGCCGGAGTGGATTATGCGATCACCCAGCAATTCGACCTGATCCTGTTAGACATCAACTTGCCAATTTTAAATGGTTGGGCTGCCGCAAAAGAAATCCGCTCATCGCCAAACGCAAAATCAAAATTGACGCCGATCTATGCGCTCACCGGAAGTAACCGTCCTGATCAAGAACAGGAGATGGTCAATGCTGAAATTCAAGGCATTCTCGTCAAACCATTACGAGCTGTGCAACTGCAGAAAATCTTCGCCGAATTAAACACATGCCCTCCAAAATTTGCCGCTAGCGCATTTAAAAAAGCACCTTCCCAAAACCATGACGATTCACATATCGAGTATGAGGTGATAAATGAATTAAAAGAAGTTTTTGGATCAGCTTTGTTAAAAACTCAACAACAAAAATTTGTTGCTGAGATCACCGTAGGCCTAGAACAACTTCTAGCATTTTCCAAGCACGGCAGAGTCCAACAAACGTCGCAACTTGCCCACCGCTTGAACGGTTTAGCATCAGTTTTTGGCGCAAAAGCGATAGCCTCAAAACTAGCAAAAATTGAAATAGCCGCAAACACAATATTGCATGAAACACTAGAACAACTTGTATTCGAACTAACTTTACTGGTCGCGAAGTATGAGAAGATAATAGCGGAATATTCAAAATAAATATGCATGGAAGTAATCCATTGCCACGCCGACCCTAGACTTAATGGAATTCACAGAAATGAATTTATGCGGACGTGCGTTCGACTGCGCCGTCCTCAATGCAATATATTAAATTTTCGCCTTCTCGTACACGTGTGTGAGGTCTCTTCAGAATATGTCTGGGAACCAAATATGCAAACAGCGAGAGCATAGTTGATTGAACAAAAAATACTGCAAATGCAACAGCGAGCACACTAATTTGGGAACCAATTACGAGCGCAATCACGAGTGCAACCGTATTCAAAAGCTGCCAGCGCAATTCAATTTCTGGCTTTCCTACTGCTTTTAAAAGTTGAGAACAGTGGCTAGCAAATGGTCTTGCGAGAGCAGAGAGGCAAATCAAACACAACACAGGAATCGTTTCAGTCCACTTACTGCCGAATATTATCGGCACATAAATTGGTGCAAGAAGTGTTTGGGTCAAAATTAAAATGACAATCCCAAAACAAATTTTCCGTCGTGTTTTGTAAAATCTTTCAGCCAGTTTTTCAGTGTCTTGGCGAACTTCGCAGAGGTACGGGTAAACTGCTACGCCTGCCGCAGTAATCAGTCCAAGTGTAAGGCCTAACCCTGCATTAAATGCGAAATAATACATACCCAGCGCATGCAGACCTAAGAAAAAACCGACGAACAAATTGTCAACATTTCCTTGAATTGTTGAGAGCAACTCATTGCCGAGTACGCTCCTACTAAACCGAGCGATTTCACGCCAACCTTCAAATCGACTTTTCCCCACTATCGATTTCGGTCGCCAAGCATGACCATGCCGAACTGCGACTCCCCAAATCGGAGCAACTAGAATTTTCGGCAATATGATTGCCCATAGCCCAAAGCCAAGGACTGCGAATAATGCTGTGAGCAAATTGTCGACAACAACTTGTGCAGCTGCCGCAAAAGCAATGCGCCCCAGCTTTCCCTCGCGCTGTTGGTAAGCAGCTTGAATGTTGCTCATGGGTGTTATCAAATATACGAACGCCATCGCAACAATTGGAAAAAACAACTTTTGGTCATTGTAAAAAATGGCGATTGGGTAGGCAAGCAAGCATTGAATGACCACCAGCGACGAACATATGATCCATGTCATGCGCCATGCTGTCATGGCAACTGTTTCGACTTCAGATTCACTCGCTCGCACAACTTTTGCTGAAATTCCATTGCGCGTAAACAATGCAACAAACTCATAAACCGTTAGAACAATTGCGGCTGTACCAAAGTCATTTGGCAATAGAAGTCTACTCAGAAAAATTGTTGCCAACAGTCGTGAAATTCTCACAATCAGCTGCGCCAAACCCATCGAACTTATATTTCTTGCAAATTGATTGGATCGAAACTGTTGCCAATGGGACTGGAGTGAACTGAGAGAACCAGCTGTAGATATCATAAGCCGCGCCCCATGATAATTGACGAGGCCACAATTCCAAATCCTTGGGCTACTTTAAAGATATCAGTGGCACCACTATCATAACATGCCAATGAATCGTTTGGCAGAATGTAGGGATCATATTCATCTCGGTCGGCGTGGCGCAACAACTCTTCAATATTTCTCTCAATGACCACAGATTTCCCCGTCATTGGATTGCGCGAAAATAATACAGCTGAACGCGAAGCGTTGGTCAGTTTACTTCCGCCAACACAATTCATGCTTATGATAGTTTGAAGAAAACGTGTGCCATATTGCATCTCACGCGTGTCCTTGTTTATCGCTGAGTTTGCATTTGAGGTGGAGGGTTCAGTTAGATTTGACATGAATACTTTGACCCCTACTGGTGATATTTCGGACGGCTTTACAAGTTCACTTTGGAAACACCCACGGCTTGGAACTTCAATTTGATCACCAGCAATCAAAAGATCATCAGTGAATGCCCCACCATTTATAGCGGGGCGCAAGTCAACCATTTTTCGTATATTTCCGCGCTTTAGAACGATCCGAGATAAATCTGCGTCTGGTCTCACACCACCAGCATGTTGAATTGCGCGTGAGAGCCTACGGCTATCGGTATAAGCGCCAATTGCTTGTTCCCTCGTGCTGTCGTTATTGATTGAAGCTGCAGAACCTCCGAGTGTTACCGACCCGGATTCAAATACTGCTCCACTGACGAAAACGCGAGCTACTCCATAGTCGCTTAATCGCACCGAAACTGGAGGTGCAATATTATAATATTTAGCTGCGACCAATGCTGTCGTGATTTGTTGTTCGACATTTTTAACGTCGCGACCAAATGCTTCGACTGACGCCAGCCCGCGGACTTTGATTTTTCCATCAACTGAAACTTCGTATTTTCCAGAAAGTGTTTCGTCATTCCCAATTACGATATCTAAGAGATCGCCAGGCGACAGTCGTTCTTCATCTTGAAGTGTATCTGCCGATTTTGATGCGGCAGACTGCGGCGCGCATTTGTTTTGATCGGCCAACGTGGAAACTGGCGTAATTTTGAAATCTTGGGAATTGGTTTTTTCACGATATTCTGTTTGATACCCTCCTCCCGTCTTGATCGGCTCAAGGTTTGTAATGGAATTTTTACTGCTGCATCCAGCCAATAGTATTACGGCTACAGCAAAGGCTGTATTCGGTAGACAATGACGCTGTACTCTAATACTCAAACTGCAACTCACGTATTGGGGCCCATATCCGACCGACTTGTTTTCGCAGATTGCGCGAAAAATAATTTCTTCGCATGAAGCTATGAGTTGGGCCATTCGCTCCCAGATATATCCAAAAGTATAGGTTGCATGGTGATGTGCGGATGCTTCTGAAACCAATAACTAAATCTACCAAATTTTGGAAATTGAAATGTGTCGCTTCAGTCAAAAGCTTTTACAAGATCTCTAACCTAAAGGATATGTGCACTGACCCTTAGTGGCTAATTATGGCCTGCTTTGTCGACCACACCCGAGATGTCGAAGACTATGTTCATTCAAACACGATTTGAAAAGACATTGGCAAATATGACACCTCACGATCCGTTAGATAGTCAGAAGGACATTCCGCTTTTTTCCATCATCGTTCCGTGCTGGAATGCTGCTTCAACGTTGAGAGAAACCCTCGATTCAGTAACATCACAAAATCTTTCGAGTTGGGAATGCATCATAGTGGACGATGGTTCAACTGATGAAACGCCCACCATAATTGCAGACTATTGTTTTAAAGATCACCGATTTAAATCTCTGACAACCTTTCGAAAAGGTCCATCAGGCGCGCGCAATCTAGCGGGCTTGGAACACGCCCGCGCCAAATACTTGGCCTTCCTCGATGGTGATGATATATGGCATCCAAGTAAATTGCGCCGCACTTTAACGGCAATTGCAAAAAATCCACATGTTGATGGTTTCTATGCGCAAATTGCTTTTTTTCGGATCGATCCGACGGACCCTGAAACATATTCAACTGTTTACCCGCGGCCATTGTCACCGCTGGACTTTCTGCGCGATAACCCCGTTTGCACAATGTCAAATTTGGTAATAAAGACAGAGTTATTCAAACATCATAATGGGTTCGATTCAACAATCGTACATAATGAGGACGTGGAATTCCTTGTTCGTGTTACTGCCGCAGGCGCTAACATTGAAGGTATACAAGATTGTCTCGTGAACTACCGCACAAGCATTACCGGGCTGTCCGCAGACCTCAACGCAATGCGCGTTGGTTGGCACCGTGCTTTGGATACTTTGCAATCAACACGCTTTCGATTGTCTCCTTCTCAAATTGCACAAGCTGATGCCGGAAATTTGAGATATTTATCGCGCCGCGCACTGCGTACAAATGCACCTGGTTTTGAAGCGTTACGTTTAGCAATGCAGGGAATTTCACGGTCTCCAAAATCGTTTTTCGATCCCCTTTGGCGGGGAAGCATGACGCTGGTGGGAGCCATTGTTGCACCGCTTCTTCCACATTCCCTTCGCAAGTTTACTTTTAGCCGCTAAATTAGGAATCCAAATGAACTTTGAATATCCACTCGTAAGCGTTGTAGTTCCAGCATTTAATGTCGCCAACACGATCGAAGAAACCCTACATTCCATAATCAATCAAACATTCGAAGATATCGAAATCATTGTCGTTGACGACGGTTCGACAGATGAAACCCCGCAGATCTTAAAAACTTTTAAAGACACACGAATGCGCGTTGTGCGGCAAGTAAATCGCGGATTAGCAGGAGCTAGAAATACTGGCATCCAATTGTCTATGGGAAAATACATTGCATTTTGTGATTCAGACGATGTTTGGGAACCTGAAAAAATAGAGATGCATGTCACCCATCTGAATTGTGATATAAATCTAGGTCTAAGTTTTTGCGGCTCTTCACTGATTGACGAAAAAGGCCGCTTCCTCAAAACAAGTCAACGTCCAAAGCTAAAAAACATTTCTGCTGCAGACATTTTTAAACGCAATCCAATTGGCAATGGTTCTGTGGCCGTATTTCGGCGAAGTGCATTGGACGTAATTGCCTACCGCCCTGCCAATGAACGCCAACGCGACTGGTGGTTTGATGAAACGCTGAGGCAATCCGAAGACATAGATGCTTGGATGCGGTTTGCATTGGCCTCCGATTGGAAGATTGAAGGTATTCCGGGCCTGTTAACCCGCTACCGGATTCAAGCCGGTGGACTTTCTGCCAATCTGCACAAGCAATTTGAAACATGGTCGCGTATGCGCGATAAAGTTACCCAAATTGCTCCCCGATTTGCCAAGTTTAACGGCCCAGCCGCTGAGGCCTATCAGTTGCGCTACCTTGCGCGGCGGGCATTTATGATGGGAGACGGAGCAAGGGCGACCCAGTTGGTTCGCCGCGCAATGGGCGTTTCATTCGCTCCGCTGTGGGAAGAACCATTCAAAACAATTACCACTTGGGTCGGATCGGAAACTTTAAATCTGCTCCGTTTGTTACCGAAAGTCCAAGCCAGATTTTGTCAAAAAATTACCAACAATCTTTGAGGACCATCACTTGAAACATTCGATTGTACATATCGTGGACGACAATTCTTGGGGTGGTGTCAATCGCCTGTTGGAATGTCTTGAAAGCGCTCCGTTTGGCTTGGTGCATGATAAGCACAAGATTTTGCGCATACCCCGCGGAACACGAAAACCGCCGGGAATCGCCGCAGATATAATCGTGTCTCACATGGCAATTTGTTGGAAAAACATCCCGTTCTTTTCAGCACTGCGATCAACCTACCCCGAAACGCCATTGGCGCATGTTGAACATTCGTATTCCGAACGCTACGTGGCATTGAATGTCACCAAGCGAGACCGGTTCGACGATCTCTTGAATATGTCTTACGCGTTATTCGATCGTGTCATCGCAGTTAGCACACCTCAGAAAGAGTGGCTTGCCCGGCGCGGATATTGCCAACCAGATCAATTGGTCACAATACCATCATGTGTTAATTTGACGCCCTTCCAAAACATCGCAAATCGCACACCGGAAGGGCCAGTAACTATTGGTGCCATTGGCCGTTTCCACGAACAAAAGGGCTTTGATATTTTAGTCGAAGCTTTTGCAAAACACTTGCCTGACGAGGTTCAGCTTCATCTCATTGGCGATGGCCCCGATCGTGAATTGCTGATGCAAAAAGCGCAAGATCGAAAGAACATAAAATTTCTAGGTGCTACTTCCGAACCCGCAGAAGCGATGGCAGAATGTGATCTCATTGCCATGCCCTCGCGATGGGAACCCTATGGTTTAGTTGCACTCGAAGCCATGACAGCCTTGCGCCCACTCCTGTGCGCCAATGTTGACGGGCTCAAGCAACACATTGAAAACGGTGCAGTTGCTGTTGACGAAAACACGGTTGAAGGATGGGCACAGCTATTGAAAGGATTGCTCGACCGAAGAGTTGTTAATGAATTGCCACGTGGATTTGGCACAGCAAATGCCGAATGGACGTTTATTCACAATTGGAACATGGTTGTTCAAAAGCTCACAAACTTAGAACAATCAGATCAGAAGGCAGCCTAAATCAACAATCCTTCCCGGAGAAGATTTGATCTGCCAAGGTTCTCTTCCATTAGAAGGGAACCTTATTTTTTTTCGTTTAACTCTTTTGCATGTATCCCTAAAAGTACAAAAGCTGGCCACAAGAGATAGACTTCAATCTCTATATTTTCGCCGAATGTAAGAATTAGCAAATTCAACATCATGGCCAATGGCAGACGACCTCTATCGCTGAGGATTGCATCTTTTAAAACGAGAAACAGATGCCAAGCCATAAGCAAAAGAAAAGTCAGAAATCCGATAATGCCTTTTACAAAAAGAAGCGCATACCATGTGTGATGGCTGCCAATTGGCATGTATTCAACAATGTGTGGACCGCGCTCAACCGTGCCGTGACCAAACCATACCGCCTCAGACTTCCACCGATAATAACCAATATTTTGTATTGTATCTCTAACGCGACTGCTCGATACCCGCGCGGTTCGAAAGCCTTCTACTGCACTTACAATGCCACCCAAAACCGCATCCCCGAATACCGCAAGGGACGATGCCCCTATTGATAAGCCAAACCAAGCAAGCGGCCGCGTTAAGAGCGGCACAAACCTTGGAACAACGATGCACACAGAAAGGCTGACGAGGCTCATTCGCGATTTAGAAAAATAAATCATAAGCACACCGCCCAATAAACCGCAGATGAGCCAAAAACGTTTACGATCTTCAATTGCGAAAAGCGCCATCGTAACGCCAAGAAGTCCAGCAAAGGGAGACCACGGAGCGTAGAACTGCCAGCGCGGAGTCATAGTTTCAGGATCTAGAGTATAAAGATAAATCGAAAAATATTCTGGCCCAGGTCCACCAGTGGCCGCAAGCGGCGATACGAAAAGTTTTGCTGGTAAACCTAGAAAGGGAGCGATGAACATAACTGGAAATATGAGTAGCGTGCAAAGGCCCACAATGTTCTGGCTTCGAATTAAGACCTCGCGCCTTATTTTAAGCATCGATCCAATCAGGATAAAAATTGCGATGAGTGCCCAACCTTTGGCCCAGCCAATGCTCGACTTAACAATTTGTCCGGTATCCAAACCCCAATTGAGATGACCTAACAAAAGAGCAATGAGTAATACAAACACACCAGCGATCCAGCCCCAAACGATTGCGGGCGGAGGATTCGTAATGCGAAGATCATCTCTGATTGCTTCGCCCAAAAAGGCTGCACCCAACAATAGAAAAAGCAGTGTCCATGCCAATATTGGGCCAACGAGATAAAGTGCTCCAACGAGGTAAAACGGCCAAGTGAGCACGAAGGTCCAAAAGCAAATGCTCTCAGGAAGTGTCAGATTCTTCATTTGGCTTAGTTTTTTTTACCAATAGCTTGTCAATAAGTGGTCGACGGATCCAGCCAAGAAAGCCAGCAAATAACAGAAAGATCGTTGCCACGGCAGCCGCACCAAATGCCATTTTTTTGTTCGGCGAAGATGGGAGAATCGGCATGGTCGGGGATTCTATGACTTGCGCCATTGGATAAGATGCAAAGATGTCTGATTTGGAAGTTGAAATTCGACCGAGGGCTGACGTGAAAACGGCCTCGGACAACTTATAATCTCGATTAAGATTTTCCATTTTTGATACGATTGGCAACAACGAGAGAATATAATTTTGCTGCTGCTCAATCTGCTCGCGTAACTCAGCGTTTTGGGCTTCTAGGCCTCGTTTTTCGGTGTCCAAATCAATCAACTTTGCCATCAACCCTGACCTCTGGCCTGCTGACGAAAAATCAATTTTTCCCACCAATAATTTCAGCGGAAGGCCGCTGAGTTCAACGGCGCGGGCCATCATCTTTTTATTTAGTCCCTCATATTTGCTTCGAGCCTCCACCAACTTTGGATGATTTGAACCAAACTGTTCGGCGGCTTGCGCATAATCAGATTGTGCTTTTCCGGTTGATTCAACCATGACCGCAAACTGAGGGTCGGCATGAAGTTTCATTGATATTGCCGCCGCCTCAAGCGAGAGACCAAGACTTTTCTTCAGACTTTTGTAAGATTCCACAGCCTTGACGAGTGCGCTCTCATTGTCGGCAAGCTTTACTTTTAGATTTTCGTTAGCATTCACAATGGTGTTGTATTGATCTATCGAGTTTAACCCACTGGCTATTTGCAACTCATTGTATTCCTGCCGAATCGAATTTACGTTCTTTCCATATTTACTCACGGTTTCAGATGTCGAGTCCTCGCGTCTTTTAAGTTCGTCTTCGCGCAAAATCTTAAGCTGCGCAAAAAATGCATCTTTCACCGCAAGTGCACTGGCCATCGCAGCCTCCGATGTGGTGCCAGTCATCTCGACGGTGATGAAGCTCGTCTCATCGACCAACTTGACGATGGGAATTGAAAGCGTGTTTGGATCTCGGTTTAGAATTTCAGCTGCAGCGTTTAAAATATTCGCTGACATCAATAAATTCTTATAGGTGACCGTCGGACTGATTGAAGAACCGGAAAAAGGCGATGAGGAATTTGATGTCGCTTGACCAATCTCTGAGAGATTAACCGAAGAATTTGATCCCGCACCTGGAAGTATTAATGCAAATTGTGACTTATAACGGATCGGACCATACTTGATGTAACAAACTGCGGGCACCCATATTACGATTAAGCCAATTGCTCCAATTAACCCATAGCGCGGAAGTCGACCAAAATCAGCCAATCTCCCGCCTCTTAAAATCCGTGCAGCAGTTAAATCACGCGCACTTGCGCGCTTCAACAAGCCACCCGTTCGAAAATTAATAATCCAAGTTTTTGCTCTGAATCCATTTTCTGAAAAACTATTTTTGGGGAAGCCAGCGCGCGTCGCCATTCGCAATTGTTGAATTTGTGAGTGCGTCAAAGTCATCGTCTAGTTTCCCTTGACCCAATTTTGTGGATTCACGGAATTCATAATATTACTTTTTTGTATGGCCATCTGCATTTAAATTTGCGGCCATCAATCCAGCCCGCCGTCTTTTGCAATCATCGCAGCATGAGTGCGATTGCGTGCGCTAATCTTCCGACAAAGAGTTTTAACATGAAGTTTCACGGTCACTTCCTGAACATCAATATCCCTGCCAATTTCTTTGTTAGACTTGCCCTGCATCAGGCCTCTTAAGACCTCCACTTCGCGTTTTGTTAAACGTGCCTCAAGAGAATTCTCAGATTCGCTTGAAGAGACTGCCATAAAATCGAGCGGCGCGTATTTTTCGCCGGCAGCCATAAAACGAATGGCATGAATGACAGATCGCGCAGCCATGCTTTTTGGCAAAAATCCCATAGCCCCGGCATTCAAAACATCTTCCGCCACTTTGCGTGTAGCAGTACCGGACATTATGGCAACCGGCCGACCACCCGTCAGTTCCAGTGCTTTGGTCAGACCATAAAGTCCATTCATGCCCGGCATGTTGTAGTCCAATAGGACCAGATCAAATTGGCCGTCCCATTTTATGTGCTTAGCTGCGGCTGGAAAATCTGCAGCAGTGGAAACTTCAATCCCTGGTTCGCGCATAAGATATGCAGCCAAAGTATCACGTACCAAATCGTGGTCATCAGCAATCAATACTTTCATGTGTGGCTCCTCGCGACGAAAAAGCAAAAATTTGGTTTCGTCGAACAATTCTTGGATCACACTAACAGCGAATGTTTAATCCAAGCTCACGCAAGGTAAGAGTTTGTGAATAAAATCTAGAGCCAATTTTAACCATCGGGCATATGCAAAGGCATAGGTCCCACATACGTTTAGGTGAAAGTACTATCCACTGCCTCGGCCACAAATCTTTTTCTGTACGATATGAACAATTGAATGACTAAAATATTGTGGCCTGTTGTTGCATTGTAAAAAAAAAGAAAATGAACAGGAAGCCGCAATGACAAAACCGAACACTCTAAATCTATTTCAATTTGATATTTTGAATGTGTCGCGCAAGGATTCTATTCAAAAAATCTTTAATAGCGGTCGACAAACCGTAGCATTCGTCAATGCACATTGCATAAATGTTGCTGCAAAAGACAATATTTATCGCTGGGCATTAAATAAAGCGACGACACTTTTACCTGACGGTTCTGGCTTAAATTTAGCTGCCAAAATTGCTGGTAAAGGATTTGTAGAAAATCTAAATGGAACAGACTTGTTCCTCGACATTATTAAGGAGTCCGCCGCTAATAATTTGAAAATTTTCCTTCTGGGGAGCCAGCCTGGAATTGCTGCAAAGGCGGCAGAGAGAGCAAGCTCTATTGAACCAACTTTGAAGATTGCCGGCACCCACCATGGATTTTTTGGACCTGAAGAAGAAGTCGAGCTTATTAAATCGATCAACGCTTCTGGTGCGGATGTCCTATTGGTCGCGTTGGGTGTTCCACGCCAAGATGTATGGATTGCGAGGAACAGGCGCCGCTTAAATGCCCAAGTGGTGTTTGGCGTAGGAGCGCAATTTGATTTTTGGTCAGGTCGCATTTCGCGCGCTCCAATGCTACTTAGAAAACTTGGCCTTGAATGGACGTGGCGGTTGGCTATTGAACCGCGCCGCATGTTCACTCGTTATATCTTCGGCAACACCACTTTCATTGGACGCATAATTTCGAGCTGGCTATCAGAAAAACTTTCGATCTCAGTTGGTCGGATCGCCCGTCGCACACTCGACATTGCAATTTCAAGCGGCGCACTAATTGCACTGGCACCCCTCCTTGCGCTCATCGCATTGGCAATCAGAATTGAATGTCGGGGATCTTCGTTTTTCCACCAAATGCGTGTTGGTGAAGACGGAAAACTTTTTAAGATTTATAAATTTAGATCAATGTACATGGATGCAGAAGCTCGCAGAAATGCGGTTTTGCACACATCGGGGCGCAAAGGAATTTGCTTCAAATCAAAAAACGATCCGCGCATAACGCGAGTCGGTAAAATCCTTCGCCGCTTTTCGTTAGATGAACTACCCCAGATCATCAATGTGCTAAGGGGTGAAATGTCGATTGTTGGGCCACGTCCTGCACTCCCACAAGAAGTAGCGATGTATCCAACTAAAGCGCTGGGCCGCCTTTCTACCAAACCAGGATTGACAGGTTTGTGGCAAGTGTCCGGAAGAGCCGAGGTGAGCTTTGATAGAATGATAAACATGGACCTCGCCTACACGCGTTCGCAGACAATTTTTGCCGACGTGTTGTTGATCGGTCTTACGTTTCGGGCACTGATTACTGGACGAGGTGCATATTAGAATTCTCACAAAGTTTTGTCGGTGCGCAAAGATTAAGCAGCCAAATATTTTTGGTGTTGTAAATTTGCGTGCTCTCGAAATACTTGATCCGTTGGAGGGTTCTGTGTCGATTGAAAGGCGGCTTGCTCGAACGCAAGTTGATAGCCCAAATATCTTTGGTTATCGATTGGATCACACCCGAGAACGGCTTTAAGTTTTTTTCTCAATTTACTCATGTGACTTTCCACCACACTTTCTTCAACTTCATCTTCTAATAATCCATAGACAGCATTGAAAATCATTCTGCGATTGACCCGTCGCGTTCTATTGGCGGCAAGGTATTCAAGAATTCGCCGTTCTCTTCTTGGCAACACAAATGCGACCCCTTCAATTTCAGGATCTCGGCCATCGAAATAGATATGTAGTGATCCAACTGAAACATGACCAATGTTGGAAGAACGCCGGCGCTTGATGGCACCGATTCTCGCAGCGATTTCACGCGAGTCGACCTGTTGACCGACCACATCATCAGCACCAGCCAAAAAGGAATTCAACATCGATTGAAGATCTGTTGACACATTGATCACAACCATTGGGATGTTAGACTTTAGCTTGATCAGGTTCATAGTTTTGTATCGATCGGTAAAATCACCAATTACAATCGTTTCAATTGTTGATTTTTCACTCGCATCTAGCGACGTAAACCACTCAGAAAATTCTTTATGATTGAAACTCGTTGTCAGCAGACCTTCACTTCTCAGTCCGTGGCAGAGCATCGTATCGTTTTCCAAACGACCATCGACAACTATTATCATTTGCGTCCCCTATTGCCCAACAACAACTGAATGTTCTCTCGAATCTCAAATTCGAAATAGTTCGTTTGCTGCTTAACCAAACTACGCAATCACTAGTTAAAATTTGGTTAATGTATGAAATTAAACTGTTTTATTTCATATACTTACAGTATGTAGAGAGAGTGACCTCAAGGTGAACTAGGATCTTTGCGATTATTGTTCCACTAAGGGGAATGATTGACCGTTGAGCAGAAAGTAGACGCGAAACTTCTGCAAGAGGAAAAGGTCCCGACTGGGTCGTAGAGCCAGTATTGGTGAACGTAAATTAAATCAATCCTTGCTGCATTGCCGTTGCAACAGCGTGGGTCGTATTTATGGACCCCAATTTATGACGCGCACTTTCCAGAAAAAAACGAACGGTGCGACTTGATATGTTGAGATCACTGCCAATAGCGCTGTAAGTTTTGCCTTGGCCACTTTTTTGAAGAACAGCGACTTCTCGACCTGTTAACATGGAATTTGAAATTCTAACATCTTGAGGAGCATAAATTGCTGATGCATACTGATGCAAGAACTGCCCGATCAACTGAAACTCACGATATGTTCGTTGGCGAATTTCACCAGCCATATTATTTGAGTCGTTCAACGCAAGCAAAAAAACAGAGAATTCAATATGAGCTCCCGTTGGTTTTTTGGTCGCAAACTTCAGACTCGGTTTAAACTGCAATAGCTTGCATTCTAGATCAGAAGAAAATGTCTGTTGAACAAAAAGCTGATTCTCAAACACATCAAACAAAGCAGGGTCGACCGCCGCTGCGGTGTTGCAGCGGTAAATATTTGATCCGGAACTAACTATATGAAAAAATGTATTATCTTCAGTTTTAGAAGGAATATTTAAAGTCAGATGGAGCAGTCCATCGACCTCAAAGTGGTGACAAACCTCTCTAAGCATCTCGCTGTAGTCGAGATCGTGAAATGAAAAGTCGAGTTTTTTCAAATTGCTAAAAACAACTTTTAGTGGCATAAATAGGCATTCATAGAGTTGTTAAATGAGAAGATTTTGCTTAATTAGAGTTTTACTAAATCTCTGATTGTTTTATGCGTATGCAAGAGGAACGCAAGCAACCATCGGTTTAGTTTGGTTTACTCGTACCATTTTTCTGCGGACGGCCGCGAAAGCTCGATGACCTAAAATTTAGATGGATAGGTTTCGAAGGACATAATTTTTCTTTGCGCTTTCGAGTATCGCAAATCCCTTCGAAGACAGATACATGTGCAGAGTTGCAACCCTGCTCAATCTAAAATGTAGAACATTTATTTTTGCCCCTGCTATTTATAGCAGTTACGAATTTAACAATTCCAAATAATTACGTGAAGCGGGTTTTTGGAAAGTTCAGTTGACGTAACGTAATTAAAATCACGCAAGCGATTATTGGAAATAGAGGTTTGCCACGAACCAAATCTTCGCTTTCATTTTCTATTTTCTTATTGTGCGGGAGATAAATTATTTTGGGCACACCTCACGAAATTCTCAATTCTATTGGCTCTAAACACTATGAGAAATCAGAAAAAGCGAACCACGAACTGGATTTTTTGTTTATTGGTGAACTGGCCGAGAGACTGGGCGTGAACCCAAAAACAATTAGATATTACGAACGAGAAGGCCTTTTAAATCCAGCGCGTCACGGAAAATTTCGAATTTATTTCAAGGAAGACGTTGATCGACTCAAAATGATCTTGGCGATGCGCCAATTGGGAGTAAGCATCGCTAATATAAAAGCCCTTTATGACGTTAATGAAAGTTCAGAAAGCAATGTTGAAATTCGGAAAATACTTGATTGCCATTTGGACCTATTGTCGAAACAACTGAAGATGACAGAAGATCAACTGAGTTTGACTCGCGAACTTATGGAAGAATTTGAAATGTCAGAACGCAGTGCTGCATAGGCCGTACGATGAGTGAAGCGGCCATTCTGCGCCTCCAAATATAAACTATTATACGGCCTGTTTCTTTTTATCATGTGTTACGTCGAGCCCGATCTGAATTTTCATCTGCTGTAAAATTTCGTTGAGCTCGCGACTTCCACTCGAATTCAAAATACCATCATATCTGTCGAGAGTTTTTTGCAAAATCTCCCTGAATGGAAGTGCTATTTCTTTATTCTGCAATGCAAAGCTGACGTTTGCAGAAAGGAAGCCTAATTTGTCGCCGCAATCGAAAGTTTCACCATCATACTGTAACCCATGAAATTCTTGGGTCTTCATCAAACTGATCATTGCATCTGTAATTTGAATTTCGCCTCCTGCACCGGGTTTTTGTTTTTCAATTTCGGAGAAAATTTCCGGTTGAAGGATATATCGCCCAGAAATTATTAAATTCGATGGCGCATCATTGCGGCTTGGTTTCTCCACCATTGCGGCAATCGTGAAATGATTGTCTTGCCAATTTACAGGTGCAACGACCCCATAACGATGGACATGCTCCCAAGGAGTTTGTTCGACTGCAACAACATTTCCGCCGCCACAGTCCGCATAAACCTCCAACATCTGCGCAAGGCAACCACGCTCCGACTTCATAATCATGTCAGGCAACAAAACCGCAAATGGTTCTTCTCCTACCAAATTTCTAGCGCACCAGATAGCGTGGCCTAAACCAAGCGGCTCTTGTTGACGCGTGAAACTCGTCTGCCCCGCACTTGGCAAATCGCCTTTCAGCAATTCAATTTGCATTTTTTTGCCACGCAACTTCAAAGTTGATTCGAGTTCATACTGCATATCAAAATGGTCTTCGATGATGCCTTTGTTTCGGCCAGTCACAAATATGAACTGCTCAATCCCAGCTTCTCGTGCTTCTTCGACAACTATTTGAATGAGCGGCTTATCAACAACCGTGAGCATTTCTTTTGGCATAGCTTTAGTTGCAGGTAGGAATCGAGTTCCAAGGCCAGCAATTGGGAATACAGCTTTTCTGACAGGTTTCATGTTTCTCACCAAATTGAAATTCTATGAGAGGCAGTAACACATGGAACTTGCGCCAAACTTTTGTGCAACAGTCGGCACTTCTCAGGTGCTCCACCTTGGTCTATGTCGTGCCCATGATTCCTCACTCTAATCTTCGTGGCATTGGCTTTTTATTGGCGGGCGCTGGCGTTTTTGTTTTGAACGACAGCTTTATGAAAATGGCGTTGGTTGACTTGCCGCCCTATCAAGTTTTGGTCATGCGCGGAATTTCTGGAACAATCTGCGCCATCGTTTTGTCAGCAATCATGGGCGATTTGAAGAAATTACCCGCCGCATTTAACCGCTGGGTGATGTTACGCGCTGCCCTCGAAGTCGGTGCAATTCTCACATATATTTTGGCCTTGGCCCATGCAGCCATTGCCGATGTGACAGCGATTTTTCAAATCACGCCTTTGCTCGTCATCTTGGGCATGATCTTCATTCATCGTGAGCAAGCAAATTTTTTGCGGCTTGCTTTGGTGGCTGTGGGTTTTGCTGGGGCCATGTTTGTGGCCCAACCGGGAACAGGTGCCACATCGCCCAATTTAATGTTGGCTTTTTGCACGGCGTTTTTTGCAGCACTGCGCGATTTAGCCGGGCGGCGCGTGTCAAATGAAATCCCAACCCTCGCTGCCTCTTTGATCACCATCGTTTTCGTTATGTGCGCCAGTGCTGGCGTCAGCTTGACAACAGAAAATTGGATCAGGCCGAGTTTACTCCAAGTCCTTATGCTCGGAGCAGCCGGACTCATGATGATGCTCGGCCACATGTTCACATTTCTGGCTTACAGAAATGCCTCTGCTCAAGCTGTAGCTCCATTCTATTACGCCTTTATGATCTGGGCAATTGTTCTCGGGTATTTGCTCTTTGGCGATATTCCGAATGGCCTGTCGACAACCGGCATGGCGCTGATTTTGGCCAGTGGTTTGGGCATTGTTTATATAGAACGCCGCAAGCCCCGAAACTCATCCACAACCCTTCTCTAAGGCTTGAATTTACTGCTCCAAACCGCCATTGTCTTCATCCACTGCGAATTTTGGGGATAAGTTTTAGACATGCGCGTAACCATTGAACGATCCGGCTTTTTGAAAGCCCTCAACCATGTGCAAAGCGTGGTCGAGCGCCGGAACACCATTCCAATTTTGTCAAATGTTATGGTGCAGGCCTCAGGCGGCATGGTGAAATTGACCGCTACCGATCTTGATATCGAAATTGTGGAATCCGTGGCCGCCGATGTTTCCCGTGAGGGTGCAGCCACAGTGCCTGCCCATATGCTTTATGACATTGTGCGCAAATTGCCTGATGGCGCACAACTGGAATTGGAACAGGGTCCAGATTCTGGCCGTATTTCAATTCATGCTGGGCGCTCGCGTTTTGCACTGCAAGCTTTGCCACCCGAAGATTTCCCGGATCTTTCCAGTGGCGAATTTGGCAACACTTTTTCGCTCGCCACTTCGGAGCTGAAATTTCTGATTGAACGCACGCGTTTTGCCATTTCTACAGAAGAAACTCGGTATTACTTGAACGGCATTTATTTGCACGAGGTTGCCGCAGGCGGCCTGCTGCGCGCTGTTGCCACCGACGGTCACCGCTTGGCCCAAGCCCAAATGAACTTGCCTGCTGGTGCTGCTGGAATGCCCGGCATCATCGTGCCACGCAAAACAGTTTTAGAAATTGTGAAACTGATGGAAGGCGAGGACGGCGAGGTGGAAGTTTCCGTGTCGTCTGCAAAAATCCGCTTCAGTGTCGGCAAATTGGTGCTCACGTCAAAACTAATTGACGGCACCTTCCCCGATTATGACCGCGTGATTCCGCGCAACAATGACAAAATTTTGGAAGCCGACACCAAGAGCTTTGCCGAAGCAGTCGACCGCGTATCCACCATCAGCTATGAAAAAAGCCGCGCTGTAAAACTCAATATTGCATCTGGCAAATTAACCCTGACCGTCAACAACCCAGACTCCGGTTCAGCTGAAGAAGAATTAGCCGTGTCCTATGACCGCGACGAAATCGAAATCGGTTTTAACTCGCGTTACTTGATGGATGTTGCCAGCCAGATCAAAGCGTCCACAATGCGCTTTGAATTAGCGGACTCTGGTTCTCCCACCGTGATCCGCGACCCCGAAGACGCGCATTCACTTTATGTGCTGATGCCGATGCGGGTGTGATAAACTCACTTTGTGAATCACATCCCTTCTTTTGCCATCACCCGCCTCACACTTTCGGACTTCCGCAACTATGAAGGTTTGCGCATTGCGCCTGCTCGACCGCTTATTACCCTCACAGGCCAGAACGGCGCAGGCAAAACCAATGTGCTGGAAGCGATATCATTACTTGTGCCAGGGCGCGGGCTTCGCGGGTCCGCTTTCAACGTGATTGCAAGGCTGGGCGGCTCGGCCTCGTGGGCGGTGGCCGCTGATATCATAGTTCCAAATGGTGACCACAAAATTGGCACTGGTTTCGAGGGCGATCCATTGGCTGAAGATGGTGGCTCCACAGGGCGCAATTGCATGATTGATGGCGAGGCCCAACGCAGCCCCGGCGCGCTTGCAAACCATCTAAAAATGATGTGGCTGACCCCCGCTATGGACCGCTTATTTGCAGGCCCTGCTTCCGACCGGCGCCGCTTTTTCGATCGTCTCGTGATTAACTTCGACACCCATCACGGTGCTCGCGTTTCAGCCTTTGAAAAATTGATGCGCGAACGGAATTTTTTGTTGCAAGACCCGCGCTGCGACTATGCTTGGTTAAGCTCGGTAGAAGCGCAAATGTCGGAACAAGCTATCGCCATTGCGGCATCGCGCAATGAGGCTGCCAGTGTGCTTGCCAAGCACTTTGCCGGACATGCCGAGAAGTCGCCATTTCCGTGGGGATTATTGCAATTAAAGGGTGAAATTGAAGCCCTGATCGCCGCAAAACCAGCCGTGCAAGCTGAGGCTGAATATGCTATGATTCTCAAAGATTCGCGCAACCTTGATCGGGCGCAGTCGCGCACGATGAAAGGCCCGCACCGCACTGATTTTTCAGTGCTGCATGGGCCAAAATCTCAGAATGCCGAACTGTGTTCCACAGGCGAGCAAAAAGCATTGTTGATCGGTTTAATTCTGGCGCAAGCGCGCGCTGTGAAAGAGCTGATTGGGGCAGCACCCATGCTGCTGCTGGATGAAGTTGCGGCGCATTTAGATGTGCACCGCAGGCGAGGATTATTTGAAGCGCTAACCGCACTTGGCGTTCAAGCTTGGATGACAGGCACGGACACTAATTTATTCTCCGAGGCAGGCGAAGCCTCGGTGGTTTACAATGTTGAACACGGCACCATTTTGGAAGTGAAGAGCGCATGACGCAAGACGAACAAGACCAAGAAAAACACGACAATGAAAAGCGTGCCGAAGCCATTGCAAACTATGGTGCAGACTCCATTCGCGTTCTCAAAGGTCTTGATGCGGTGCGCAAGCGCCCCGGCATGTATATCGGCGACACCGATGATGGCTCAGGCCTGCATCACATGGTATATGAAGTCGTTGATAACGCCATCGACGAAGCACTCGCTGGCCATGCCACGCATGTCACAGTATCGCTCAACCCTGATGGGTCAGTGACCGTTACCGACAATGGTCGCGGTATTCCAACTGACATTCACAAAGGCGAAGGTGTGTCTGCTGCTGAAGTGATTATGACTCAACTTCATGCCGGCGGAAAATTCGACCAGAACTCTTATAAAGTGTCCGGCGGTCTTCACGGCGTTGGTGTGTCTGTCGTCAACGCACTTTCAGTTTCACTCAAGCTCACAATCCACCGGAACGGCAAAACCCATTTTATGAGCTTTACGCATGGCGATGCCGATGGGCCGTTAAAGGAAATTGGCGATGCTGAAGGCAAGCGCGGCACTGAAGTGACTTTTCTGCCCAGCACCGAAACTTTTACAAAGACCGAATTTGATTTTGGAACTCTTGAGCACCGCTTGCGCGAATTGGCGTTTTTGAATTCAGGCGTGAAAATCGTTTTGACAGACAATCGCGGCGTGGAACCGCATGTGCTTGAGCTTTTTTATGAAGGCGGCATTATCGCATTCGTACGTTATCTAGACCGCAGCAAGCAAGGCCTGATCAAAGCTCCTATTTACATTTCAGGCGAAAAAGATGGCATCGCCATGGAATGCGCGATGTGGTGGAATGACAGCTATAATGAAAGCGTATTTCCGTTCACCAATAACATCCCACAGCGCGATGGCGGCACACACCTCGCAGGCTTCCGCGGCGGCCTTACACGTATCATCAACGCCTATGCCGTTGAGTCCGGCGTGGCCAAAAAAGAAAAAGTATCGATCACGGGTGATGACGCGCGCGAAGGTCTAACCTGTGTGCTCTCAGTGAAAGTACCTGATCCCAAATTCTCTTCGCAAACCAAAGACAAACTTGTGTCTTCCGAAGTGCGGCCAGTTGTAGAAAGCTTGATTAACGAACAGCTAGGCGCTTGGTTTGAAGAACACCCCGCGGATGCAAAAACCGTTGTGGGCAAAGTTGTTGAAGCCGCCGCCGCGCGTGAAGCCGCCCGCAAAGCGCGTGATTTAACACGGCGCAAAGGGGCGCTCGATATTTCATCCCTGCCCGGCAAATTGGCCGATTGCCAAGAGCGCGACCCTGCACTCTGCGAACTTTTCATTGTGGAGGGAGACTCCGCAGGAGGCTCGGCCAAGCAAGCCCGCAACCGAGAGAACCAAGCTGTGTTACCTTTGCGCGGTAAAATTCTCAACGTGGAACGCGCGCGCTTTGACAAGATGCTAGGCTCCGAGCAAATCGGAACTTTAATCACATGTCTGGGTACGGGCATTGGCCGCGATGAAAATGGCGACGGATTTAATGTTGAAAAACTGCGCTATCACAAAATTATTATTATGACCGACGCCGACGTCGACGGCGCTCACATCCGCACATTATTGCTGACATTCTTCTATCGCCAAATGCGCGAAATTGTGGAACGCGGATATTTATATATCGCGCAACCCCCACTTTATAAAATCAAGCGCGGCAATTCTGAACAATACATCAAAGACAATAAAGGCCTTGATCTCAACTTGGTCGAAGTGGGTCTTGAAGGAACCACACTCATTTTGGCCGATGGCACTGAACGCGCCGGGCCAGATTTGCGCTTGATTGTCGATGAGGCCATTGCCATTCGCACCATGATCGAAGGCCTGCATTCGCGCTACCCCGCTCACATTATTGAGCAAGTGGCAATTGCGGGTTCGCTCAATCCTGAAGTGATCGGCACGGCCGAAAAAGCAGAAGGAGCCGCAAGCTACGTTGCCAAACGCCTAGATGCGATTTCCGAAGAAACCGAACGCAACTGGATTGGCGCTGCAACATCAGATGGCGGCTTAACTTTTGCCCGTGAACTGCGCGGCGTAAAAGAAAGCTGGCACATTGATGGCAAGCTCATTTCATCGCAAGACGCCATGCGCCTCGATAAAAAAACGCCGCATCTTCAAGAGGTTTATGCGCGAGCAGCAAAGCTGCGCCGCAAGGATTCCGAAGTTGCCATACATGGTCCCCTATCGTTATTGGAAAACATTTTTGCCTCGGGCCGCAAAGGTGTCACGATGCAACGCTACAAAGGTTTAGGTGAAATGAATGTCGACCAATTGTGGGAAACGACATTGGATCCAAACGCCCGCAGCCTGCTGCGCGTGCGCGTGGCCGAGATGGACGATGCCGACGATCTGTTCACGAAGCTAATGGGCGATGTGGTGGAGCCGCGCCGCGACTTCATCCGCGAGAACGCGCTTAACGTGGTGAATTTAGACGTTTAATTGCAGCCACAGCAAGATCAAGGTCGTGCTGTGGATCAAACGGAATGTGCTGAATATCAGCATCTCCAAACCATCGCACATGCCCAGCCTTGATCAACTTTTCAATCAGAAGCCAGCGGTCGGTTGCAGGTTCAATGAGGCCCGACTGAAAAATATAATTCTGTGGCCAGCGCAGGAAAAACCACTCCACAAGTTTTTGAACTGGTGAGAATTTGCGCGGCAGGCGGCAAACTGAAACAGTTTTACCAGCGACCAAACCATCAGCCAACATGGAAACACTATCGCTGGTCACCACCACTTCGTGCGCTTCGCTAACAATTTGCAGATAAGGATTCTCACGATCACTGCTCCACGCAAAAACGTGATGCGGCGCATGAAGCGAATCTAAAAAAACACGTGCAACCTCCCTCGACGTGCGCGGACTGGTGACTATTTTGAGCCGAGCACTACTCTGTTCGGCTTTAGTTTTTAAAGCCTCAACCATATCTTTTGCAGCTGCCACATCCAAAACTTCAGGCGGACTGCTGGCCCCAACAAGCACCACAATTGATTTAGACTGTGAAATTTTTGAGGTCACTTGCTTAGTAAGCGGCAGCAACAGCTCAACAACGTTCGGAAGTTTCGGTAAGCGATATTGCGCAGTCGTCAACACGAGATCGAAATTCCGCGCATCACCCGATGGGCGCGCCAAACTGATGATTTTTATTTTGCCACCTGAAAGCTTTTTCAAGCGCCGCGCAATCACGCTGGTCAGTGCCTCGGCACATAAAATCATGTCAGGCCACGGCTCAGTTAATTGATCTGAGCCATCCGCCAATCGCGCCAAAGGCGCATAATGCGGTTTACGAAATTGCAATTTTTTAACAACAAACGGGCCACCCAGAGACTGCACCAAATCCTGCATTTGATTGAGATCGCCCATGCGCCTATGCCACAAAATCCAAATCATCGCGTCGAACTGTGCTGATCAGAAATGGCTCTGAAGCTGGCCACTAACTTTCCTAAAATTGCATCCCAGTTAAACGAAAGTGCCCGCGTTCGCGCAGCCCGCGCCATTTGCAATCGCAAAGTCCCATCATCAATCAATCGCTTCAGATGAAGATCAAAACCAAATTCGTCCCGCGCATTTTGCACAAAGCCGGTCTCGCCATCAATCACCAAAGACCTGCTGCCCGTGGCATCAGCCACAATAGCGGGTAACCCACAGGCCATGGCTTCCAGCGTTACGTTACCAAACGTTTCGCTCTCAGATGGAAAAAAGAAAATATCTGATGACGCATAAGCTCGCGCCAAGTCTTCACCACCCAGAAATCCAGTAAAAACTGCATGAGGCAAAGCTTCGCGCATCACCTTTTCTTCGGGCCCAAGCCCCACAATCAATACCCGAAATTTCACACCTTGGGCTTGCAAGCGTTGGAAACAGCTGATCATCAAATCAGTATTTTTCTCTTTAACCAAACGGCTGACAAAACTGACCAATACTTCATCATCAGCAACGCCGCATTCACGCCGCCATTCGAATGAGCGCTTAGAGGGCGAAAACAAGTCGCTATCAACACCGCGCCCAAACACTTCTAAGTTTTGCGAAATACCGGTACTGCGCAATTCATCCGCCATTGACTGCGAAGGTGGAAAAACCATTTTGCAGCGGGCATAAAAATTTCGGAAATAGCTGACCGCATATTTCTCTAAAAATCCAAAACCATAAAATTTCAAATAAGTATCATAGCGCGTATGAAAAGTGGCAACCACAGGCAGCTTCCAAGCCTCGGCCAGTTTCAAGGCTTGGTATCCCAAAATATCTGGCACAGCGATGTGAAACAATGTCGGAGCAAATACCTTGAGCCGCTCTCTTGCAGAATTCGGCAGTCCAGTGGCAATGCGATATTCGCTGCGAAACGGGATGGCGAAGGACGGCACCGACACCACCTCCCCCACCGATTTAAAAGCTGGCTTTTCACCCGTGGGTGCAAAAATCAAAACAGGAATGTTGTGTTTCTCAAGATAGGCCACCAAGCGATTAAGGGTGCGGGCCACCCCATCTTCAATATAATTATAGTTGCCAGTAAACAGCGCAATGCGAAGAGGCTTGGTCGCGCGCTCAGTCACGCAAGTTTAACTTCTTTCAGCTTCGGCACCCGTGCCATAACTTCAAGTGCATCATGACGCACATAATTTTTTGCCATCGCTTCCTTCAGTTTTGCTTCCGTCACTTTGCCCTGGTCCAAACATTCTTTCAGCAATCCAAAAAACAAATTCTCTTGGTTCACATCAGGGTGACGATGATATTTTCCGAGGAACGCATGTTCGCCAAACAGAATACGGCGCAGCTTCATAATCTGGCCAATGACCGGCACAAATTCAGTCGGCGTGTAATCAACACGAAGACCTGTTTTCCAAGGCTGGGTGCGGCGATGCGTATTATGAACCATTTTTGTTTGTGGAGTGAGCTTATCAAAATCATTCCACTCATTTTCAAATGTGCCAATGGTTGCGCGATCCTCCATCAACAGCGACATCCAATTGTGATAATCGCGTTTACCTTCGAATAATTCATTAAAACCTTTTTCAACATCCCAATGTTTAAGCTTCGCGCATTCGAGCAACATAACGGACGTGGCAAAAGCACCATTCTTAAATTTAGAGCCGCGGCACATAATGGCTTTACCGTCCATATCGCGCTTCAAAAGCTCCCACACATCGGCAACGGCAAACACATCGGGATCAACCACCAAAGCCCGACCTTCATAGCCCATCAATTGCGGTGGCAAAAACCGGGTGATGGTGAAAGATTGCAAATCTTCATTCAGCCACAAGCGCTTGCCGCCATGGCGCATATAATTCTGGCCCTCACGAGCTTGAAAATAGGGGAAGTCTTCTTTGAGCATCACCGACACATCAAATTTATCAGCATGGGCAGAATTGCGCTTCATGGAATGCGCCGACACAATGGCTCCAATTTCCTGTTTTGCGTTGGTTTGGATGAAAATATGCGGTCTTTTGGTCGATTTTTTCTGCTGAACAGCCATGGCATTTCCGTGAAATCGTTAAGTGTTTCATCTAAACATGCCGGCCTTTGAAGTCAAATATGCTGAATTGCAAATGTGCGCACAGAGCTGATAGAAGGCGCATCAGCCATGACAACACAACAACCAAAAATATGGATTCTTGCAAGCCCCCACGCGGGCGATAACACGCAGCTGATGGCGCTGGCAGAAAATTTGGGCTGGCCATTTGAGATAAAAAAACTGTCATACCAACCATGGCAAGGCTTGACGCGATTGCGGTCATTCGCAACTTTGTATGGCTTAACAAATGAGGCGCGACTTCAAATAAAGCCACCCTACCCCGATCTCATTATCGGCGCAGGCCACAGCACCGAGCCCAGCGCATTTTGGATTCAAAAACAAAGTGGTAATAAAACCAAACTGGTTTATCTCGGGACGCCTCTGGCAAATTTGGGAAAGTTTGATCTGGTGATCACAACCCCACAATACAGGCTGCCACGACAACCAAATATTCTTCACATTGATTTGCCGATGCACAGGATCGTGCCAGAAAAGCTCAAAACGGCAGCGTCCGTATGGCAAAAAAAATTGAAGCATTTGCCCAAACCCTGGACTGCAATTTTAGTTGGAGGCTCTAGCGGTCCCTACGCTTTCGATGCCGCCGCAGCCTCCCGATTGGCCGCTGCGACAGAAAAAATACAAGGCTCCGTGCTTATAACAACGAGTGCGCGCACACCGCGTGTGGTGACTGAAACTTTACAAGCCCAAGTCCAAAAACCGCATTATTTTCACGCGTGGAAAGCAGATGATCTCGAAAATCCGTTTATTGGATTTTTGTCGGTGGCCGATCAATTTATTGTAACCGCTGATAGCGTTTCAATGCTATCAGAAGCCTGCGCAACTGGAAAACCCGTGCTGATGTTTGACACTGAAAGCGGCGCACAGGCGATGCACGACGATGGTAAAAAAATAAACCTTCAGGGCAAAAATTTCTACACCACACTGTTTCGAATTGCAATGCGCTTCGGCAAAACACGCTGGACGCGGGATTTGCGCGTTGTCCACCGCCAGTTGACCTCGTCAGGCCAAGCGCAATGGCTAGGCGATGCGCCAAAGCCACATGCCCACTCACAAAAATTATCAGCACTCGAACAGGCAACCACTCGCGTCAAGGCGTTGTTTGAAATATGACCGCAGCATGACAGTTACAAAGCAAATCATCCAAAGTTTTGGACGAACAAAAAAATGGTTTTTGGACCGTGCTGAAGTTTGGCTTTACGATCTGGTGGGAATGCCGATGGCGCTTCGCAGGCTCGGACAAGAAAACTCTGCTCCGACGGTTAATTCTGAATTCATCCACACGTATTTTGCCCAGAGTTTTTGGCGTTTTCCAGCTGGAATTATCCGTGGAATTCTCACGCTAATTCTTTGGCCGATCGCGCTGCCATTGGCTATTACCCTCTTCACCTTTTGGAACGGCAAGACCATTGCTGAGCGCAGCGGAGTGTCGATATCTCAACAAATTTATTTGCAGATTGTTGCCGCGTTCAGCAATTCCATAGCGCCCTTCTGGTTTTACATGTTCGAGCTTTATTTGCCCGAACGTAACAAGCAAGCATCAGATTATCTCCTTGCCCACGAAACCATTGGTCCTGCATTTTCAGCGCTGCAACCACAAAAGCCAGATGACAATATGCCGGACAAAGTGTGGTTTGCAGCTTACTGCGCAAAGCACAACATTCGCGCTGTTCCGGTTTTTTTATACCTTTCAGCAGGAGAAATTCTTCCGGCTCTAAGCCAAGCGACAACCCTGCCTGATTGTGATTTATTCATAAAGCCACGCCAAGGCAATGGCGGCCACAATGCTGAACGATGGGACTTTGTGACTCCCGGTCACTATAAAAACAGTGCTGGCCTTTCGCTATCACGCGGAGCACTTCTGCAGACGATGTTACAGCAATCGCTGACGGGTGATTTCATCATTCAACCTCGCGTCGTCAATCATCCCGCCTTGGCTGACATCAGCAACGATGCATTATCCACGGTGCGGGTTTTCACCATTCGCAATGAACAGGGTGAACCCGAAGCAACCAATGTGGCTTTTAGAATGGCCGTGGGTGGAAATTCCGTCGTTGATAATTTTCATCAGGGGGGCTTAGCCGCCGCCGTTAACATAGCCACTGGCCAAATCGGCTCTGCATCCGATATCGGCATTAAGCCAGCGATGGGCTGGCGCGATGTGCACCCTGTCAGTGGTGTAAAATTTAAAGACCGCGTATTGCCCTACTGGTCTGAAGTATTAGAGCTTTCACGCAACGCGCACCGCGCATTTCCAGACCGCATCATGGTGGGCTGGGATGTGGCCATGTTGAACGATGGCCCCATGATTATCGAAGGCAACACTAAACCAGACTTAGATATTCATCAGCGTGTAGAACGCGCGCCCTTAGGCAAATCCCGCATAGCCGAACTCGTTGTTTTTAATTTGAAGAGGCAAATTCAACGCACAAAAGCTTAGGGTCAAGTGGTGAAATATCAACTTCAAATTTCATGCAATAATGTGCATCACTCTTGCGAAAATAGCGGCACGAACCACAATCGCCAAATCGCGGTTGCTTTTGGCGGAGCGTTTCATAGTGCAAAACTTCAAGTAAGCCTTTCGAAAATTTCTTGCGCGTTTTATCGCCCAAGTCCGAAATGGATTTTTCAATGTGGGCAAGTGGATCGGCACTCAAAACTTTGTGTCCCGTCGGCGTTACATTCAGGACCACAGACCTAACATCTCCAGAACGGACCGCCTTTTCCACCAACCCTTTTTTGATCAGGACTGTCACCGTCTGCGAAATCGTGCCTTTTGTTGCCCCAAGATAACTGGCCAAAGCCCGGGGTGAATTTGAAAAAGAATTGGCATGTGCAAGGTAACGCAAGGCTTCCCACTGCGCTGGGTGCAAACCTTCGGAATGACTGGCTGAGCGTAAAAGTCTCGCCATTCGTTCCAGCAGCAACCGCACTTGAGCTGGCGAAATATCTTCTTTTTTGAGTTTCTTGGCCATGCGTCTGAAACTGCCACACACAACCATCCGGAACAAGTGTAGCCTTGCCCAAAAATTAAAGCTGACAAGTGCTTGATCTAAAGGGCGCAGTCGTATAGTCCACGCTAACTTGCGCTTCAAATCAAGTGTTCCAGCGGGGCAGCAAGTATCTAATGCGGAAGGATGGCCGAGTGGTTTAAGGCACACGCCTGGAACGCGTGCGTAGGTTAATAGCCTACCGAGGGTTCGAATCCCTCTTCTTCCGCCATTAACTTTTGTGTGGATTTATCGGATATGAAAGCAGACGATGAATTCGAAATTTTTTTGGTTGCCGCTCCCGGCACCGAAGAAGGCCTTCTAACCGAGGCCCAAACTCTAAAATTTTCAAAACCCAAATTAGTCACAGGCGGCGTCACTGTCCACGGGGGTTGGCGCGAAGTATGGCGCGCCAATTTAGAAATTCGCATTGCTGCCCGCGTGCTTGTGCGCATTGGCTCGTTCCATGTCGCCCAACTTTCGCAGCTTGATAAATTGGCCCGAAAATTTGAATGGGGAAAGTTTTTGCGCAGCGATGTGCCCATAAGCGTCGAAGCAACATGCAAAAAATCACGGATTTATCATGCCGGCGCCGCCAGCCAACGGATTGAAACTGCACTCCGCGAAGACCATGGGATTACGATTTCTGCCGATGCCAACGTTAGCATAAAAGCCCGCATTGAAAATAATTTGTGCACCATCAGCATTGATGCAACAGGCGAAAGCCTGCACAAACGCGGCCACAAAGAAGCCATAGGCAAAGCGCCCATGCGCGAAAATCTGGCAGCCTATTTTCTGCAACAGTGCAATTTCAATGGGTCTGAAACAGTCGTCGATCCTATGTGCGGGTCTGGTACTTTCATGATTGAAGCGGCAGAAATTGCAGCGGGCCTAAAGCCTGGCCGCGCCAGAAATTTTGCGTTTGAACACCTCAAAAGTTTTGATGCAAAACAATGGCAGGCCATGCACAGTGCGGACGACGACCCCAAAACCACCGTACAGTTTTATGGCAGTGACCGCGACGCCGGAGCCATTAAAATGAGCCGCGCCAATGCCGTGCGCTCTAATGTGGCAGACTGCATTTCATTCCAACAACAAGCTATCAGCAATTTGAGTGCGCCAGCAGGTGCGCCGGGTTTGGTGATTGTGAACCCACCTTATGGCACCCGCATTGGCGATAAAAAGCCCCTGCTGGCACTTTATGCTGCCCTTGGTCAAACTCTCCAAGCCAAATTCAAAGGCTGGCGTGTCGGCATTGTGACAACCGAAAGAACCTTGGCTGCTGCAACAGGCCTGCCATTCAAATCACCTCATGGCCCAATCAATCACGGTGGCCTGCGCGTTTTGCTTTTTCTAACGGATGCATTGACGTAACGAACTTTACTGCAGAAACACTTTCACACTTGCGGCCTGACCAGTAGCATCCAGAATTGTAATGGCTGCGAAACCTGCGGCAGCAATCTCAACATCCAAGACCCGTGATCTAAAATTTCTTTCAAGCGGTTTGCCATTGACCAATACTTTGTAAGGTGCCGTGCCACCTTCAAGTTTCACAATTACGGGGCGCGGCGATCCGTCTGAAGAAACCTCCCGAGCAAGCTTTGCACCATCAGGCGGAAACATGATTTGCGGTGCAATTGTAATTTTTGTTGCATCTCTCACGGCCCCAAATCGCTTAAGTGTTGAAGGCAAGACGCGAGCGTCTGAAAATGCTGAAGCAGGTGGCAACGCCTTGGGGTGCCGCCCCGGTTGTTTTAAAGTATCAAAAATCCGAAACAATAATGGTGCTGCGGCAGTTCGCCCAGTGAGATCAGAAACCGCTGTCCCGTCGGCCCGGCCAACCCAAACGCCTATGACATATTTTGTGGTGAAGCCCAGCGCCCATGCATCGCGGTAGCCATAGGACGTACCGGTTTTATATGAAACCGCAAGTGGCGCAACACCTTCAGGAGCTTGAGTGCCGGACAAAATATCTGAAACATACCAACTCGCAGTTTGTCCAAATAATTCTGGCGTGGCGGCCATTGACCTTTCACTGTTCAACCGAACATGATCGTGCAACGTGAAGGGAACCCCGCCCCGCGGAAAAGCTGAATACAGCGTCACCAGATCATCAAGTGACATACCAACTCCGCCCAGCGCCACAGCCAGTGTGGGGCTGGTATTTCGCGGTAATTTTAGGCTAACTCCGGCTTCACGAATGACACTGGCCAGCCGCAGCGGCCCCACAGCATCCAGAAGTTTAACGGCGGGAAGATTGAGCGAAAGCTGAAGGGCTTGGCGCATTGTCACCGTGCCATGAAATGTCTGATTGAAGTTCTTTGGCTTATAGCCGCGAAAATTTTCGGCGCGGTCTTCAACCAAAGTTTCAGGATGGGCAATGCCATTTTCAAATGCCAACCCATAGATAAATGGTTTTAAAGTTGACCCGGGCGAGCGGACAGCACGGGTCATATCTATCCAGCCTTTGCTCTGCTGGTCGAACGGTTTAGCCGATCCAGCGCGCGCTATAACTTCGCCGGTATCAACATCAGCAACAAGAACTGCCACAGCCAAATTCGGATCAAGTTTCAGCGCGGACTCGCGCATAACCCGCTCAACGTGCGCCTGGATTTTACCATCAATCGTCAGTTTTAAAATGCCCTTTGCATGGGCCGCATCAGCCGCATGGGCAGCAAGACTAGGTAAATCTTTGCGAAAACCAGGCAACGGTTCATTCAATGCGAGGGCTGCATCCTCTGGCGCAATGACGCCAGCCTTTTGCATCCGCACTATCACCCGGTTCCGCGCAATTTTTATACGCGCTGGAAATTTATCAGGACGGCGGCCTTCTGGTGATTGTGGGATTGCCACTAACAATGCGGCCTCTGCAACACTCAGCCTTTTAGGCTCCTTGCCAAACCACGAAAGTGAGGCGGCCCGAACGCCTTCAAGATTTCCTCCATAAGGCGCAAGTGTGAAATACCATTTGAGAATTTGATCTTTGCTGTACCGTCGTTCAATTTGAACGGCGCGGACCATCTGCCGTAGTTTCACCGCAATCGAGCGTCCTTGCCGAGGCTCCAACAACCGCGCAAGCTGCATGGTGAGTGTGGAGCCGCCGGACACGATGTGGCCCGTAGTCAAAAGCTGCTTAAATGCACGAACACTTGCCACCGGGTCCACACCGAAATGGCTTTCAAAACGCTTGTCTTCATAGGCGATGATCATGCACTGAAGCAGCGGATCAACATCGGCAAGTTCAACCTTCAGCCGCCAGCGTCCGCCATCCACTGCAAAGGGCCGCAACAATTCTCCATTGCGCCCCACCACAGTTGGAGAAAGCGCCAACAATTCAGGGTTGGGCGGCGGAAACACTTGGTCAGCACCCAACAATCCCAAAACGATAGTGAGGGCCGTACCAAATATCTTAAACCTCATGGCGGCCACTACTTGACCTCCAGCACACCACTGTCAGTTCGCGCATTGAGATATGGCCGATACATATCTTCGACCAAAGCGGGCGGTGCCACAAATTTTCCGGGCGTCACAGCCCGCACCACATAAGCATAGGTAATATCAGCAATGTCGCCATTATCGCGCGTCAAAGCCACCGCAAAACGATCATCACGAAATTCGAGATAGGCGTTGGCGGGTGCCTCTGGCAGCCAGTTGAAATTCTCAGAACTCGCAGACGTCACCAAGCTTGGATTGTCAATTTCCAAACCTGATGGCAACAAATCTGTCACCATAATTTTAGACGGCCATGTGTTTGTCTGGTTCACTTTCAGCACCACAACAACACGGTCATTTTGCTTCAACTGCGAAAGATCCGCATCTGTGCCGTCAAATTTATAGTAATGTCGCTCAATGCCAAACCCGTCGCCACCCGCCGGGTCTGCTGTAGTCGGCACACCACTTGTTGTGAGAACAGCATCAATGGCGTGGTCCGATGCGTTGACTATTTGCAGCGGATTTAGAAGGTCGCCCTCACTAAATTTCTGCACATAATCACCAGCAAAACTCTTGCCACCAATGGTAATCTTTGGCGCATCCGTTGTGACCAGCAAACCACGAGCAGCCAGAAGCATCCAAGCGTCTTCTTGGGTTGAAGTCCACCGCGCCGCTTTTTGAAAGCGGACTATGGCAGAGGTCAGTTTGGGCACCAGAGCCGAGTTCGGATCACTTTCAAGTGTCAACGCCAAAAGTGCCGCCGTATCGCGCAAGTTAGAACCATAATCTAACCGCAGCCAATCTTCCTGCTTGCGAGAAACCAAAGCTTTGTAAGCCGCTTCCATCGTGGCCGCCGCGCGGGCCTTGTCGCCATAAAGGGCGAGGGCTGCAGCGAGCTGGGCTCTGGCCATTGGCGAAGCAAAACTCTCGAGTTTGGTTTCGGCATAGAAACGCAGATCACCAATCGACGCCTTTTTATTGCGCGCCAGAACATAAAGCCCGTAAGCAATATCGGATGGCTTTTCGTCAATATTTGTCGTTGTACCGATTACATTTTGAAGATTGGCCAAAGCGTTTTCAAACGCTTTTTGCGGCACGTCATAACCTTCTTCTTTGGCCCGCGTCAGAAAATCTGAAACATAGGCATCAAGCCATAAGTCACCTGATGAATAAGCACCCCAAAGTCCAAAAGCACCCTCGGTAGTTTGATTGGACAACGTCCGGTAAATGGCATCCTGCACGCGCTCTTTAATCGCTGCGTCACCTTCCAAACCAGATCGCGCCGCCACATCAGCCAAATATAGGAGTGGCAACGCGCGACTGGTGGTCTGCTCAGTGCAGCCATAAGGATAACGATCAAGCGACTGCAAAATGCCCGGCACATCAAGTGCACCTGAGCGGGTGATGGCCGCGGTCACACTGCCCGTGCCACTTATTTTTGAGGTGAGCATGTCAGGCGTCAACGCCAGCTTTTCTCCCGGCTCCAAAGACACAATGACCCGTGAGCTTATGGAAGGTTGCCCGGCGCGAACACCAATTTTCATGTGGCGCTCAATCTTCAAACCCGATTGATGCGTGAGAGTGAGGTCAATGGTTTGGATGCCTGCTGCATCAGCAGTAACCGGAAGACTAACCGCAACACGCTTGCCTTTAACAAGCTTTATTGAGTCTGGCGCAACACCAACCGACAAGCCAGCCGATGATGAGAGGACAAATGCATAATCGCCATCAGGACCATCCGTATTATCAATATCCAAGCGCAACCTCGTGGCATCGCCCGGTGCCAAAAAGCGCGGCAATCCTTCAGAAATAACAATCGGGTCACGCACTGTCACATCGGCGGCTGTATCCCCAACAGCAGTCTTGCTCCATGCCACTGCCATTAAACGCAGCGTGCCATTGAACTCTGGCACGTCGAAACTTACAGTCGCCTTTCCGTTAGCGTCGGTTGTCACGACGCCTGAAAAAAGTGCTACAACTTCCGCCGTGGGTGGGCTGCCTTTTGTGTTCAGATTGGCAGCCACATCTTCATCACCACCGCCTGATCGTATGACACCAGTATTGCCGAGGGATCCATTAATCAACTGGCCATAAATATCGCGAAGCTCCATCGCCAAACTGCGTTGCCCATAAAACCATCCATGGGCATCAGGAGGCGTAAATCCTGTCACATTCAGCACACCCACATCAACCGCTGCCACAGTTATGAAAGCAGTTTCGCCCGCCGGAATGTTTCCAATTAAAACCGGAACCTGAAGTGTTGTGCGCGGCTGCATTTGTTTTGGCGGGTTCAAAGCCAACGTAAGAGTTCGCGCTGTTTCGTCCCGCTTCACCGGCATAATGCCAATGGCACGGCCCGGCATTTTTGATTCTGCGCTCGATGGGCGATAAAGAGTTGCTGTTACATAAGTGCCCGGTGTCCAATTTTCGGTGACCGTAAATTTAAATTCAGCCCCCGCTGTCGGAACTTCACCCGCCTTCATATCAATCAAAGTTTCGCCGACGATATTAATTAGAGCTGTGCCAGCAAAACGCGGAATAATTTTCACGGTTGCCGTATCGCCAATTTTGTAAGTCTCTTTGTCTAAAGCAATTTGCAAAACATCTGGCGAGTCCGATGATGTTTGCGCAGCGTACCATCCGGCATTGAAATCATAACTGGCAACCGCTCCGTTCGGATCATCCGATTCCACCAACACGCGGTAGTGGCCCCAATCCAACTTACCTTCAATCCGCGCCGGTACATCTAGCAGCGTCTCAATTTTTCCGTTGTCGATGCGGTCAGTGTATTCAGTTGACTCATAAGTCCAACGGCCATCCTTTTGATACCATTGAAAATCATCGCGAACGCGCAACAGTTGCCACGACAGCGGCCCAGACGCCGTGGGGGTTTCTGCTGCATCTATTGCAATCACATCAAACTGCGCCACTTGGCCTTCACCAAACTCGGTGCTTAATGGCTTGATGCCAATCATCGGGCCAGCATTTGAAGCTGGCAACATAATCTGACGCTCAATCGCCCGGCCGCTGCCCTTAACAACCCTAATGTTGAGGCGGGCTTCTAAAGGTTGAGTGGTTTGCGGAATATCCGTCGGTTGAAAAGAAACCGAAAGCTTGCCGTCTGCATCGGTTGTTCCCAGTTCTGAAAGTTCCGTGCGGCCCGATGTTGGGTTCTTTTCACCAAGGCCGAAACTATAGCCTGCAAATTTTGCCAGTGAGCGTGTCGGCGTCAGGGTAA
>JANOXS010000010.1:0-13907 GCA_031418535.1 Hyphomicrobiales bacterium | reverse complement strand
TGGGATGCTGGGGTGCGTTATTTTGATACTTCACCTCAATATGGCTTGGGCCTTTCAGAAACTCGTCTGAATAGCTTTTTGCGTGGTTTAAATCGCAAAGACTACGTGATCTCCACCAAAGTGGGGCGCCTGCTGCAAGTCTGCGCGCCAGAACAACGAACTGGGCAAGGTAAGTTTTTTGATGTGCCCAACCGCAAAGAAATTTTTGACTACACTTATGATGGCGTGATGCGCTCATTAGAATTTTCGTTAGAGCGTTTGGGACTTGATCGTGTTGATATTTTGTTTGTGCATGACTTAGATGCCCTCACTCACGGCTCGACCGCGGCGCGCGATCATCACATCAAAACCTTGATGGACGGCGGTTATCGGGCATTGATTAAATTGCGCGAGCAGGGTGTTATCAAAGCTATTGGTGCGGGCGTGAACGAATGGCAGGCCTGCCAAATATTAGCCGAGCAGGGCGACTTTGATTTGTTCCTGTTAGCGGGCCGCTACACTTTATTGGAACAGGAAGCCTTAAACAGTTTTCTGCCGCTCTGTGAAAAGCGGGGCATCGGTATTGTTTTGGGAGGGCCCTATAATTCAGGCATTTTGGCCACTGGTGCCAAGCCCGGCGCGTGGTTCAATTATAATCCTGCACCTCCGGACATTTTAGCACGGGTGAAAAAAATTGAAGCCGTGTGCCGCAAACATAAAGTGAAACTGCCCCACGCCGCTTTGCAATTTCCGTTGACGCACCCGAGTGTGGTGAGCGTTGTACCCGGCGTGGCCAGCGCTAAAGAGGCAAAACTGAATGCGGCAACGATGAATTTGAAATTGCCGAAAGCTTTGTGGAAAGTTTTGAAAACCCAAGGCCTGTTGCGGCCTGATGCCCCCACACCCAAATGATTATCGACTCACACCAACATTTTTGGAATGTAGCCAGAGGTGATTATGATTGGATGACGCCTGACACGCCGCTTCATCGTAATTATTTGCCGCAGGATTTTGACGTTATCAAAACCCAATTCAGCATTGACAAAACCGTGCTGGTGCAGGCTGCTGCGACTGTTCACGAAACGGAATATATGTTGGGCCTTGCTGATGCCAATGCGTCTATCGGCAAGGTTGTGGGGTGGATTGATTTTGAATACAAGGCAGACTTGAAACACTTAACGCGCTTTGCAAAGCACCCAAAATTTTCTGGCGTGCGGCCCATGATTCAAGAAATCGCTGATGTGCAATGGATGCATCGGCCCAATGTGCAATGGGCTTATCAAGCGATAATTGATTTGGATTTGACGTTTGATGCTTTGGGTTTTCCGCAACATCTCGATCCGTTTTTAAAACTGTTTCAGCACTATCCAAAAATGCGAACCGTCATCGACCATGGCATGAAGCCCGCCATCCGCGATGGGGCATATGAGCCTTGGGCAGCCAAAATGACGACAATCGCTCGCGAGACAAATGTGTTCTGCAAACTTTCAGGTCTCGCCGCAGAAGCTAAAGCAGGGTGGCAGATTGAAACCTTGCGGCCCTATATCGAGCATATTGTGAACGTGTTCGGCGCTGATCGTGTGATGTGGGGATCAGATTGGCCCATGGTAACTCTGAATGGAAGCTATGATAGTTGGCTTGAAGCGGCGAAGGCCTGTGTGGCTAAAACTGATCAAGCGCAGATTTTTGGAGAAACAGCGCAGAAATTTTATCGGATTGACACAAAGTTTTCGTAATATCGCTCTGAATTTCGAATGATGATTTGATTTTTGAGACGAAGAAATGAGTGCCTTTCAGGGGCACTCAGTCACAATGAAACACTTCCGTCATTTCGACCCACCATTCACCTGTGGCGCGTGTTGTGAGTGGTGCCTGGCAGGGTTCGCATAGTTGCCACCATTCTTGCGTTTTGGGATCGGCTGCCATTCGCGCCATATCCGCCGCGAAATCGCTCCCGTGATACTCAAAGTAGGAGAATAATATGTTTTCTGGCTCGCGCAAAAAAATTGAATAGTTTCGAATGTTGCATAATTCGATGATTGCCAAAACTTCAGGCCAAACTGCAATATGTAGTTGTCTATATTCTGTGATCTTTTCGGGTTTAAGGCCGATGACACTTCCATAACGTTTCATCGAAGCTCCCCTAAGTGATGCAGAAATTGCTGCCCGATACAGTCTGCGCTTTGATGGCTGCAAAATCCCAGGCAATGCCAAGACCGGGGGCAGACGACGGGATGGCGTGGCCTTTCACAATTTGCATCGGCTCAAGTGTGAGTGTGTCAAGTTGTGGGATGTATTCGACCCACCGGGCATTGGGCACTGCGGCACAGAGTGAGACGTGGAGCTCCATTAGAAAATGGGGGCACACCGGCACATTGAAACATTCTGCCAAATGCGCCACTTTAAGCCAAGGTGTGATGCCACCCACGCGTGCCACATCAACTTGTACAATCGAACAGGCACCTTGCTGAAGATATTCGCGAAAATGCAAAGGGCTGTATAGGCTCTCACCCACCGCAACGGGCAATGTGGTGCTTTGTGACAAGCGTATATGCCCTGTCAGATCATCGGCAGTCAGCGGTTCTTCCAGCCATGCTATATCTATTGGGGTGAAGCAGCGCGCGCGCCGAATGGCTTCATCAATGGTAAAGCGCTGGTTGGCATCGGTCATGATTTCGAACGCCGGACCAACCGCATTGCGCACCGCTTCAAGGCGGGCCACATCTTCGGATACATGTGGCCGTCCGATTTTTATTTTGCAGCCCCCAAAGCCGCGGGCTTTTGCTTCGAGCGCATCTTCCACCAAGGCAGCCGTTTCAATGTGAAGCCAGCCGCCTTCAGTTGTGTAGAGCGGAATGCGATGCTGAGCACCCCCAGCCATGGTGTGCAGCGGCTCGTTGTGACGGCGGCATTTCAAATCCCACAGTGCTGTATCAATTGCGGCAAGGGCTAGCGATGTAATGGCGCCCACTGAAGTTGCATGTGTAAGAAACAGCAAGTCTCGCCAAATCCGTTCGATCTCTGTAGCTTCGCGACCAATCAATGCCGGTGCCAAAGTACGCTCGATCAATTTCATAATCGAAGGCCCGCCGGTCCCTATCGTGTAGCTATAACCAGTCCCTACTGCGCCATCAGCATCAAAGATGCGAACAATTGGGGTCTCTTGGCACACAAAAGACTGGATCGCATCCGTGCGTTTCACTTTGGGCACGAGATCGACCATCAAGGCTTCTACGCGTGTTATCTTGGCCATCTGAATATCCCCCGTTGTTCAAGCCGCTGCACGATCATGGATCAATTCCATGATGGTGCGCGACACGCGATCGTAGTTGCGATCATTTTCCACTTCACCTTTGATCTTGAAGCCCGCCATCACGATGATACGGTCGGCCACATCCACCATCTCTGGCATGTCCGAGGTGATGAGCAGTACAGCTGTGCCGTTGCTTGCAAGTTCGTGGATCAAATCATGCAGATAGGCTTTTGTTTTAATGTCGATGCCAACTGAGGGTTCATCGATAATCAGAAGCTTCACGCCCGCAGCGATCCATTTGGCCACCGATACTTTCTGTTGATTGCCCCCCGAAAGATTGCCAATCGTTTGGTGAAGTGAAGGCGTTTTGACTTCGAGCTTTTGTAATATGGGACCAGTATTATCAATCACCGTCTGATCACGCAGAAAACCAAATCCTTTGGCTAGTTTCCGCCACACCGTAATGCCTGCGTTGCCGAGCACGGAATGCAGCAGAATGAGTCCCTCTTGCTTGCGGTCTTCACTGACGTAACCAATGCTATGTGAGTGCAACGCATCAGCAGCTGACGTGATGTTGACGGTGTTACCTGCAATGCGGACTTCGCCGCCTGTTTGTTTGGCCATGCCTAAAATGCCTTTGGCTAATTCGCTTCGACCTGCACCTACAAGGCCGTAGAGACCGAGAATTTCTCCAGGGCGCAGCGTAAAAGAAATACCAATGTGGCCAAGTGCAGAAGCGTAATTTTTCAATTCGAGATATGGTTGCGACTCAGGCTTTGGCCTTGGTGCACGCTTGGTGATGCGCTCTGCTCGACCAATCATCATTTGGACGACATCGCTACGACCTAGACCTTTTAGCGGTTGGCTATCGCAGGCATTGCGGCCATCTCGCAAAACGGTAACCGTGTCACAGATTTCGAAAACCTCTTCCAATTTGTGACTTACAAAACTAATCGCTACACCATCACTTGCTAGTTTGCGCAACACGCGAAACAATACGCGAGTCTCGTTCAGCGTGAGAGATGCAGTTGGCTCGTCGAGCAGAAGCACGCGTGATTGTAACGACAGGGCTTTGCCGATTTCCACAAGCTGCATTTGCGCCACGCTGAGTTGAGAAACGGGCATCTGCGGATCAACATCAAGATCTAGCAATTTCAGCCACTTTACAGCTTCAGCATTGATCGCGTCATAGTTGATAGCTGAGAGCGCGTGGTTGCCGAGACGCTCCAACATAATATTCTCACCCACAGAAAAGCGCGGCACTAGATTGCGCTCTTGGTGCACAACGCCGATTCCTGCGGCCGCTGACTGGCGCGGATTGGCAAAAATAACAGACTTGCCATTCACAAGAACTTCGCCCTGATCAGGCCTGTGCAAACCCGTGATGATTTTGATGAGTGTTGACTTTCCCGCACCATTCTCACCCAACAAAGCGTGAATAGATCCGGCAGCCAATCTCATCGAAACATCATCCAGCGCCCGCACACCGGGGAAGCTTTTGGAGACATGGGATACGTTCATTGCGGGTGCTATGGTCATTTTGCAGTCCCCAATGCTTTTGCCACCCGCACTTCGCGCAAACGGTTGAGCCCCACGGCCCACAGAATTAGTCCGCCCAGAACGATTTGAACGACAAAGGGATCAATGGCAAAGACCACCAGCGCCTGTGTGATGATTGCGATAATGACAACACCGAAAAATGTGCCGGGTATGCTGACTTGGCCGCCTGCTAGAACGGCACCACCGATCACGGGTGCTGCGAAAGATGAAATCAGCCAATCTTCGCCAATCGTCGGGTGGCCGAGTTGTAGCCGCGCCACCAGCATCATTCCAGCCGCCGCTGCCAGAAATCCTGAAATGCCATGCGCCCAAATTACTGTGCTGGAGACGTTGATGCCGGAAAGTTCGGCGGCATTGCGGTTGCCACCAATGGCTAAAATGTGCCGCCCGATGCGCAGCCTTGCAAAAAGATACCAGACTGCCAGCGAAATAATGAGTGTTGGAAAAATAAGCCAAGGAATGGGGCCAAACATTTCAGTATTGCCGAAGTCCCGAACACTTTGTGGTACGCCATAAAACGGTTGGGCTTTGGTGATGCCAAGATTGATGCCTTTAAAAATCTGCAAACCTGCGAGTGTGATGATGAATGCAGAAATACCGGTGCGGGCGATTACAAAACCGCTGGCCATGCCTGCAAGTGTGCCAATTGCGAGCCCGCAAAAGACGGCGAGCACCGGTGGAAAACCCCAAAGCTCCATCATTGCTGCAAAGCTGATTGCAACAAGCCCACCAATTGAACCAAGCGCTAGGTTCATTTGACCAATACCAATGATCACCAATTGACCGAGCGCCACCAGCATATTGACCGCGATGGCGGAGAGCAGAACGAAGATGTTGAAAGGTGTGAGAAAGCTGGGTCGCAAAAATGAAATCACGGCGATGGCAATGATACTGACCAAGGCTGGCCCTATCCAGTCATTGTTAAAGCTGCGGGTGAGAGCAGATTGTGTCATCAGATCATTCCTCGACGACGCAGAAAAACGTGCCGCGCCCGATCTGCCAACACCGCCGCCAGCAGCATAAAACCGAGAAAGGCTTGGACCCAAAATTCACCGACGCGCATCAATAAAAGTCCGCTGGTGATAATGTTCACCAATGCTGCGCCAAGCAGCGTTCCTAAAACTGCAACACGACCGCCTGAAAGCAATGTGCCACCCAGAACCGGAGCCAGAAAAGCTGGCAATAGCCAATCTTGCCCAAGTTGACCCGCCATCGAGGGTACCGCAGCGCCAGTGCGCGCTGTTACCATTAAGCCAGCAAGTGCAGCAAGTCCGCCCGTCAACACATGACAGCTGATTATGGCACGCCCCGTGCGAATTCCTGAGATTTCAGCAGCACGTGGGTTTGCTCCCGCCGCAAGCATACGACGCCCGAGGCTGGTGAAGCGATACAAAATGGAAAGTGCCGCACATGTTGCTACCGAAACAACAAGTAGCGATGAAATTACACCTGCAAAACGCCACTTACCAAAGCCCAGAACCTGCAGCGGCAATTCACGAAACGCTTCCGCTTTGGTGAGAAAAATCATTACGCCAAAGAAAATACTCATGCCTGCAAGTGTAATAATGAAACTGTGCACGCCAGAGCGCACCACTGCAGTGCCATTGATAAAACCAAGGCCTGCGCCAAATAATATTGCAGCAGGAACTGCCACAGCGAGCGGCATTCCTACTCGTTCGAGAAGCCAACCGAATGCCATGGCAGAGCACACCCCAATGGCACCAACAGAAAGATCAAGCCCGCCCGTGACAATCACCGTCATCATGGCAAGGCCGATCATTGTATCTATGCCGATCTGGCGGCCGATAGTGAATAAACTGAAGTTGGAGGTGAAACCTGGGAGGAGGGCTGCAAATACCACAAATGTAGACGCAATCAAAATCATGAGTCCGAATTCACTGCTGAACATGAGTCTTTTGAGTGCGGGTTGACGACCCATCAACACAGGTGCAGCGTCAATTGCTGGTATTACATTGCTGGAAGGCATTCTGATTTTTCGCTTACGATTTCATACAACGGTCTGGTTGCTGAAACTATGCAGCAACCAAACCGTTGACGGGGAGTGAAAAAATAAACTGCTTATTTGCAGCTTAGGAAATCTTTGTCTATGCTTGCCATCAGCGTTTTAGAGATACCGCGCATAGCGTCGACATAAGTGTCAACCTGTGAAACATCTACATAGACTGTTCCTGAGTCGACAAACTTATTAGTCAAAGCGTTAGACTTCCATGGAGCATCCGCATTCAGAGTGCAGCCATTCCGCAGCTTGTCGAGGACGTATGAGCCAATGTAACCTTGTCCATAGGGATTCTGTAACATGGTGCCACTTACAAAACCATCTTTAACGGCCTTCAGCACAACTTCATCATGGTCGATGCCGACCATCTTTATGCGCTTGTCACCAATTTTGCGCAACGAGTTGGCCGCTGTCACAGCTGGCACCCATGCCGTTGTAATAATCCCATCTACATTTGCCGCGTTGGCCGCAAGATAGGCATTGATCTTTTCTTCGGCAGGTTGCGGGGCATCAATGTCTGCGATGACTTGTACGACTGTCACAGCGCCATTTGTTTCATCAGCCGCTTTTTTCACAGCGTCGATGCGCAGCTGTGTGTTGGGGTCAACGAGAAAGCCTGTAAAATGTGCAATCTTGCCTTTCCCACCCATCGCCTTGATCAATTCTTTGGTGCCGAGATAGGCGGAGTTACCCGTGTCGGTTCCCATGCAGAAGAGAGCGGGCGTGGGGTCTTTCAAGCAACCCGCCAATGCCAGCGCCTGACCACCATTATCAACGATTTCCTGAACCGTTGCACTGGTGCCTACGGCGTCTCCAGGGAAAATCAGAAATGAATTATAGCCTTGCGTCAGCAAGCTTTCGAGTAGCTTGCTCTGTTCGGCCAGTTCCCATTTCTGCGGTACGCGGTAGTCGCCCGCACCAAGTTTGAAATCCTTGACGGCATCAGCGCCAGCCTGTTCCCAAGCCGAGAAGTAGGGATGAGGGCCGCCGGGCACAAGTGCAACTTTTGTGGCTGGGTCTGCCCAAGCAGACCCGGCGGCCAATGCCAGCACCGCGGCTGAAAGTGCGAGGTTGATAATAGTTTTTTTCATGTAGTCCTCCCAAATGAATGCACACAACCACTGTTGCATGCTGGGTTAGTATGCTAGTATACAAGATGACACTTGGCAAGCCCCGTGTAACATCGGCGCAATCAGGCGGGAGAATCGGCGGCATGAGTATGGTCGAAATCGAAACTAGATTTGTCAGCAGTCGTATGGAGCAGGGCAGCGTCAGGATTGATCGGCGGCGTCCGGCAGCAGATCAGGTGTACCGATTTCTACGCGATGCAATTATCACCTGCAGGCTCGAGCCCAACGAGGCGATTAGTGAAAACCGAATATGCGGCATATTCAAAATTTCGCGCTCACCGGTGCGCACTGCAATTACGCGGCTGGCCGAAGATGGCCTGATTGAAATTTACCCGCAACGTGGCACCTTCGTGGCGCCCATCAAACTCAAGCAAGTCCACGAGGCGCAATTTGCGCGCTCAGCGCTGGAGGTATCTCTCGCGGAAGAAGCTGCCCGCCACTGGACTGATGAGTACAGCATTTTGATTAAAGCAAATTTGAAACTGCAGATGCTGCACGCCAAATCGAGCGATGGCCCGGCCTTCTTTAGCGACAACGAAGCCTTTCACCAACTCATTGCCCGCGCCGCCAAGTTAGAAGGTGTTTGGGCCACTGTGCAAAGTGTCAAAATGTTGTGGGACCGGATTGGCCATATTGCCAATCGCGAATCCACACACACTCTTGATATTATTGCAGAGCATTGGGCAATCGTAAAAGCTCTTGATCAGCGCCACCCACAAAAAGCAGCGGAAGCGATGCGCCAGCATCTGCAGTCCGTGGACCATAC
Source organism: Hyphomicrobiales bacterium (assembly GCA_031418535.1). GTDB lineage: Bacteria > Pseudomonadota > Alphaproteobacteria > Rhizobiales > Aestuariivirgaceae > Aestuariivirga. The sequence goes on along the minus strand of JANOXS010000010.1, from coordinate 5,202 downwards.
CATTGCCAGACTCCGGCCGCTCCACGAGAGCTATTTTTCTGACCAATGAATTGACTGTAGAATTTCTCCAAGTGCAAGGCAGTGAATTCGTTTGCCATCCACCTCGACCTAAAAAAGCGCATTGCGGTATTCGTCCTAGACGATAGTTTCTCCAATAATATCGCCTGCATCCAGCACAAGTGATGCGTCGGGAAAATGCTTTTCTGTTAAAATTGCTTTTTGGGCATCGAATTGTCTTGACAGATAGCTCAATGTTTATTGTATATGAATATTGAGAAACCTATCAGACAGGTTAAAAATGCACAAATCTTTGGTTGTTCAGGATTCAGTTGAGGCGAGTGAAAGCTTAGTTGCGCAAACTATGCGAGCGATTACTGATCACATTAGAGACGCAGAGCTTAAACTGGGACAGCCAATTCCAAGTGAATCTGCCTTTGCTCTCAAGATGGGAGTTTCGAGGGCGGTGGTTCGCGAAGCTTTTAGTTCGCTCGCGATGGTTGGTGTCATTGAGGTTGGCAATGGTCGGCGTGCACGCGTCGGCGGTATTGATGAGACGGTGCTGCCCATCATCCTCAATCACGCAGTCCTCACAGAACAGGTTTCCGTTCAACAAATTTATGATGTTCGCCGTGCGATTGAGCAACGCACAGTCGTTTTGGCCGCGTTGCGCCGCACACCTGCAGAGGCGGAAATGATTGTTAACTTTGCGGCCGCAATGGACCGTGATTTTAACGATCCGAATTTGGTTCAGCAGAGTGACATTTCTTTCCATGAGACTATCGCACGTGCATCGAAGAACCCGATGTTTGCTCTCATCGTGAGTTCGTTTCGCATAGTCACAGAAAAGACTTGGTATATTGGTTGGGCCAGTCGCCCAACCGATGAAGATCGCCGCAACAATGTGATGTGCCACAAGCGCATTGCCGCCGCCATTTTGCAACAAGACGCTAAGGAAGCTGAAGCGTTGATGGTCGAGCATTTTGATAACTCGGTGCGGGCCTTGTTGGCCGCAGGGATCACCTGACGTGTTAAAGATCACCGACCTTGAAACCATTCGAATTGAGGAATTCGGCAACCTGCTGTGGTTGCAGGTTCATACCAGCGATGGAATTATTGGGCTTGGCGAAACTTTTATGCATGCCGGAACCGTTGAAACTTATTTACATGAGGTGGTGGCACCGCGATTGATTGGTCGTGATGCACTTGCCATCGATTCAATTTCGCGAGACCTTGTGGATTATCTGGGTTTTGCATCCACCGGCGTTGAAACGCGGGCTGCGTCAGCTGTCGATATTGCTCTGTGGGACATTTTCGGCAAAGTAACCAACCAGCCTATCGTGCAGTTGCTTGGCGGTTGGACGCGTCAGTCGATCAAGACTTATAACACCTGCGCTGGCACACACTATATGCGAAAAAGCGAGTCACAATCGACAAAGAATTGGGGATTGGACGCATCAGATTCCACTCTCGGACTGAATGACCTAGAAGCATTTCTAAATCACGCTGATGAACTCGCTCAATCTCTGATCGAAGATGGCATAACGGCCATGAAGATTTGGCCTTTCGATATTGCCGCCGAAAAGACCAAGGGTTGGTCGATTTCAAATGAAGACCTAAAACTGGCGTTGAAGCCTTTTGAAAAAATTCGCAAAGCTGTAGGCGACCGTATGGATATCATGGTTGAGTTCCATTCGATGTGGCAAGTTATGCCTGCCATCCAGATAGCACGTGCATTAACGCCATTCGATACTTACTGGCACGAAGATCCAATTAAGATGGATACGCTAGGTGATCTCAAGCGTTACGCAGACAACTCAACTGCACTTGTTTGTGCATCAGAAACGCTCGCCAGCCGCTATCGGTTTCGCGACCTGCTTGAAACGCAAGCCGCTGGTGTGGTCATGCTTGATCTTGGTTGGTGCGGCGGCTTGTCCGAAGCCCGCAAGATCGCGGCAATGGCAGAAGCATGGAAACTTCCTATTGCGCCACATGACTGCACAGGACCTGTTGTGCTCGCGGCCTCTACTCATCTTTCACTGAATGCACCCAACGCGCTTATCCAAGAATCTGTCCGAGCTTTTTACAAGACTTGGTATCGCGATGTGGTCACCGACGTTCCGCCAGTTAAGAATGGCATGATTACAGTGCCAGCGGGACCTGGCCTTGGTCTCGAGCTCCATCCGGAGATCGACAAGAGGTTCAAGACAACGAGAAGAAAATCAAAAATATAAACCACTCTAGGAGGAATAAAATAATGACGAAATTAAAAAGCCTGATGTTAGTAGCAATGCTCGCCACAGCCCCCACTATGGCGCTCGCTGAAGACAATCTTGACATCGCATTCACTGTGCATTCCGGATCGTCCAACACATTCTGGCAAGCGGTACAAAAAGGCTATGAGGATGCTTGTGCCAAGGTCAATGCCAAATGTCAGATGGTCTATGTGCAAACCGATGGATCAGCACAAGAGCAGGTCGCCAACATGGAAGCAGCGATTGCGCGCAAACCAACCGCATTGATCACCTCGATTGTTGATAACAAAGCCTTTGACGATGTGATTAAGCGCGCGCGTGATGCGGGCATTATTGTGATTGCGTCTAACGTCGATGATCTCGAAGGGGCCGCAGGAAATGCACGCCAAGCCTTTATCGGTCAGGGATTTGTTGCTGCTGGCTATTCGCTTGGCAAAGCGCAATCGGCAAACTTCCCAAAAGACGGTCCAATCAGAGTGCTGATGGGTGTGTCTGCGCCCGGCCAGAACTGGTCTGAATCCCGCGCCAAAGGTGTGATGAACTTCATGGATGATTACATCAAGGCCAATCCTGGCCGTGACATCAAGTATGAGCGCATCGATTCAGGTACTGATCTTGCCGTGGTAAGCGATCGTGTGGGTGCTTATTTGTTGGCTCATCCTGAAACCACAGCTTACTTTGACACAGGTTTCTGGCACGCCGGCGTTGCCCGCGTCTTAGCGGATCGTAAGATTGCACCCGGCAAGGTATTGCTTGGCGGTTTTGACCTTGTGCCTGAAGTGTTGGAGCAAATGAAAGCGGGCTATGTTCAAGTCCAGGTCGATCAACAACCCTACATGCAAGGCTTCATGCCAGTAATGGAGGTCTACCTCGCCAAGACCGCTGGCCTTGCACCATCTGATATCGATACCGGACAAGGCATTGTCACGCCTGACATGGTTGATGGCATCATGGAAAAATCGAAGATGGGTATTCGCTAATCGCGTAAATATTTTTGTCCCGGCGCGCTCAGTGTGCGCCGGGAACTTTTAGCAAGGAAATGATGCATTATGCGCAGACTTTTGAAACTCGCCCTTCAAAAACCCGAACTGGCGGCAACCTTGTTGCTGATGCTTTTGATTCTATTTTTCCAGATTAAATCTGACTCGATTTTTCTGACCTATGACAATTTGCGTGGCATGTTAGGCTTTCTGCCGGAAGTAGGCCTTGTCGCCATCGGGGTCACACTGTTGATGATCTGCGGTGAGTTCGACCTTTCAGTCGGGTCAGTGTTTGCCCTCATGCCAATGATCATGGCGGTGATGATGGTCGCTGGGTGGGGCTTTTGGCCAGCCACCAGTGTGGGTCTCCTGATCAGTGCTTTTATTGGTTTTCTCAATGGCTGGATTACCATCAAATTCCAAATTCCATCTTTCATCACGACCTTGGGTATGCTGTTCATGGCGCGCTCGATGACTGTCGTTGTGTCGGGTGGTTTTCCGCCACGGCTTGATATGGACAACATTCCAGAACACCTCTTCATCAATTATGTTGGCCCCTACGATATGTTTCGGGCGTCGTTTCTTTGGTTTGTCTGCATTGCCCTGTTGATCGGATTCTTGCTGGCCAAGACTAATTTCGGCAATTGGGTTCGCGCCACTGGAGGGTTTCTGCCCGCAGCTGAAGCGATGGGCATTCCATCGAACAAAGTGAAGATCATTTGTTTCATGATTTGCTCAGTGCTAGCGGGATTTGCTGGCATGATTCAAGTCCTACGGCTCGGATCCCCCTTGCCGTCAATTGGCGAAGGCATGGAGTTGCAGGCAGTCGCTGCTGCTGTAATTGGTGGCGCATCGCTTTCTGGTGGCATTGGATCAATTTCGGGCGGCATCATTGGAGCCATGCTCATTCGTGTCATCGACAATGGCATGGTGATGGCACAGGTCAATAGCAACTGGTTCAAGTTTGCCGTCGGTGCGCTGACGATCTTTGCTGTCGTTGGCAATTCTTGGCTGCGCAAACGCGGCCGCTCGATGAAAGTGGAGACCAAGCAATGAACCCCGTCATTTCGGTCAAAAATCTGCACAAATGGTATTCTGGAGTCCACGCATTGAAGGGTGTTTCTCTGGACGTAATGCCAGGGCAAGCGCTCGGTCTTGTCGGCGATAATGGTGCGGGAAAATCGACGTTGATTAACATCTTGTCAGGTCTGCACCGTCAGGACGACGGCGAGATTATGATTGAAGGCAAACTGGCGGATATTCGCAATCCGAAAGATGCGATGCGGCTGGGGTTGGAGACGATCTATCAATACAATTCGATGGTTCCGATCATGTCAATCTCGCGCAACATGTTCATCGGGCGCGAACCCTTGAAATGGTCAATGGGTGGCTTTGGCATTTTGGACGAACGCAAAATGCGCGAAGATTCTGTTGCTGCGATTGCTGATGTCGATTTGCACTTACGATCTCCTGATGCCCTTGTCGGCGAATTGTCTGGTGGCCAGCGGCAAGGTGTTGCCATTGCGCGCGCCATGCATTTCAAATCCAAGGTTATGATTTTGGATGAGCCAACCAATCACTTGTCAGTCAAGGAAACCGCCAAAGTGATCGGCTTTGTGCAGGGATTAAAAAAGCAAGGTATTACCAGTATTTTTATCAGTCACAACATGCACCACGTTTTTGCCTGCTGTGACCGCATCGTCGCCATGGCTTTGGGGCAAATCGTTTTGGATAAACCGACTGCCGACACTTCAATCGAAGAAGTATCAGAGAAGCTTTGAGGCCATGACTGTAATTGATCTTATTGGCAGACATGCGCTGATCACTGGTGGGCTTGGGTCCATCGGACAGTCGCTGGTGCAGTCCTTTATGGCCGCTGGCGCAAAGGTCACTGTGCTTGATCGATCCGAAGGGGCAGCCCCAGCTGGATGCGGCTGGATTGGTGTTGATCTGAATGATTTGGCAGCAAC
>JANOXS010000009.1:0-68135 GCA_031418535.1 Hyphomicrobiales bacterium | reverse complement strand
CACGGCACCATCGCCCGTAACCATGAGAACATTGGTGAAATTGATGTGATCGCCAGCTTCGCCTTCGAGCTTTTCGATCAGAATTTTATCGTTTGCGGCAACGCGATATTGCTTGCCGCCTGTCTTGATGACTGCGTACATATTAACTACCTTTTTCCGCGCCCTTTGGCGCCTCTTCTAAACCCTTGAAAGAAGAGGACTTTTTTGCGATTTCCGAAAAACCTGTTGGGTTGCCGGGGGCTGCGCATGAATATCCGTCAAGGCTTTTGCCCATTCAGATTGCGGGTTAGTAGGAGAATGGGGCTGAAGTGTCAAGCGGGGGTGGGGAAGTGCATTAATTTACGATTCTGACCCTGAACGAAAATCCGCACTAACGACTCGAATCCTAAAATCAGTGACTCAAACGTACGCTTCACTTGCGATCAAGCTAAGCTCGGCGAGCTTGGAGGCGACATCGGCCATCGGCATGTCTGCCGTGTCCAAGCCGTTTCGCGAGGCAAGCATAGGGCTAACTTCGCGGAGAGCATCGTATGTAGTATTATGAACGATGGGAACGAGTTGATCACGTGCCAAAAGCACAGAAAGTTCCTTGTCTGCGACGCCAGCCGATGGGAGGCGCTTCAGCAGCGCAGGGGTCACCAACACAATCCCGATCCGCGACTTTACCAAGCCCTTGTCTATAGCGCGGAGAAACGGTTCGCCAAGGCCGATATCATTCTCACTAAACCAGACCGAGACACCGCGTGTCACGAGCAGATCGTACAACTCTTTCGCGACCCCATGTCGGTCGTCCCACGCGTGGCACAGAAAGATGTGCCGAAGGTCCGGCAGGGAAGCTCGCTTCTCAACGGTCTCACGGATTGGGGTAAGTGCCCGCACTTCCTCATGTGTGTAAAACTGAGTTGAACCGACTCCCGACCAGCGTGGTTTTGCGCTGCGGCTTGATCCGCCACCGCTATTCCGGCTGCCACCGCTGCTAACAGTTGGTAAGTATGACGGAGGCGAGTATGATCCGTAGCCATAGCCGCCGTAAGACCGTGATCTTCCACCACATGCTGGGCAGGCGGCTTGAGCGCTCGATGTGCGATGTCCATGAACTGGTGCTGTGCATCTAGCCATGCAACCGATGATATAAGTTATTTTCGAAATTCGCAATCGTAAAGCGAGTTCAGTGTCTGGCCCAGCGCATTGGTTTGGCAATTCAAACTTTGGACCTGAAAATATATCCACAGCAGACGTAGCTAATCCAGCGGCCGCGATCCGTCCTTGGAATTCAGACCATCCACATCAGCCTGCCAATAGCAAACGCGCTTGTGCAAGATCGTATGATATCTGCATTCTCATCAAGGTATCAGCGCTGATCTTGAACTCTCGCTCAAATCGCAACGCCATGTCTGCGCTCAGGCTGGCATGGCCGTTTAGCACGGTGCTCAGCGCTTGCCGCGACACGCTTATTTCTGCGGCTAAATCGGTAATGCTGCGGCCACTCGGCTCCACGATTTCGCTCATCAGCCAACGTCCGGCATGGACGGAGATCGAGGGGTGTATTTTAAGAGCCATGATAATCCTCCAAGTTCATATCAGCCACAGCGCCTATTTGGGTCAAGGTGAACGTAAGACGCCAGTTGCGTGTTACGGTCATCGACCATGTTCCAGCGCGGTTGCCTGTTAAACGATGCAAGCCATAGTTCGGTGGCTTTGCCAATTCATCGAGCGAAGCAGCAGCGTCAATAAAGGCGAGCATCGCCCGAAGCCGCTCAACATCACCCATAAGTCCTTTTGAATTTCCAGTTAAAAAGAACCGCTTCAGGGCTTTGTGCGAAATGCTTTCGATTTCCATTCGTCAAGTGATACATGACAACATCAGATGTGTCAAGCGTAACATGACGGAAAGACAGTACTTAAACTACCCACCCTTCAACAAACTAATCACCCGATTAAACTCCCCGCCAAAAATCAGCACCAGCGCTGCTTGATAGATGAAAAACATCGCGGCAAACAAACCAGACAGCGAGGCATAGGTGGAGGCGAAGGAATTGAAGTGGGTTAGATAATAGGAGAAGGCTGCCGAAAGCAGGGTCCACACAATCACTGTGACCAGCACGCCGGGGAAAACCTCACGCGCTGAGAGGGCTTTGGCGGGTAATATGCGGTGGGCAATGTGGAGGCCTGCGAGCAGAATCACCATGGCCAGCGGATAGCGCACATGATCGAACGAGGCCCACTGCGCCAAACGATCAGGAAATGCGCTAATGGCCAAAGGATAGACCACGAGCATTAAGGCCACGGCCAAAAGCAGGAAAGCCGAGCCGATCACGAACACCACGTTTTGCCCATAAAGATACCACAGTGGCCTTGTGTCTTTAAGATCATAGGCGCGGTTTAACCCCACGCGCACGGAATCAACCCCTGCCATGGCGCTCCAGATGGTGAGCAGCGCTGACAGGCTTAAAAGGCCGGAACGGGGTTCGGTGAGAATGGCGCGAATTTCTCCGCTGACAGGACGCACCAATTGTTCGGGGGCCACACTCAGCAGATAATTCACTACGGATTCGGCCAGTTCCTTGCTGCCAAAGAAACCGGCCAGTGCAGTGAGAAAAATTAAAAATGGAAAAATTGAAAAAATCAACCGAAAGGCGATGTTACCCGCTAGCGGAATGGCCTCATCCGCAAACAGCCGCTTGAGAGCAGCTTGGAACAGTGCAACAACCGATGTAACAGAATCGCTCATAACTTCATTCTAACGCAGAAACTTCATGCAAGCAGCACCTTCAAAAACCAAACTCGTTGCGCTCGCACCCGCGATGTTTGTTGTTTTGTGGGCGACAGGCTTTGTTGTGGCAAGGCTTTCTGCTGGCCATGTGGGGCCGTGGTGGTTTCTGGCATTGCGCTTTCCTCTTGCTGGCATTTTTCTGGGTCTTCTGGCCGTGCAACAGCGTGCGCCATGGCCTGACGTTAAACACGCAACTCATGCAATGGTTGCCGGTGCGTTTTTACATGGGCTTTATTTGGGGCCGATTTATTGGGCGGTGGCCGAGGGTTTGCCAGCTGGGGTGAGCGCCTTGATCGTGGGGCTGCAACCTTTGCTCACGGCATTTATGGCGGCATTGATTTTAGGTGAGGTGATTTATCCGCGCCATTGGCTGGGTTTGATGGTTGGCCTGCTTGGCATCGGGCTGGTGGTGTGGCCAAAGCTCGTATTTGCCCATGTGGGCGGAATTACGCCGCTTACAGCATCTTGTGCTTTGTTTGGCGCGGTGGCGATTTCGTTTGGCACAGTTTATCAAAAACGTTTTGCAACGGGTTTGCATTTGGCTACGGGTGGGTTTTGGCAATATGTGGGCGCAAGTTTGGTGGTGATGCTGGGTGCGCTGATCACCAATGACTTTCAATTTGATTATAGTTTGGAAGCGTGGAGCGCTTTGGCTTGGGCTGTCATTGTTTTATCAATTATTGCAATCACGCTCTTGATGATCCTAATCCGCGAGGGGGAAGTTTCGCGGGTTTCAGGATTGATTTATCTGGTGCCAGCCGTCGCAGCGGCTATGACCTATCTTCTGTTTGATGAAAAACTGGTGCCCATTCAAATTGTTGGCATGGCCGTTTGTGCAGGCGCTGTGTTGATTGTAAACCGTTCAACGCCGGCTAAAATATAACGCAGTCATCATCAAGATAATCGCCACGAATTGCAGGCCCACGCGCCAGCGCATGAACATTTGGCTTTTATTGGCCGACCCCCCTTTCATCATGTTCCAGAGACCGAGCAGCAGCACCACAAACACTGCGCCAACGGCGATCGGTACGGCATAGTTTAGAAGGTTCATTGGTCAGACATCCTATTCACAAAGCGGTCCATCAGGCCTTGTGGCAGCAGCCTGCGTGCCAACCCCATGATGTGTGTTGGAATTGTTACGTAGTAATGGGCTTTTGGACGTGGTGATTCAAGCGCGTGAATGAGTTTTTCAAGTACTGCATCCGGCGGCAATTTGAAGCGGTTTGAGCCGCCCTTGCCCAGCCTTGCTTTTTGAGCGGCATATGATGCCTTATAATGTGAAGCTTCAATGTTGATATTGCGATCAAAATTCTTGAGGGCCGTTTCCACAAATTTGCTGGCAATGGGACCTGGTTCAATGGTGGAAACGGTGACGCCAGAACCCTGCAATTCCAAGCGCATGGTGTCGGTCAAACCTTCAAGCGCAAATTTCGTTGCGTTATAAGCGCCGCGCCATTTCATTGCTGCTATTCCCAAGACCGACGAGATATTTACGATGCTTGCATCGCCATTTTTGCGCAACATTGGCAGGCATAATACTGTGAGTTCATGCCAGCCAAAAAAGTTGGCGGCAAACTGGGCTTCCAACACTGCCCTCGTCAAATCCTCTACTGCACCCGGCTGACCTTGGGCTCCATTGTTCACCAGTGCGAAAAGCTTGCCGTCGCAGCGCCGTTCAATTTCAGCGGCACAAGTCTTAACGGACGCACTTGACGTATAGTCAAGCATGAGGACTTCCAAACCCTCGGCTTCCAAACGTTTTGCATCTTCCAAATTGCGGACGGTGGCAAAAACACGGTAGCCGCGGTTTTTGAGGCCCACTGCAAAACAATAGCCAATGCCCGACGAGCAGCCCGTGATAAGAATTGATTTCGCATGTATCATTGCCGTATTTTCGACCTCATCTTGCGGTGGAAGCTCACACTTGGTTTTCGCAACTTGTTAAGATTTGCGGCTTAAAGGTTAATACTATGAATTGGAACAGTGCATATCTAAAGTTAGCAGCGGCTGGTTTGGTCGTCTCGGTGGTTGGCACACCCGGCCGCGCTGAGGACCCGGTGTCGCTTGGCACATTTGATGATTGGGAAAGCTTTACCTATCAATCCAGTGGTTCGCCGGTTTGCTATATTTATTCAGTTCCTAAAAAATCTGAATCTGTAAAAAAAGTAAAACGCGATCCAATTTATTTTTTAGTGACGCATTTTCCGGGGCGCAAAATTTTCGGCCAAGTGTCAACCATCATTGGCTATCCATTTAAAGAGTCATCGACGGTGACTGTCAAAGTCGATGATTCGTCTTTTGAGCTTTATACCAATGGGGATGCAGCTTGGGCTGCTGCACCCGAAACTGAAGCTGCCATTGTTAAAGCAATGAAGACTGGATCATCGCTGAGTGTCACAGGCACATCTTGGAAAGGCACGGAAACCACCGACACATATTCGTTGGTTGGAATTTCAAAGGCTTTTGACAAGATTGATAGCGCCTGTAAGTAGGTTTGAAATGCGGCTCGTTGTTCTTCTTTTGATGATCTGGTTTTCAAGTGGGGCTGCACTTTCCGCTTGCCGCAACATTATGTCGTCCACTCAGTCCTACACGGCGTGTACCGTTGATGTGCAACAGCAGAATGTTGGTCTCTTCAATGTCGATGCTTATGGCGATGCCTATGGCAGCTTTGCAAATCTATCCGGTGCCTTGGCTGCGGAAAACAAAACGCTCACATTCGCTATGAACGCAGGTATGTTTGACCAGCGCCTGAAGGCCATTGGCTATTACGTCGAAAACGGAAAGCTGATCCGCAAATTAAATCGGCGCAATGGTTCGGGTAATTTTCATTTGAAACCGAACGGGGTGTTTTATGTGAAGGGCGATCATGTTGGTGTGATGGAAACAGATGCCTATGCTAAGTCTGGGATTAAGCCTGATCTGGCATCGCAAAGCGGTCCTATGCTTTTGGTGAATGGAGATATTCATCCAAAAATTTCGGCTTCTGGAACATCGCGTAAAGTTCGCAATGGCGTGGGTATGGTCAATGATCATACGCTGGAATTTGTGATCTCAAATTCCCCGGTTACGTTTTATGAATTTGCAATTTTGTTTCGCGATGTTTTGGTTTGCCAGAATGCTCTGTTTTTAGACGGCAGTATTTCAGCCCTCTATAGCAGAGAGCTTGGTCGGCAGGACGGATTTTTACCAATCGGGCCGATTGTGGGCACGTATGAATTGCGCTAAGTGAGCGCCATGACAACGCTTCTCCAAACTGCCATTCCGCTGGCTGCCAGCTATATTCCCAATGACACGCGTACCACTTTGCTGGGACTTTCGCGCGAGGATTTGGCTGCCATTCTAGAACGTGTGGGTGTTCCTGAAAAGCAACGCAAAATGCGGATGCGTCAGCTGTGGCATTGGATTTATCAGCGCGGCGTTGTTGACTTTGCCTCGATGACGGATGTGTCCAAAGATTTGCGCGGCAAATTGGAAGAGGTGTTCTTCATTGGTCGCCCAGAAGTGGTGACCGAGCAAATTTCATCTGACGGCACACGCAAATGGCTGTTGCGTTTGGCTGCTGACAATAAAGGCGCTCGCCACGAAGTTGAAACAGTTTATATTCCTGAAGAAGATCGCGGCACGCTTTGCATCTCCTCCCAAGTCGGTTGTACGCTCACTTGCAGTTTCTGCCACACGGGCACGCAGAAACTGGTGCGCAATTTAACTGCGGGTGAAATCGTTGGCCAGATTATGCTGGCGCGGGACCGTGTTAAAGATTGGCCAGATGATATTACCGCCAACCCCAAGCCACCGTCGTCCGGACGCTATGTGACCAACGTGGTTTTGATGGGCATGGGTGAGCCGCTTTACAATTTCGACAATGTGAAAACAGCGATTAATATTGCGGCCGATGGTGAAGGGCTGTCGCTATCGAAGCGCCGGATCACTTTATCGACCTCTGGTGTAGTGCCTGAAATTGTGCGGGCGGGCGATGAAATTGGGTCGGCATTGGCAATCTCACTGCATGGCACCACTGATGAAATTCGCAACAAACTTGTGCCGCTTAATAAAAAATATCCGATTGCTGAATTGCTCGAAGCCTGTCGCAATTATCCCGGCGCATCGAACGCCAAACGCATCACTTTTGAATATGTGATGCTGCGCGATGTGAACGACACGGTGGCCGATGCCAAGCGCTTGGTGAAACTTTTGAGCGGCATTCCAGCCAAAGTTAATCTCATCCCGTTTAACCCGTGGCCGGGCACGGCCTATGAATGTTCGACTTGGGACACCATTGAAAACTTCGCTGAGATTTTGAACAATGCTGGCTATGCCTCACCTGTGAGAACACCAAGAGGCCGCGATATCATGGCCGCCTGTGGGCAGCTTAAAAGCGAGAGCATGAAGGTGCGGGCGAGTGAGCGAATGCTTTAAGTGTTGACTTTTTGTTCTCTTCATCCGAATGTTTTTACGCTGAATTGAGGTTATGATGAGCGAACCTGAAAATCTTGTGTTGCTGTTGCTGCGCGAAATGCGCGGTGAGATCGGTGGCATTCGCACAGATATGGCGACGAAGAGCGAGCTTGCTGACGTCAAAAACGACATTACCGACGTCCGTTCCGAGGTAAAATCACTGAGGGCGGATGTAGCTTCTGATCTCATCAGCGTGGAACAACGCCTCATCGAACGAATCTCCCATCTCAATCGCGCTGTGATGGAATATCATTCTTCGACCATAGGCCATGGTTGTGTTGATCAGTGAGTTTGAAGAACGTTTGCGGCGCGTGGAGCAGCCCTTGAAATTGTCACCAAGTGAATCTCATTGAAGCAATAGGCGAATGCTTGAAGAGTCCGCGCAATTACTCGGTCCGCATTTCATACCAAATGTTGCTCTATATTTAACGAGCGTTAGCTTTCTTTGCTTCATATTTTTTGCTTGGGATAAATATTGTGCAATCAAAAACAGGTGGCGAGTTCCTGAACGAAACCTCCTCATGCTGGCTTTCATTGGGGGTACGCCCGGTGCGTTTCTCGCGCAGATTTTGCTTCGTCATAAAACGAAGAAACAACCTTTTAAGGGTACATTGCAAATCATCGCTCTATTTCAAATAGCGGTGATTATTTTGTTTGTCTTCACTGGGTCACTAAATTATTTGTTGAACCTGATGCCGCGATAGTGTGTCCAGCAATCAACACCAAAAGCCGTCACCCCTGCGAAGGCAGGGGTCCAGCTTTTGATAGGCTCAATTGTGGCTTAACTGGATTCCCGCTTGCGCGGGAATGACGGTTTAAGAATAGAAGGCTTATTACCCTTCAGCGCGCCGTGGGCCTTTGTAGCCGCCGGAGGGGCGGCTGTCGCCGCGTTTTCCAGCGAAGCCTGAACCTGGTGTGCGGTTGCGGTTCATGGCATCGCTTTTGGGTTTGAACCAAGGCTTGTTCGGATTTTCTGGACGTGGCTCAGCTTTCGGCTTGGCTTTTTGATACATGATTGAAGGCACGCCAGCCAAAGGTGTCCATTTGGAACCTTCTGGCATTTCACGTTTTTGCGGAGCGCGCTTTTCTTGCACTTGGGCTTGTTCGGCGCGCTGTTCGTGGGCTGGTTTGTTTTTAAAATCAGCTTGACCGCGGTGGAAACGGCCACCTTGGGGCTTGCCGCCTTGTGGTTTGGTCGAACGGCCATTTGGGCGGCGCGATTCTTTTTCTTCAGGTCCAAGCACGGCTTTACCTAAAGCATGTTGCACCACTGGAACGGTTTGGCGAATAGTCTTTTCAATATCACGCAGCAACGAACGTTCATCGCCGGCACAAAATGCAATCGCTACACCTTCGGCACCCGCACGGGCTGTACGGCCGATGCGGTGAACATAAGATTCTGGCACATGAGGCAAATCGAAATTGATCACATGAGAAACCCCGTCCACGTCAATGCCGCGAGCGGCAATATCAGTTGCGACGAGCACGAGAATTTTGCCTGCTTTAAATCCGGCAAGGGCTTTCTCGCGGTTGGGTTGGCTCTTGTTGCCATGAATGGCGGCAGCCGTGTAATTCGCACCCGCCAAGCTTTTCACAACTTTGTCAGCGCCGTGCTTGGTGCGTGTAAACACCAAAGTTCTGGTCATGTTATTGTCTTTGAGAAGTTCGTTCAAAAGTGCTGGCTTTGCACCTTGATCCACGTGGATCACCGATTGGTTGACACGTTCAGCTGTGGTGGCAACAGGTGCCACTTCAACACGCACAGGATCAGTTAAAAGACCTGAAGCAAGGTTTGAAATTTCCTTGGGCATGGTGGCTGAGAAGAACAGGTTTTGACGGTTCTTTGGCAGAAGACCAGTGATTTTGCGAATGGCGTGAATAAAGCCCAGATCAAGCATCTGGTCCACTTCGTCCAACACAAAAATTTCCACTTTTGAAAGCGTCAAAGCTTTGCGTTCGATTAAATCCACTAGGCGGCCAGGAGTAGCCACGAGAACATCCACACCGCCGCGCAAAATTTCCATTTGTTTGCCAAGTGAAGTGCCGCCGAAGACAACGGCGCGGGACAGCTTCATATATTTGCCGTAGGTTTTAAAGCTCTCGCCAATTTGGGCAGCAAGCTCACGCGTTGGCGAAAGGATCAAAGCACGGCAGGTGCCTTTGGCCGGACGTTCAGCGTGTTTGGCCAAACGGTCCAAGATAGGAAGTGCGAAAGCTGCGGTTTTGCCGGTGCCGGTTTGGGCGATGCCCAGTAAGTCTTTGCCTTCCATCAATGGTGGAATGGCTCTCGCTTGAATTGGAGTTGGTTTATCATAACCTTCAGCGGCAATAGCCTTCAAAAGGAGTTCGTTTAATTTTAGTTCGGTGAAAGAATTCACAAGTTTTTCCAATGTCGGAGCAATGGGGAAAGCGCTGGCCATGTCCGACAGAGCATACGTGAAGGGTCACGCATCAGCTCGGGCTGGCGCTTAAACTCCCCTACGTGAAAGGATTGTTCGGGATATTCGCTTCCAGCTAGAACGGCTGCATCATTTGCGCCTCACGTATTCATCGAGGCTGGCTTGCGATGGCTGTGATCTAGTTATGTTGCAGTGCAATGTCAACCTAAACTTGGGTGATCTTTGGGAAAGCCTTAACCGATCGGATTCTACATTGGTCGGATGAATGCAGAATTACAGCAATTTGGTTTGGCGCCCGACGCAGCGCAGGTTGCGCTTAATTGGCTGCATAGCCTTAAATCAGAGCGGCGCATGGCGGCCAAGACCCTCGAAGCTTATGCCCATGATGTGAGCCAGTTTGGAAAATTTATGGCGGAACATTTGGGCAATGCTGCCGATATTTCAGCTCTTGCGAATTTAACAGCGGGTGATTTTCGCGGCTTTATGGCGCGGCGGCGAGCGCAAGGCTTAGAGAGCAGATCATTGGCGCGGCAAATGTCGGCAGTGCGGTCGTTCTTTCGCCATGCGGAACGGAGCGGTGATTTCAAATGTGCGGCGCTTGGCATTGTGCGCGCTCCTAAAATTTCACATTCTGTGCCACGGCCCTTAGCCGAAGACGCAGCCCGGCGCGTGGCAGAAGCAGATGGGTTTGACCATCAGGAACCTTGGGTGAAGGCCCGCGATGCTGCCGTCCTGACACTGCTTTATGCGTGTGGCCTGCGGATTTCTGAAGCGTTGAATTTAACTGTGAAGCAGGGACAAGTTAACCCGCTGGTGGTTTTGGGAAAGGGTGGCAAAACCCGCATTGTGCCAGTGGTAGGTGTGGCCCAAGATGCAATTGCCGCTTATCTGAAACTTTGCCCCATGGTGCTTCAACCGAACGAACCTTTGTTTCGCGGTGTGAAAGGCGGTGCACTTTCTCCGCGCATTATTCAGCTTTTGATGGAGCGCATGCGCGGGGCTTTGAACCTGCCAGATTCAGCGACACCGCACGCTCTGCGACATTCTTTCGCCTCGCATCTTTTAGGCAATGGTGCTGATCTTAGGGTGATCCAAGATTTGCTCGGTCATGCCAGTCTTTCAAGCACGCAAGTTTATACGGAAGTAAATCGCAAGCATTTATTGGAACAATACCGAAAGGCCTTCCCAACCTAATGCCGCTGATTGAATATGTGACGCCAAATGATGTGATGCCATCCAGTGCTGATGTGGTGGTGATTGGGGCAGGCATTGCTGGAATTACGACAGCGATGGAACTCGCTGAACGCGGATTGAGCGTCGTCGTTTTAGAAAAAGGCGAAGTGGCCGCAGAACAATCTTCGCGAAACTGGGGTTGGGTTCGACAGATGGGGCGCGATCCGCGCGAGATTCCGTTGATCTTAGAATCATTGAAATTATGGCGCGGCATGAATGAACGTGTTGGGGCCGAAACCGGATTTCGCCAATGCGGCATTGCGTATGTGGCCAGCAGTGAAGCTGAACTTGCAAAATATGAAAAGTGGCGGCGAGACCATGCCGTAGCTCATGGAATAGACTCAAAGCTTTTAAACTCAGCTCAGGTGGCAGAACTTCTGCCGGGTTGCACGACCACATGGACGGGCGCTCTTTACACTGCAACCGATTGTCGGGCCGAACCTTTCATCGCAGTTCCTGCTATGGCGCGGGCGGCGCAAAAATTAGGGGTCAAAATTTTTACGAATTGTGCGGCGCGTGGCCTAGAAACTAAGGCGGGGGCTGTGAGTTCTGTTGTCACTGAGCGCGGCGTGATCGCGTGTTCGCGCGTTGTGCTGGCTGGTGGATTTTGGTCACGCCGATTTTTACACAATATGGGAATTTCATTTCCGCAGCTTGGGGTTCTCGGTTCGGTCATGCGCTCCACGCCAGTTGAAACGGGATTTACCGCGAGTTTCAGTGCGGGCAAATTTACGGCGCGCAAGCGACTGGATGGTGGGTTTACCATGACGCATAATTTTGTTTCTGTTGCCGATATTGTGCCGGATAGCTTCCGGCTGTTTTTTGATTTTCTGCCCGTATTCAAACTTGATTGGCGTGGGCTTCGCCTGCGCCTTGGCAAAAGGTTTTTAGAAGAAGCCCAATTAGCAAGGCGATGGGCGCTGGATCAAGTGTCGCCATTTGAGCAGGTCCGCATTCTTGATCCGAAACCTGCGCAGTGGATTTTAGATGAAGCACTTTGCGAAATTCAAAAAGCATTTCCAGCTTTGGCTTCAATCAAAGTTGCAGAAAGCTGGGGCGGGATTATTGATGCAACACCAGATGCCGTTCCAGTGATTTCGGAAATCGCTGCAAAGCCCGGATTGTTTATGGCATCAGGCTTTTCAGGCCACGGCTTTGGTTTGGGGCCGGGGGCTGGTAAGTTGATGGCGCAAATTGTGGTGGGGGAATCCCCTTGTGTTGATCCGCAGCCATTCCGTTTTGAGCGGTTTAGCGATGGCAGCAGGCCGCGGCCCACTACGGGGGTTTAGCCTAAGCTGCAAGATTTAGGCGTTCCATAGCCCGCGACACAGTGTCGAGCAGTTCTTGAGGCTGCACCGGTTTGCGCATGAATTCAAAAACTTTTAAATCAGCAGCGCGCAGCTGGGTTGAGCGTTCCACATCTGCAGTCACCATAATGTAAGCTGCTTTTGATCCCATAATCTGTAACGTCTCAACAACATCCAAACCGTTCTTCACGCTGCCTAAGCGGAAGTCAAACAAGCCCATCGCAAAAGTTTGATCGACTGCAAATTCAACGGCACTTTCAGGATCAGCAAAGCCTTTCACTTTGTAACCGCAATCAGCCAGTAGCTCGGCGATGCTGGTCAGCAAATCGACATCGTCGTCGAGAATGAGAATATCTATGTCTTTTTTGGCGGCGGTCATGGGAGTTCCTCTCCCCTCTAATTTGGCAGAAAATGATTTCAGCTAGTTTAAGTGAAATCGTAAAGCTTCCCATGTTAAAAACAGGGTTTGTTAACTGTGAATAGATCTGCCGGCCACAGCCATTGCGGCTTCCTTGACGGCCTCTGACAATGTGGGGTGGGCATGGCAGGTTCGGGCTAAGTCTTCGGCCGATCCGCCAAATTCCATCAGCACCGCAATCTCATGAATGAGTTCACCAGCTTGCACGCCAACGATATGCGCACCCAAAACTTTGTCAGTTTTTGCATCAGCCAGAATTTTTACAAAGCCGTCGGTGGTTTGATTTGCCTTGGCCCGGCCATTGGCAAGGAACAGAAATTTTCCAGCTTTATAATCAATGCCAGCAGCTTTCAATTCGTCCTCAGTTTTGCCGACTGAGGCCACTTCTGGCGAAGTGTAAACCACGCCGGGGATAACGTCATAATTTACGTGTCCCGCTTGGCCTGCAAGAAGTTCCGCCAGTGCTACACCTTCATCCTCAGCTTTATGTGCAAGCATCGGACCCTTGATCACGTCACCAATGGCATAAACATTTGGGAGCGAAGTATTGTAATGTTCGCCCACTTCAATACGGCCACGCTGATCTCTCTTAATGCCGGCTACGTCGCAGCCGAGGCCATCGGTGTAGGCATTGCGACCAATAGCGACGAGCAGCACATCTGAAGTCAAAGTTTCTGCGACACCACCTGCCGCAGACTCAACAGTGAAGGACACATCTTTTTCTGTGGTCTTTGCGCCTGTCACTTTTTGACCCAGCTTGAATGTGAGCCCCTGCTTTTCAAGAATGCGTTGCAGGGCCTTTGCAGCATCCAAATCCATGCCCGGTAAAATACGATCGAGATATTCGATGACTGTTACTTTCGTACCAAGCCGCGCATAAACTGAACCAAGCTCAAGGCCAATGACACCAGCACCAATGATGGTCAGGGTCTTGGGAATTTCTTTGAGTTCAAGTGCCCCGGTGGATGAGACTATGCGGTGCTCGTCAATCTCCACGCCCTTGAGACGGGCTACATCAGAGCCGGTGGCGATGATGATGGATTTGCTTTCAACAAGTTGTCCGGCGACTTCAACTTTCCCAGTGCTCAGAATTTTGCCCGTGCCTCTGATCACATCGACTTTGTTTTTCTTCAGCAGAAAATCTATGCCCTTGGTGTTGCCATCAATGGCTTCCTGCTTGAAGGCCATCAACTTTGGAAAATCAATTTTGCTTTCGGCAATGATGCCCATCTTGGCAAAACTATGTTGTGACTCCGCAAAAAGTTCTGATGTGTGCAATAAAGCTTTCGAAGGAATGCAACCCACATTCAAACAGGTGCCACCATGTGTGGCGCGCTTTTCAATGACAGCGACTTTTAAACCTAACTGAGCCGCACGTATGGCGCACACATATCCGCCGGGGCCGGTGCCGATAATGGTGACGTCGTAGGTCATGGTGTAATTAATCCTTTAATTGCGCTTGTGCTCTGGTGTTGCCGGAGACGAGAATTGATATTGGACGTCGCTGAAGCGATCGGCTGCAAAACAATAGAAAATGCGCGCTGGCTTCGCGGTGGCATTGCGTGTTCCGTGTTCGGCATTGCCCGGGACAAAAATGGTCGTGTTTGGAGTGACGCAGTGCTTGATGCCATCGATGGTCACTTCTAACTCACCCTCAAGTACGAAGTAAACTTCCGCATGACTATGTCTGTGAGGTGCCAGAGTTTCCCCGGGCGCAAAATATGCAATGCCCGTCGAGAGAGTATCTGTCGGTGCCACATCGGCTGAGATCATCGTCCGCCACAAACACGACCCACGCGAAGGATCATCCCACCCTTCGAGTGGCAAGGAGAGTTCATCTACAACATGGGCCTTTACCATTGGATCCTCGCGCTCGTGCGTTATCACAAATCCAAAAGTGTGCGCTGTGGATCTTCCAGAGTTTCTTTCATGCGCACCAAGAACGTCACAGCCTCTTTGCCATCGACAATACGGTGATCATAGCTGAGGGCCAGATACATCATCGGGCGGATCACCACTTGGCCATTCATGGCAATAGGGCGTTCCTGAATTTTGTGCATTCCTAGAATGCCTGATTGAGGGGCATTCAAAATTGGCGTGCTCATCAGCGAACCATAAATGCCACCGTTTGAAATTGTAAAGGTGCCGCCCTGCATATCAGCAATTTGGAGCTGGCCATCGCGGGCTTTCTTGCCATAAGCCGCAATGGTTTTTTCAATGCCTGAGAATGACAACATATCAGCATCACGCAGCACAGGAACGACAAGGCCTTTATCGGTCCCGACGGCCACACCAATGTGATAGAAGTTTTTATAAACCATATCTTCGCCATCAATCTCGGCATTCACGGCTGGAATGTCTTTAAGGGCTTGCACCGCAGCCTTCACGAAAAAGCTCATGAATCCCAATTTTACGCCATGCTTTTTCTCAAACACATCTTTGTATTGATTGCGCATGGCCATCACGGCTGTCATGTCCACTTCGTTGAACGTGGTGAGCATGGCAGCCGTGTTCTGCGCATCCTTCAAACGCCGTGCAATGGTTTGGCGAAGCCTCGACATTTTAACACGCTCTTCGCTGCCAGCAGCGGCAACGGGCCGTGCAACTGGCGCAGGCGCAAGCGCAGGTGCGGCAGGTTTCTCCAAAGTAGCAATCACATCACCTTTGGTAATGCGGCCATCCTTGCCAGAGCCCGGAATATCAGCAGGGGTCAAATTGTTTTCAACCACAGCTTTGCGCACGGCGGGCGACAATGGAATTTCGGCTGCTTTGGCAGGAGCAGCTGCTGCGGCAATTGGGGCCGCAGCTTTCGGCGGTTCAGCACCCGCTGCACCTTCAGCAATCGAACCTAGCAAAGCGCCGATCACGACGGTTGTGCCAGAAGCAGCATTAATTTTTTCAAGCTTGCCTGATGCCGGGGCTGGAACTTCGACCGTCACTTTGTCGGTTTCCAATTCCACCAAAGGCTCATCAACCTTCACAAAATCACCTTCGTTTTTGAACCATTTTGCAATGGTGGCTTCAGTGACGGATTCACCCAAAGTTGGCACGCGAATGTCTTTGCTCATTTTTATTTTCCTTATGCCATCGCTTCGTCGAGGAAGGCTTTGAGTTCTTTCAGGTGGCGGCTCATCAAGCCTGTGGCAGTGGATGCAGATGCAGGCCTGCCCACGTAACGTGGACGTGGGTTTTTCACTTTGATGAAATCCAACACGCGCTCCAAATTAGCTTGTGCGAATGACCATGCGCCCATGTTGAGCGGCTCTTCTTGGCACCAGACAAATTCAGCTTTAGGGAAGCGGGCCAATTCCTGTGCCAACACTTTATGTGGCCACGGATAAAGCTGTTCCACGCGCATGATGTAAATATCATTCAGTTCGCGTTTCTCGCGCTCTTCATAAAGATCATAATAAACTTTACCGGTGCACAAAATAACGCGGCGAATTTTATCGTCTTTCACGAGTCTGATTTTCTCGCTCTTCAAAAATTCAGCATCATCCCAGAGTAAGCGATGGAAGGTGGATTGCTCGCCCATTTCTTCTAATGTCGACACACAACGCTTGTGCCGCAACAGAGATTTTGGTGTCATAATAATCAACGGCTTGCGAATGTCGCGTTTCATCTGTCTGCGCAGAACATGGAAATAATTTGATGGCGTGGTGCAGTTCACCACTTGCATGTTGTCTTCAGCGCATAGCTGCAAGAAACGCTCGAGCTTAGCAGAAGAATGTTCCGGCCCTTGGCCTTCATAGCCATGGGGCAGCAGGCACACGAGGCCAGACATACGCAACCACTTTCTTTCAGCAGAAGAAATAAACTGATCGAAAATCACCTGAGCGCCATTGGCAAAATCGCCAAATTGCGCTTCCCACAATACCAGCGCATTGGGCTCGGCCAATGAATAGCCATATTCAAAACCCAGCACGGCTTCCTCGGAAAGCATCGAATTGATGACTTCGATTTTGGTCGGTTGGTCTTTCACCAAATGATTGAGCGGTGTGTAGCGCTTTTCTGTTTCCTGATCGACAATCACAGCATGGCGTTGCGAGAAGGTTCCGCGCTGTACGTCTTGTCCTGAAAGGCGAATTTTAATACCTTCGGTGAGAAGCGATCCGTAAGCCAAGCTTTCGGCGGTGGCCCAGTCAATGCCTGCACCGTCTTCAATGGTTTTGCGCCGCGCGTCGAGAACACGCGTCATGGTTTTGTGTGGCTTAAAGGACTTTGGCAGCTTGGTGAGTTTAAGGCCAAGTTCGCGGAGCTTGTTTACATCAAACCCAGTTTGACCGCGCCGCGCATCATCTTGATCGGCAGCGGCCTTAAGGCCCGCCCAACGACCATCCAACCAATCAGCTTTGTTGGCTTTATATTCTGTCGCCACCGACAGAGCATCATCAAGATTCTTGCGATAGGCGGCCTTCATTGCCTCGAATTCTGATTCTGAGATTGTGCCATCAGCAATTAGCCTTGCACCATAAAGTGCAACCACATTTTTATGGGCTGCAATTTTTTTATACATGAGCGGTTGCGTGAAGCTTGGCTCATCGGTTTCATTGTGGCCGAAGCGGCGATAACAGAACATGTCGATCACCACTGGCTTTTTAAATTTCTGGCGGAATTCGGTTGCCACTTTGGCGGCAAAAACTACCGATTCCGGATCGTCACCATTGGCATGGAAAATCGGCGCTTCAATCATCTTGGCCACATCTGAAGGATAAGGCGATGACCGCGCCCACAGAGGTGACGTTGTAAAACCAATTTGATTGTTGACGATAAAATGAATGGACCCGCCGGAGCGATGACCCTTCAAGCCTGAAAGCCCAAAGCATTCGGCAATCACACCTTGGCCAGCAAAAGCCGCATCCCCATGAATGAGAAGCGGCATAACGCTGGTTCGTTCTTTATCGCCTTTCTGGTCTTGCTTGGCGCGAGCCTTGCCCAGCACCACAGGATCAACAATTTCCAAATGCGATGGATTGGCGGTGAGCGAGAGATGCACGGTGTTGCCATCAAACACCCGGTCGCTTGAAGAACCCAAATGATATTTCACATCGCCCGAACCTTCCACGTCATCAGGCGTCGAAGAGCCGCCTTGGAATTCATGAAAGATAGCGGAAAATGGTTTTGCCATCACATTGGCGAGAACATTCAAGCGCCCACGGTGCGCCATGCCGAATACAATATCAGTTACACCCAGTTGGCCACCGCGTTTGATAATTTGTTCAAGGGCTGGAATCATCGACTCGCCGCCATCTAAACCGAAGCGTTTGGTGCCTACGTATTTCACATTCAGAAAGCTCTCAAAGCCTTCGGACTCGATGAGTTTATTGAGAATGGCTTTCTTGCCTTCGGGCGAAAAGGTGATTTCCTTATCAGGGCCTTCGATCCGCTGTTGGATCCAAGCTTTTTGCTCTGGGTCAGTGATGTGCATAAACTCCACACCCAAGGTGCCACAGTAAGTGCGTTTCAGGATATCTACGATCTGGCGAATGGTGGCTTTTTCTAAACCTAAAACATTGTCCAGGAAAATCGGGCGATCAAGATCGACTTCCGTGAAACCGTAGGAAGCAGGGTCGAGCTCTGGATGTTGTAAAGGGCCTTTAAGATTAAGTGGATCGAGGTCTGCTGCCAAATGTCCGCGCATGCGGTAAGCCCGGATCATCATCAGGGCACGGACTGAATCAAGTGTCGCTTTGCGCACGTCTTCAGCGGACACAGCAGGTGCTGCTGGCGCTACGACAACGGCGGCGGCTTTGGCGCGGGCCTCAATTTTAGGCGCAAGAGTTTTTTCATAAGCCGCCCAGTTGCCATCAAGAGCTGCGGTTAATTCATCGGAAGGTTTTACGGGCCAATCGGGCCTTGCCCATGATGGCCCTTGTTTTGGTTCATCGTCGCCAAAAAGTGCATACGAGCTTTCGAATGCCGCGTGGGGGTCCTGTGTATTCATCGTGCCGTCCTTCAGTTCCGTCCGACTTGCAACGCAATCATTGCCGTGTCGGTGGGCACAATCGCCCGTGTTACCAATTGGAAGTTCTACAAACTAAATAAGACTAAATAATTACTTGTGCAATGCCTTCAAAAGGGTTTCACCTAAAAGTGCAGGCGAATCTGAAACAAAAATGCCAGCGCGCTTCATGGCTTCCACCTTGGAGCCTGCGTCACCCTTACCACCTGAAATAATAGCACCCGCATGGCCCATGCGGCGGCCCGGAGGAGCGGTGCGCCCGGCAATGAAGCCTGCCATGGGTTTTTTAATTTTGTTGGTTCGGATGAATTCAGCAGCATCTTCTTCAGCAGATCCGCCAATTTCACCAATCATGATGATCGATTGGGTTTCATCATCGGCGAGGAACATTTCCAACATATCGATGAACTCGGTGCCCTTCACCGGGTCGCCACCAATGCCCACCGCCGTGGTTTGGCCAAGGCCAGCGCGGGTGGTTTGGAACACCGCTTCATAAGTGAGCGTGCCAGAGCGGGAAACAATGCCCACGCTGCCTTTTTTGAAAATATTTCCGGGCATAATGCCAATCTTGCATTCATCCGGCGTCAGAACACCGGGGCAATTCGGCCCGATGAGGCGGGATTTGGAGCCAGTAATTGCTCGCTTAACCTTCACCATATCCAAAACCGGAATGCCTTCGGTGATCGCCACAATCAGCGGAATTTCCGCATCAATGGCTTCGAGAATGGCATCAGCCGCAAACGGAGGCGGCACGTAAATCACCGAGGCATCAGCGCCTGTGGTTTCACGCGCTTCCATCACGGTGTTGAAAACGGGAACACCCAAATGTTTGGAGCCGCCTTTGCCGGGAGTAACACCACCCACCATTTTGGTGCCATATTTAATGGCCTGTTCCGAATGGAACGTGCCTGCTTCGCCCGTGAAGCCTTGGCAGATAACTTTGGTGTTTCTATTGATGAGAACGGACATTATGCGGCGTCCTTTACAGCTTTAACAATTTTTTGCGCAGCATCGTTCAAATCATCGGCAGGCAGAACATTGAGGCCAGAGTCGGTGATGATTTTTTTGCCAAGTTCCACATTGGTGCCTTCCAAACGTACCACCAGCGGAACTTTTAATCCCACATCGCGCACGGCGGCCACCACGCCTTCGGCAATCACATCGCATTTCATAATGCCGCCGAAAATGTTGACGAGAATGCCTTTCACACGCGGATCAGCTGTGATGATTTTGAATGCGGCAGTAACCTTTTCCTTGGTAGCACCACCACCCACGTCGAGGAAGTTTGCAGGTTCAGCGCCATAAAGCTTGATGATGTCCATGGTGGCCATGGCAAGGCCTGCGCCATTCACCATGCAGCCGATGGAACCATCCAAGGCCACATAGGAGAGATCATATTTCGAGGCTTCGATTTCTTTGGGGTCTTCTTCGGTCAAATCACGAAGCGCCACAATATCAGGATGACGCATCAGCGAATTGGAATCGAAGTTCACTTTGGCATCCAAACAAATCAATTGATTGTCCTTGCTCACCACCAAAGGATTGATTTCGAGCAGGCTCATATCAGTTTCGATGAAGGCCATATAAAGCTGGCCCATCATCTTGCCGCATTGCTTGGCAAGATCGCCTTCAAGTTTCAGCGCGTTGGCGATGCGACGGCCCACATAAGGTTGATAGCCAGCCGCGGGATCAACATGAATGGTGAGAATTTTTTCTGGCGTGTTATGTGCCACGTCTTCAATGCTCATGCCGCCTTCGGTGGAGGCAATGAAAGCGACGTTTGACGTTTCACGGTCCACCAACATGGAAAGATAAAGTTCGCGCGCAATGGCTGTGCCTTCTTCAATGTAAAGGCGCTGTACGAGTTTACCTTCAGGGCCAGTTTGCGGGGTTATCAATGTCATGCCCAGAATGCGCGTGGCTTCGGTTTTTACATCGGCGATGGATTTTACAACTTTCACACCACCACCAAGCCCGCGTCCACCCGCGTGGATTTGCGCTTTAACAACCCACACCGGCCCGGGTTGGGCTTCAGCGGCTTTGACTGCTTCATCAACCGTGAAGGCCGCCGTGCCCTTGCCTGTGACCACACCAAATTTGCGAAGGAGTTCCTTGGCTTGATATTCGTGAATGTTCATTATGCGAGTTCCGGTGCGAGAGTTTTAGCCGCTGCCATCAAACCATGCACAGCATCAACTGATTTTTGGAAGCCTGCTTTTTCTTCGGCGTTCAGCTGCACTTCAACAATGCGCTCCACACCATTTTCACCAATCACAATTGGCACACCTACATAAGTTCCACTCACACCATATTGACCGGTGAGATGTGCTGCACAGGGCAGCACGCGCTTGAAATCTTTGAGGTAGCTTTCAGCCATAGCGATTGCCGACGAGGCAGGTGCATAATAAGCAGAACCTGTTTTCAACAAGCCTACAATTTCAGCGCCGCCATCACGGGTGCGCTGCACGATTTGGTCGATTTTTTCTTGTGTGCTCCAGCCCATCTTGATGAGATCCGGAACCGGAATACCTGCCACTGTGGAATACCGTGTGAGCGGCACCATGGTGTCGCCATGGCCACCCATCACGAAGGCGTTCACATCTTTGACGGA
This sequence comes from Hyphomicrobiales bacterium, assembly GCA_031418535.1. Classification (GTDB taxonomy): domain Bacteria; phylum Pseudomonadota; class Alphaproteobacteria; order Rhizobiales; family Aestuariivirgaceae; genus Aestuariivirga. The sequence continues at coordinate 46,974 of JANOXS010000009.1, read as the reverse complement.
CACTTTAAATTCTTCCGCGAGAAAATGTTGGAAGCGGGCTGAATCCAAAACACCAGCCATGCCGATCAACATATGCGTTGGCAAGCCGGAAAATTTTTGCAGCGCCCACACCATCACATCGAGTGGATTGGTAATGCAGATCACGAAAGCATTTGGCGCGTGAGCCTTGAGGCCTTCACCGACTGACTTCATCACTTTGAGGTTGATGCCGACGAGATCATCGCGGCTCATGCCGGGTTTGCGGGGAACGCCTGCTGTCACGATGCAGACATCAGCACCGGCGATGGCTTCATAAGAATTGGTGCCGGAAAGCTTTGCGTCAAAACCTTCAACGCCGCCAGATTGGCTGAGGTCCAGGGTTTTACCTTGAGGAAGACCTTCCGCAATATCGAAGATTACAATGTCGCCGAGTTCTTTGAGCGCTGCCAAGTGGGCCAACGTGCCCCCGATCATACCGCCACCAATCAAAGCAATTTTCTTACGTGCCATAACCCAAACCCCTCGTGTTGCGTCTCGAAATTTGGGTCTTCCTAGACCTGTTGTTGCAGCGCATCAAGAAAAGATTATTGACGTGCGCTCATCATTTTAAGTCGCTTTCCACCAGCTTGATGATTGCATCTCTTGAAGGCGCGAAGCGGTGCGCAAGAATTCAGCTTTGTGCTGACCTGTTGGGCAGAGAAATTCTGGTTTTGCAGCGGCTGAAGCAACTAATTTTGTTCCCGCATCATAAAAGGTGTCAATCATGAGAATAAAACGTTTGGTTTCGTTGCGCTGGCTGGCTTTGAAAATTGGAATGTGATCGATAAAAACAGTCTGAAAGTTTTTGGCGATGGCCAGATAATCAGGGGCGGACAAAGCATTTTCGCAGAGATCAGAAAACTCAAAGCGAGCGCAACCGTGGGCGTTATGAGGCACACGCAGGGTGCGACCGAGAAATTCGAGATCGATCGCTTCGCCAACAGAGTTGTCAGTCAGCTCATTCCAAACTTCATTCATGGCCTGTTCAGTGCTCTCACCGAGTGGGGTCATAAAAGTTTTCCGCGAACTGATGCGCCCAAGGCGGTAATCGCGACCGTCTGTCAAATGTAGAACATCTAAATCTCTGTTGAGTTTTGCAATGAACGGCAAAAACAAATGACGGTTCAAGCCATCCCGGTAAAGGCCATCCGGGGGTAAGTTAGATGTAGTGACAAAGCAAACGCCTCGCAATTGCAAGGCTTCAAACAAACGACCGATGATCATGGCATCTGCAATATCACTGATCTGCATTTCATCTATGCACAGCAAGCTCGCGTGCTTTGCTATATCATCAGCAATGTCAGAAATCACATCATCGGATTTAAGGGTCGCCCGCTTGGCATGAATTTCGCGCATAAAGGCATGAAAATGAATTCTGCGCTTTTTTGGATTTTTGATGGAAGTAAAAAATAGATCCATCAGCATGGTTTTACCACGGCCGACATTGCCCCAGATATAAAGGCCACGGGGACCAGGATTGGCTTTCATAAAAATTTTTTTGATAAAAAAAGTTTTGCTGCTTGTGCGAAGGTTCAAAACCGCTGCCAGGGCTTTAAGTTTTTGCGCAATTTCACTTTGAGCAGAATCAAGGGTGGGGGCGGGTTTCATGTCGGCCATTCATGGAAGATCAAACTTAAGAAGACAAGGTGTTCAATTTTTCGATGAAATAGCGGAGCAACGTAAGATGGGTAAAGCATATTGCAGCATAGCTGAATGCCGTGATGCCCATTTCAAGAGGTGAAAGGGGGGCTAACCCTGCATCAATTTTGCGGGGTTTGATATTGGCTAATATTGCTAGCCCGCCGAACAACACCAAAATCATTTGCTCCCAGTATAAGCCAGCACAAACCACAAGTGCGCCAATTGCCATCAAGCCATAGTACGCGTTTTTTCCGATCAATCGCGTGAGAACAGAACGCAAGGCAATGCCCCCATCTAAAGGTTCAGCGGGAACCAAGTTGAAGAGATTTAAGAATGCGCTGATTGCCCCTAAAATGCACAGCATGGCAATTGGAGCGTAACCTAAAAATAAATGTGCCGCACAACCAATGGTGAGTAAGGTTGAAAAACCCGGCCCCATAAGGGCTGAAAATACGGCTTGGCCTTGAGTTTCAAAAGACATGCGTGGCATGGCCATGGCGCCAAGAAATGGTAAAAACACCATGCGGCCCCATGGTTGGCCAACCATGCGGAAGGCCAGCAGATGCCCGAATTCATGCACGAATAATGCTAAGACTAATGCTATGGCAAAATCAATGCGCAAGACGACTGCAAATCCCACGAGTGAAATCAGGCCGGTGACAAGTGCTACAGCTGCAGAAATAATGTGATAGGGCCGCTCATTTGGAATGCCGGTTTCAGCCAAGCCTTTGATGCGGTAAGCACCACTCCACAGATCGGCTCTGGCAATGAGTTGGGCAATCAGCGGGCGCGAACCCCACTGATAAGTGGAGCGCAACCGAACGCCACCGTTCTCTGGTGTCAACTCATGGCGCATTTCCAAGAGTTCATTGTTGAGAGATTTTTCATCCAAACCGAAGCGGCGCAATTCAATTTTTTGGTTTTCTTGGCGCGCCGCAACTTTGAACAGCGCTGACGCTGTGCGTGTCACACCGCTGGCTAGAATTGTGGTGTAAGTTTTTTCATAAATCTGCTGGCTTGCATCAATCAACCTTGAGACCACGTTGGTGCGGCCCCAATTTTCGGTTTTACCGTCTGAAGTTTCCAGCAAGGCCCAAAGTTTTTCAGGGGTGGTTTTGATCCACAATGATGTGCGCGGGGTGACAGAGGCTCTGAGGCCGAGCAAGGCCAATAAGACAAGCGTAAACGCCGTGCCGGGGCCGAATTGTGCTAAAATGCCGTGCATCAGGGCTCACAAGATTAAAATTTGAGCTTATATGAGCAAGTCTTAACAGGATTGAAATTTTTGGTCTATTTTTCGAGCAAAGCCACTTGCGGGCTGGCGTCTTTTGGCATGTGGCCCGTCTGGCGCGGGTCATCATGCATTTCCAGCATTAATGCATAGGGCTTAAAGCCAGAGCGTTGATAAAACCCAATGGCATTGGGATGATCAAAATGGCAGGTGTGGACCCAAAAGCGAGAAATGGGTTTGGCCCAGGCTTTTGAAATAGCCAAGCTCATTAGGCTGCGTCCTAAGCCAGACCCAATCACATCTTTGGTCAGGCCAAAGAATGCCAGTTCGCAATTTGGCAGTTCGGTGAAGTTGAGTTCAAGAATACCGACGGGGTTGTCGCCTTGGCAAAGGGTGTAAGAATCAATAGCGGGATTACTTAGAGTTGCGCGAAGTTTTTCATCAGGCATGATCACCCGCGAGAACCACATATTATCGCGGCCTACTTTAGCAAAGAGGGCGCGGTAGGCCGCCAAATCATTTGGATCGGCTTTGCGCAAGTTAAAGGCCGCGGGCAGAGGCTCCGCCGCCAGCGCTGGATTTTCCAACATTTCCAAACAGGTCACAACATTCACAAGTTTGCCCTTTGGCAAATCATAATAGCCATTGGGCAGGTCTAGTGTCGGCATTGCAGCAATCCTTTTCTCATTCACAAAACTCTAGCGGGGTTGCAGGAGAGGACGCAAGCGTGATAGTTCGCTGTTAAATTCAAAGTGAGCAGTTACATGTCCAAACCATCGAAAATCAAAAAAGTTGTTCTCGCTTATTCTGGCGGTCTTGATACTTCGATTATCTTGAAGTGGCTGCAAACCGAATATAACGCAGAAGTGGTCACCTTCACTGCTGACCTTGGCCAAGGTGGCGAGATTGAGCCTGCCCGCAAAAAAGCCGAGCTGATGGGCATTAAGCAAATTTATATTGAAGATGTGCGTGAAGAATTTATTCGCGATTTCGTGTTCCCAATGTTCCGCGCCAATGCTTTGTATGAAGGTGTATATCTGCTTGGCACATCGATTGCGCGGCCATTGATTGCCAAGCGCTTGATTGAGATTGCGGAAGAAACCGGCGCTGATGCCATTGCCCATGGTGCAACCGGTAAAGGCAACGACCAAGTGCGCTTTGAGCTTACCGCCTATGCGCTTAATCCAGATATTAAAGTGATCGCCCCCTGGCGCGAATGGGAATTTAAGAGCCGTACCGATTTGATTGCATTTGCCGAGCAACACCAAATTCCAGTGTCCACCGATAAGCGCGGCGATGCGCCATTTTCCGTGGATGCAAATTTGCTGCATTCATCGTCAGAAGGCAAAGTGCTGGAAGACCCATGGTTGGAAGCGCCGCCTTATGTTTATCAACGCACGATTGCCCCCGAAGATGCACCTGACAAAGCCACTTATGTTGAAGTTGAATTTAAAAATGGCGATCCTGTTGCCATTGATGGCAAAGCCATGTCGCCTGCCACATTGTTCACAGCACTCAATAAGCTTGGCCATGACAATGGCATTGGCCGGTTAGATCTGGTCGAAAATCGTTTCGTTGGCATGAAGTCTCGTGGTGTTTATGAAACACCCGGCGGTTCCATTTTGTCGGTTGCACATAGGGCAATTGAGTCCTTGACGCTGGACCGTGAAGCTGCACATTTGAAAGACAGTTTCATGCCGCGTTATGCTGAGCTGATTTATTATGGCTTCTGGTATGCGCCAGAGCGCGAAATGCTTCAGGTAATGATTGATAAATCTCAGGAGCATGTTGAAGGCACGGTTCGCCTGAAACTTTATAAAGGCAATGTGATTGTGGTGGGCCGCAAATCTGTGAAGTCGCTGTATTCAAATGAGTTGGTGACCTTCGAAGATGATCGCGGCGCTTATGACCAGAAAGATGCTGCTGGCTTCATTCGCCTGAACGCGTTGCGGCTGCGCACATTGGCGGCGCGCAAACGCAATACTTAAAATAGGTAAGGCCAGAACGTGAGGGTGCCGATTGTTGCGGCCCCTATGGCTGCAACCAAAACAGCGCCAGCTGCAATGTCTTTGGCGTGGCCAATCAGGGGGTGATGGTCGCGTGTTACTGCGTCAGCTAGAAACTCAACCGCTGTGTTCATCGTCTCTGCTGTTAGCACCATAGCAATAGCCATGGCGATCCAGCGCCAATCTTCGCGAGCTATGTTTAAAAACAATCCAAGTGCTACAATTATTGCAGCAGTAGATAATTGAAACCACAAAGCATGTTGGGTTTTAATAGCATGGGTCAGGCCCGCAATCGCAAAGCCAAAAGCTTTGATACGATCAACAATGCTGAAACCACGCCCGTCCATTATGCCAGTGCTTGAAGTTCTTTTAGAATGGCTTCGCCCATTTGGCTGGTGTTGGTATTGGCAGGCACGTCACCTGCGATGTCTTTGGTACGCAAGCCTTTTGCCAAAACTGCGCTGATGGCGAGGTCTAATTTATCAGCCCATTCGCCTAAGCCGAAAGAATAGCGAAGTGCCATGCCGAAGCTTGCAATCATGGCGATGGGATTTGCGGCACCCGTGCCTGCAATGTCCGGCGCTGAGCCATGGACAGGCTCATAGAGCGCTTTGCGGCGATTGGTTTTGGGATCGGGGGCACCCAGTGAGGCTGATGGCAACATGCCGAGCGAGCCTGTGAGCATTGCGGCCACATCTGATAAAATATCGCCGAATAAATTGTCAGTAACGATCACATCATATTGCTTGGGCCAGCGCACCAATTGCATGGCGCAGTTATCAGCCAGCACATGTTCGATCTGCGCATCGGGATATTCAGTGGCGTGAATGCGGGTGACAATTTCATGCCAGAGCACACCGGTTTTCATCACGTTGCGCTTTTCAGCTGACGACACTTTGTTCTTGCGGGTTTTTGCAAGCTCGAATGCCACGCGGGTAATGCGCTCAATTTCGTAAGTGTCATAGACTTGAGTATCGATGGCGTATTTTGCGCCATTTTCTCTGGTGCCGATGACTTTTGGTTCGCCAAAATAAACCCCGCCTGTAAGCTCGCGCACAATGAGAATATCGAGACCTTCGACGATATTCTTTTTCAGCGATGACGCATCTGCCAAGGCTGGATAGCAAATGGCAGGGCGCAAATTTGCGAACAGGCCTAAATCTTTCCGCAAACGCAGAAGACCTGCTTCAGGGCGAGCATCATAGGGCACCTTGTCCCATTTGGGGCCGCCCACCGCGCCGAATAGAACTGCGTCGGCGACTTGCGCCTTGGCCATATCAGTTTCGGAAATTGCTTGGCCGTGCGCGTCATAGGCACACCCACCAACTAGCCCGCGATCAGTTTTAAATGTGGCAATGCCTTGGATGGTGAACCATGCCAAAATCTTCTCAACTTCAGCCATAACTTCAGGGCCAATGCCATCACCGGGAAGCAGGAAAAGATTATAGGAAGCCATGAGATGTCTCGCCATTATTTGAATTTGAGGCTGAGTAGCGCTTTCAGAGTTGAGAGACAAGTGGCGTTTTAGGGACCGAGTTCAACGTGTGTCAGGTTGCCGATAAATTCCTGTTGGTTTTTTTCACCACGGACATAATCAAGGTCACCGGCAAAATAATAAGGTGAAAGTGTTTTGATTTGCACGCGTTCACGTTTCGCAACTGCAATCGCAGTTCCACTTTGCATGACGGCAAATGTTTCGGCATCGGTCGTTGGATCAATCGTTCGCAAGAAGAAAACAAATTTATCGCTGAGCGCGACCTCGCCCCAGAACACGCATTCAGGCGGCAAACCAAAACCGACACCATAATCCTTGCCACTATTTTTGCACTTGGAACCATTGTTCAGCGAGGTGAGATAAAGCCTATCGCCTGCTACTGGGGCTTTGCTATCACCCACCATGTGCGAGGTATCCCCAACCGTGTAACCTGCACGAATAAGTTCTGAACCACAGGCTGATGAGCCATAACACCCCATGTCTTCGCCAAACACCAAGAAAACATCTTTGGGAATTGTGGTTGACGGTGCTAGCGGCGCAGCACTCACAGTTGCCGCAAGCAAAAGTTTCGGAACACTATAACCGAGCACGATGACTGACAGCGCTCCGACCACTTGGGGAAAATGCTTGCGTATCAAGAAAAAAGTAGCCGCCGCAAAGGATGCTAAAATTGGCAGAGCAAGCGCCAGCGGACCAAGAAAAAACACCATCATGCCGAAGACATCTTCACTGCCGCCATAGCCGCCCAATAGAAAGCGCGTCGCAACGGCCAAGGCCAAAGAAACAGCCGCACCTATCGCAATGCCTTTAACCCACTTGGCCATCGCCATAAATTATTCCGCTGCTTTCACACTCATCGGATTATTGGGGTGCATGGTCCAATTTGCATAGTCTATGCTGATTTTCTTTCCGGTCCGCGCATCCGTGCCAGATGTTTGCTGCTCCATGGTGATGCAATTTTCAACGGGGCAGACCTCTACGCAGAGATTACACGCCACGCATTCATCATCCATGACTTCGAAATGGCGTTTGCCATCTTTTTCTTTCATGATGGCTTGGTGTGATGTGTCTTCACAGGCGGCGTAGCAGCGGCCACATTTAATGCAGGCGTCTTGGTCAATTTTGGCTTTGGCAATGTAATTTAAATTCAAATACTGCCAGTCGGTGACATTTGGTACTGCGCGACCGCGGAAGTCTTCGATGGTGGCATAGCCTTTTTCATCCATCCAGCGCTCCAAGCCAGAAATCATTTCTTCTACGATCTTGAAACCATAGGTCATCGCGGCAGTACAGACTTGCACGGTGCCTGCTGACATTGATATGAATTCGGCTGCGTCACGCCACGTCGTAATGCCACCGATTGCGGAAATGGGCATGCCTTGGGTTTGCTTATCGCGCGCTATTTCCGAGACCATAGACAGGGCAATAGGTTTGACCGCTGGGCCACAATAGCCCCCGTGTGAGCCCTTGCCATCGATGGAGGGCATTGGTGAGAACGAATCTAAATCCACGTGCGTGATGGAGTTAATCGTGTTGATAAGTGATACCGCATCTGCGCCGCCTTTGAGGGCTGCGCGGGCGGGCAAACGAATATCCGTGATATTTGGTGTGAGCTTCACGATCACTGGCATGCGCGTGTATTGCTTGCACCAACGTGCCACCATTTCGATATATTCAGGCACCTGACCCACGGCAGCACCCATGCCGCGTTCGCTCATGCCATGCGGGCAGCCGAAATTTAGCTCCACGCCATCAGCTTCAGTTTCTTCAACGCGGGCCAGAATGTTTTTCCACGACATTTCCTCGCAGGGCACCATGAGGGAGACCACCATGGCGCGGTCTTTCCATTCGCGTTTTACCTTCTTAATTTCTTTTAAGTTGATTTCAAGGGGACGGTCGGTGATCAGCTCAATATTATTGAGACCGAGCAAACGTCGGTCCGCGCCATGGATTGCGCCATAGCGCGGGCCGTTGACGTTGACGACGGGAGGACCGTCTTCGCCTAACGTTTTCCAAACCACACCGCCCCAGCCTGCCTTGAAAGCGCGCACCACATTATATTCTTTGTCGGTGGGTGGGGCTGAAGCGAGCCAGAATGGGTTAGGAGATTTAATTCCAACAAAGTTCGAGCGAAGGTCTGCCATGGTTTTATGCCTTCAAAAATGTGTTTATGGATTCGGCTGCGCGGCGGCCATCATCAACGCTGGCCACGGTCAAATCTTTCCCACCGGTAATGCAATCACCGCCCGCCCAAATGCCTTTAACTGACGTGCGCTTTTCAGCATCAACTTTGATACGGCCGTGGTCGAGTGCAAGTGCACCGCCCAACACATCAACATAAGTTTGGCCAATGGCTTTGAAAATCATGTCCGCGGCCAGATCGAAAGTCTCGCCTCTGCCTTCAAGCTTCTTGCCCTTCAGCGCCATATACTCGCATTTCAGACCAACAGCCTTGTCGCCTTTTACCAGAACTTTTTTAGGGGTTACCCAATGCATGATTTTTACGCCCTTGGTTTGGGCGAGCTCTTGCTCGTAAGAGCTGGCTTTCATGTGGGAGGCACCCCTGCGGTAAAGTATGGTCACATTTTCTGCGCCGAGAAGCTTTGATTGAATGGCCACGTCAATGGCCGTCATACCGCCACCGATCACCAGCACATTGCGGCCTACTGGAAGCTTAGACAGGTCTTTGGCCTGGCGTAAATCAGAAATATAATCGACAGCATCTTCAATGCTATCGGCATCCTCGTTTTTGGCCCCCAAGGCATTCACACCAGAAAGTCCCAAGCCCAGAAACACCGCCTGATAGTCTTTCTGCAAGTCGGCGAGTTTTAGTTTCTTGCCCAGCGCCATATTATTTTTGATGGTGATGCCGCCGATTGAAAGAATGAAATCCACTTCTTTCTGCGCGAAATCATCAACGGCTTTATAGGCTGCGATGCCAAATTCATTCAGACCACCTGATTTTTTGCGGGCTTCAAAAATCGTTATATCGTGGCCATGCATGGCAAGACGGTGCGCGCAAGCAAGCCCCGCCGGACCAGCGCCAATGACGGCCACTTTTTTGCCGGATGATATAGCGCGCACAAAGGGGTGCTTTTCACCCATAGCCAGATCAGTGGCATAGCGTTGAAGCATTCCGATCTTAACCGGTTTACCCTCAGCAGCTTCCCTCACGCAGGCTTCTTCACACAGTGTTTCCGTGGGGCACACGCGGGCGCACATGCCGCCCAAAATGTTTTGATTGAAAATTGTCTTGGCCGCAGATTTTGGGTGGCCTGCCTGAATTTCGCGGATGAAAAGTGGAATATCAATTGTTGTTGGGCAGGCCTTCATGCACGGCGCATCATAACAAAAATAACAACGATCAGATTCAACCAACGCTTCATGCGTTGATAATGGCGGATGTAAATCGGCAAAATTTTTCACATATTGAGCTTTGTCCAAAAGCTTGTTTGCAAGTGCCATTCACGCTCTCCTATTTTGGAAATGCAATGATGACTTATTTTTTCCATTTGGTCAAATTTGTTCAGTTGATCAAGAATTGGAGGCTGAAACAAAGCACTAGACAAAGGGGTTGTTAACCATTTATTAGGCCGCGTCGTTCATACCCTTCGGGGTTTCCGGAGGGGATTATGATGTTTCTTCAAAGAATGTTGCCTGCTGCAATTGCAGCAGTTCTGGCACTAAGTGTCTCAGCGCACGCAGAAACAAATGGTCAATCTTTTGATCGACCGACGGTTTCTATTTCTAACAACTCAGGCGGCAATGTTGCGGAATTTGCGCTTGATGTCGCAGACTACCGTGTCGCTGGCACACTCGTTAAATTTAACGGACGCTGTGATTCAGCATGCACATTGTATCTGGGTCTGCCTTCGCGGCAAACTTGCATTAACCGTGGCGCGTTCTTCAGATTTCACTCGCCGCATTCGGTGTCGGCTCGTTCGGCGCAAATTGCCCAAGCCTACATGATGGGAAAATATCCCGGCTGGGTTAGATCTTGGATCAATCGCAACAACGGATTAAGCCGCACGCTCATCACAATGGACTATAGCTATGCCAGCAAGTTCATTCAAACTTGTGACGCCGTAGCTAGCCGATAAAGAGTTAAGGTATCTCAACTCTAGGTCGATCTTCATTGACAAATAGCTTGCGGCCTACATCAGCTGTAAGACAATTTTCTGCTTTCACGTTTTTGTGCGCGCGGCAAAAGTCCTAACTCATTAAAAACATGATTGGCCGAAACTCACTGAAGTTTTGCGCAAGTGGAGTTTCGGCCTCTCAAGATGTCTCAACTAGCTGTGCCATATCTAGAGAACATAAGCCTCAGTCGTTAGCCTTGGCCAGGGTTGGAAGAGTCGTTGCAACCTTTGCCATGGCACACTGTTCCATCATCTTCGCCATTACCAAGACCATTGTTACCGTGTCCGCCATGACCACCATGACCACCGTGACCACCGTGACCGCCATGACCACCATGATGATGTGGTGGTGGTGGAGGAGGTGGTGGTGGAGGAGGTGGTGGAGGAGGTGGTGGTGGTGGAGGTGGAGGTGGAGGTGGAGGTGGAGGTGGAGGTGGAGGTGGAGGTGGAGGTGAGGAACCACTTACCGGTCCAGAACCCTGATCATCTTCTCCGGTTGCCACTGGTTCGGCTGTCGAAGCCATAGCGTTGCACGCCGTATCAGATCGAGGGTAGCGTTTCAAGAATAGTCGCAAAGCGCTGCGGCTGCCCGTGTCCAAGGCGATCTGACACGCGCATTCAGCCTTATTGTAACCTTTGGTGTTGCAAAAATTTGCAGCCTGAACTGACCCCAAGCTAAGAAATATGCCCGTGGCCGCTGTTGCTGCAATGATTGAGAGACTTAACAGTTTTTGGTTTACCATGATATTGCCCTTTATCATATGGGAAACCCCCGTCAGAATTGATTGCGCCAAAATTAAGGCTTAATTTCGACTGTTCTTAACTATTTATTAACTATTTCAAGTTTCGCACATTATCAATGTCCGCAAAACTAGCCACGATCAGCATTGGACATTTGTCAGGCAACGTCGTTATATGTATGACAAATGAATTGAGAGCACCCCCATGAGCAAAACTCCAAAAAAGCCCCTCACATTGCGTTCGCAAAACTGGTTCGATAATCCAGACAATGCTGACATGACGGCACTTTATTTGGAGCGCTATCTTAATTACGGTTTCACGCGCGGCGAACTTCAAGGTGCCAAACCAATTATCGGCATCGCGCAAACGGGGTCCGATCTCAGCCCCTGCAATCGCAGCCACGTTGAATTGGCAAAACGGGTGCGCGACGGGATTATTGCAGCTGGCGGCGTGCCCTTGGAATTTCCAATTCACCCCATTCAAGAAACTGGAAAGCGCCCCACAGCCTCACTCGATCGGAACCTTGCTTATCTCTCGCTGGTTGAAGTGCTTTATGGTTATCCACTGGATGGTGTGGTGCTCACTATTGGTTGCGACAAGACTACGCCTGCCTGTTTAATGGCGGCAGCGACAGTCGATATTCCGGCGATCGCTTTGTCATCGGGGCCGATGCTCAATGGCGATTACAAAGGCCAGCGCACAGGCTCAGGCACCATCGTTTGGATGGCGCGCGAAAAACTTGCAACTGGCGAAATCGATTATGATGGCTTTGTGGAATTAGTTGCGTCCTCGGCACCTTCGGCTGGTTATTGCAATACCATGGGAACGGCCACCACCATGAATTCCTTGGCCGAAGCGCTAGGCATGTGCTTGCCCGGCAATGCCGCCATTCCAGCGCCCTATAGAGAGCGCGGGCAGATTGCTTATGAAACCGGCAAGCGCATTGTGGAAATGGTGCGCGAAGATTTAACGCCGTCTAAAATCATGACACGCAAGGCTTTTGAAAATGCCATTGCTGTGAACACCGCAATTGGTGGCTCGACCAATGCGCCAAACCACTTAAACGGCATTGCACGGCTTCTGGGTGTTGAGCTTGATGTGATTGATTGGGAAAAGCATGGGCTTGATTTGCCTCTATTGGTAAATTTGCAGCCAGCGGGCGAATATCTCGGCGAAGATTATCACCGGGCAGGCGGTGTGCCTTCAGTAGTGGCGGAGCTGATCAAAGCAGGCAAAATTCATGAAGATGTGATCACTGCGAACGGCAAAACCATTGGTGAGAATTGTAAAGATAAATTCTCGTGGAACCGAAAGGTGATCAAAGAGTTTGATGAACCCATCAAGAAAAATGCGGGCTTCAAAATGCTGCATGGCAATTTATTTGACTCAGCGATTATGAAAACGTCTGTGATCTCAGACGAATTCCGCGCGCGCTATTTGTCTGATCCTAAAATGCCAAATGCCTTTGAGGCCAAAGCCATCGTGTTTGACGGACCGGAAGATTATCACGCCAATATCGATAATCCGAAATTGGATGTGGATGAAAACACCATTTTGTTTATTCGCGGCGTTGGCCCCTTGGGTTATCCTGGTGCTGCTGAAGTTGTGAATATGCGGGCCCCCACTTATCTGCTGGAGAAGGGTGTGAGGTCACTTCCATGTGTGGGAGATGGCAGACAATCGGGCACTTCTGGCTCGCCCTCGATTTTGAATGCGTCGCCTGAGGCTGCTGCTGGCGGCGGTTTAGCAATTTTGAAAAATGGCGACCGGGTTAAAATTGATCTAAATACTGGTGCTTGCAATATGCTGATTTCCGATGCTGAGATTGCAAAGCGCCGCGCGGAACTTGAAGCGGCTGGTGGCTATAAAGTGCCGCCATCGCAAACGCCGTGGCAGGAAATTTTCCGCAACACCACGGAGCAATTGGCCCAAGGGATGATCATTAAAGGTTCCACCAAATTTCAACGTATTGCCAAGACCATGGGTATTCCACGGGATAATCATTAATGCTTGAACTTCGCAACGATCGCCTTCACGCAATTTTTGATCCCCTCGGCGCAAGACTGCAATCGCTTATTGTTGACGGGGTTGATGTGGTGTTTGGAAACAAACTGGGCTTTGATCTTAATACGGGCGATCAATCGGCAGGAGCGGTGTGTGGGCGCATTGCGGGGCGAATTTCCAAAGCACGATTTCCACTAGACGGAAAAATAATTGAGCTGGTTCCCAATCGTGGTGATTATCAATTGCACGGTGGCCCAGTCAATTTCGGCAATTCCGTGTGGGCCGTAGAAGTCGACCGGTATTCGATTTGGTTCACCCACAAAGTTGCTGATGGGGATCAAGGTTATCCGGGTGCTGTTGAAGCCACCGCGATCTATAAATTAAAAGACAACGTACTGTCGCTTGAACTTGAAGCGACCACAACAAAGCCGACAATTATAAACCTTACCAACCATGCCTATTGGAACATGGCGGGTGCAGGCTCGGTGTTGACTCAAGAGTTGCAAATTCCGGCCAGTCACTATTTGCCACTCAGTGAAGAGCTTTTGCCGTCCGGTGAAATTCGTAAAGTTGAAGGCACGCGCTGGGATTTTAGAAAGCCTCGCGCCATTGCCGAGATGTATGACAACTGTTTTTGCTTGGACGGCCCGCGCGGTGTCATGCAACATGGTTTGACTTTGCGTGACCCCACTTCAGGCCGCACCATGGAAGTGTGGACGACTGAATGTGCCATTCAAATGTATACAGCACTTCATTGGGATGGCACGGTGCCTTCGAAAGAAGGATTTTTGCAACACGGCCAAGCGCTTGCCATTGAACCGCAAAATTTCCCTGATGCGCCCAACCACACGAATTTCCCAAGTGCTGTTGTTCGGCCCGGAGAAGTTTACAAAAACAAAATGGAGTGGCGGTTCTTATAAGAAATTATAGGGATCGACATCGACGTTTAACTTGAGACTGCCTTTGGGTTTTATGTCTTTCAACCACTCGCGCAAAAACGCTTGAATGTTCACGTCACGGTTGGCTTTGACCAAGAGCCGCCAACGGTGTCGGCCGCGCACAATGGCGATGGGTGCTGGGGCTGGGCCTAACACTGAAACACCCTCGGCCATTGGTGCAGCTTGCGATATCATGCGCGCAAAGCGTTCTGTAGAGCTGGCATCGCTGCCTGAAATTATTAAAGCGGCAAGGCGGCCGTGGGGCGGAAGGGTTACATTCTCTCTGATTTTTTTTTCGGTTTCCAAATAAGCATCACGATCTGATTTCACCAAGGCTTGCATCAAAGGATGCTCAGGCAAATAGGTTTGCACCAAAGCGCGGCCCGGCTTTGCGCCACGCCCGGCTCGGCCTGCTACTTGGGCTAGAAGTGCCCACGTGCGTTCGCCTGCTCTGGGGTCCGATGATTCCAAGGCTAGATCAGCATCGACCACACCTACTAGCGTGAGGTGCGGAAAATGATGGCCTTTGGCGACCAATTGCGTTCCCAAAACTAAATTGAAATCACCATCAGCAACGCCGCGCAGTGTGTCGCGCAAAGTGATCCCGCGTGAGAGGTCGCTCGATAGTAATGCGATACGGGCTTCAGGAAAGAGCTTCACAACTTCTTCAGCCAAGCGTTCAATGCCGGGGCCCACGGGCACCATGTCATCTTCGGTTCCGCATTCTGGGCAAGCTTTGGGCACTGGTTCGTTATGGCCACAATGATGGCACATGAGAATTTTGCGAAAGCGATGTTCCACCATCGCTGCCGCGCAATCGGGGCAATGTAAGCGGTGGCCACAAGAGCGACAAAGTGTAAGAGGAGCAAAGCCACGGCGGTTGAGAAACAGAAGCGCTTGGTCACCAGCAGCCAATGTTTCAGTCACCGCTGTGATCAAAGGTTGTGACAGCCACGTGCCAGATTCTAATTTTTCGCGGGTCATATCAATGCGGATGGTTTCTGGCAGTTCAGGTCTGCCATGGCGATCTTTAAGCCTCACCACGCCGTAACGTTCGCGGTCTACATTCACCAGTGATTCAAGTGACGGTGTTGCTGATGACAGAACAACTGGGAATTTAGCAACTGAGCCATAAAGCACGGCCATGTCGCGAGCGTGATAGGGCACGCCATCATCTTGCTTATATGCGCTTTCGTGTTCTTCATCGACCACGATCAAACCTAATTTGGCCCAAGGTAAAAACAACGCAGACCTCGCCCCCACCACAATGCGGGCCTTTCCTTCGGCAACACCACGCCAGACCCGCTCGCGTTCTCGTGGACGTAACTCTGAATGCCACTGTGCTGGCTCGCAGCCAAAGCGGGTTTCCACACGGGCAATGAAAGAAGCGGTCAACGCGATTTCAGGCAGCAGGAGCAGAACTTGTTTGCTCGCCGCAAGGGCTGCCGCCATGGCCTCGAAATATACTTCAGTTTTACCTGAGCCCGTTACACCATCTAGCAACATCACTTTGTGGCTGCGGGCTGCCACCATCTGGCGTAGGCCAGCTGCCGCTGCTGATTGATCCTTATTTAGTTTGTAGCCGCCTGCATTAAGATCAGGATCAGTAAAGCCACGATGAGCGGGAAGGGCGACAGCTTCCAACGCGCCTGCCGTCACAAGAGCTTTGACGACTGAAACGCTTACGCTAGCAGCTTCGGCAAGCTCAGAGGCTTTCATGGCGAAGCCTGAAGCTGCAACCTCTAAAACTTTGGTGCGCTGGCTGGTGAGTTTGGCGGGTTGCACTCCACTGGCGCGGTAGGCGATGTTTTGTCTGGCCCCTTCAAATGCCGCTGGCACGCGCAGCACCATGCGCAGCACATTGCCTGCCGGTTCCAAATAATAAGCAGCCAACCAATCAACAAATTTGCGGTGGGCTTCAGTCATCGGCGGCATGTCGAAAACTTGTGTTACATCGCGCATTTTCATATTGGTGGCCACAGCCGGGCGCAAAGCCCAGACGACACCAATCACAGCCCGTGGACCGAGCGGCACTTCAACATAACTGCCCGCCGCCACTGTCATACCCTCGGGCACACGGTAGGAATATGCGGTCTCTAAAGCCAACGGCAACAGCACATCGGCAAATTGAGCGGAATCGGTGATCATAGAGTCTGGAATAGACTTTGAACTCAATTGCATCCAGCCCTATATATTTGGTGATGAAACCTCATGTGCGCGAGATTATCTACATGGAGCCTGCCACGCTTGCGGCAAAGCTGCGCGGCGAGGAAAATTTGATTCTGCTCGAAAGCGTCATGCGCCATGAACATTTGGGGCGCTATTCATTTCTGGGCTGCAATCCATCACTTACACTTCGCGATGCTGGTTTAGCAGACATCAGAAAAGTTCTAAAAAGCCAAAAGCAGGAACACGTGGTTGGTTTGCCGCCATTTCAGGGCGGGCTTGCTGGCTATATTTCATATGAGTTTGGAGCAGCTCTTGAGGCCCATTCTAAAGTGCCAAATTTTTCGAAGCTCTGTCCAGATTTGATTTTGCACCAGTATGACACGGTGATCAGTTTTGATCACCTGCAAGAAAAAGCGTGGATTGTGGCGCGGCATGACCGCGATGCAGATGCGCTGGAAAAATTGCTGAAGCAGAAAGTGGGGCAACTCGGTTCGCATGTCATTGAAAACTGGACATCGAATTTCAATCGTTCGGATTATGAGGCGGCGATTCGAAAAACCATTGATTACATTTTGGCTGGCGATATTTTTCAGGCCAATATCACGCAGTGTTTTGCAGCTTCCGTCCCAGCTGGTTTTGATGCCTTTGCCTTTTACCGCCGCTTGCGCGAATTGAACCCAGCAACATTTGCGGCCTATCTCGATTTTGGAGATGTGCAAATTGTTTCAAGTTCGCCAGAGCGATTGTTCGAGATTGAAAATGGTGTGGCCGAAGCGCGGCCTATCAAGGGCACACGCAAGCGCGATGCTGATCCAGCTCGCGATGCTGAGTTGATTGTTGAGCTGCAAGCCAGCCGCAAGGACCGCGCTGAAAATGTGATGATTGTGGATTTGCTGCGCAATGATCTGTCTCGCATTTCAAAACCCGGCACAGTTAAGGTTCCAGTTCTGTGTGGTTTGGAATCATATGCCAATGTGCACCATCTGGTTTCAGTGGTGCAGGGCGATTTGTGCGATGGGGTGGACCTTGTTGATGTGGTGCAAGCTGTGTTTCCGGGAGGCTCCATCACGGGTGCGCCAAAAATCAGAGCCATGGAAATTATTGCGGAACTCGAAGGTCAAGCACGCGGGGTTTATTGTGGCGCACTTGGGTATCTCGGTTTTAACGGTGCTTGTGATTTAAACATTGCCATTCGCACAGCACTATTTGCAAATGGCACAGCGCATGTGGCGGGTGGCGGGGGTATTACAGCGCGGTCTGATCCTGCAGCCGAATATGAAGAAAGCCTCACCAAAATAAAACGCATCATGGAGGCTTTTGCACCATGATTTTGATTGTCGATAATTATGATAGTTTTGTTTTTAACGTGGCGCGTTATTTTGAAGAGCTGGGCGAGAAAACAAGGGTGGTGCGCAATGATGCGATCACGCCGGCTGACTTATCGACCAAGGCTATTGTAATTTCGCCCGGGCCCTGTGCACCTTTACAGGCGGGGGCATCGATGCAAATCGTCCGTGAATTTTCAGGCAAGATTCCAATCCTCGGAATATGTTTGGGACATCAAGTGATTGGCGAAGTTTTTGGCGGTGTCGTGACGCGGGCTAAGCGGCCGATGCATGGTGACAGCTCGGAAATTGTTCACAACGGTAGTGGTGTGTTTTCCAACATCCCGCAAAATTTTGTCGCTGGGCGCTATCATTCGTTGATCGTTGAACAGCTTGAAGGCACGGTGCTTGACGTGACGGCACGAACTGAAGACGGAGAGATTATGGGATTGCAGCATAAGCACCACCGCACATTTGGCGTACAGTTTCATCCTGAATCAATTCTCACTGAACATGGCTATGACTTACTCCGCAACTTTCTAAAGGTGGCGGCATGACAATCACTTGGTTCAATGGTGCGTTGATGGATGGACCCTTGGCACTTAATGCTGCTGATCGCGGCCTTACCTTGGGTGACGGACTATTCGAAACCATTGCAGTGCATGGCAAACATGCGGTGTGGCTTGATGAGCATGTGGCCCGCATAGCGTTGGCGGCTCAAGAGCTTGGAGTTGATTTTGATGAGGCGTCGGTTCGCCGTGGTGTCGCAGCGGTTCTCGCCAAGAGCATTTTCAAATCTGGAGTTTTACGCATTACACTGACTCGCGGTGTGGTTGCTCCCCGTGCACTGACAGGCATTGGCCATGCGCCCTCATTGCTCATCACACTCGCGGCTTTTGAGGCGACTTTGCAACAGTCTTTGACGTTGGCGGTGAGCAGTATTCGGCGCAACGAAACGGCGCCATCGTGCCGTCTCAAGACCTTATCCTACATAGATAATGTTGCGGCCGCTCGCGAAGTGACCGCGCGTGCCGATGATGCGTTGATGTTGAACATGGCTGGTAACGTGGCCTGCACAACGATTGGAAATATATTTCTGGTGCGCGATAATGAGCTTATTACGCCGCAGAGTGATCAGGGAATTCTGTGCGGAATTACCCGGGCCAGGTTTTTGAAAGCCGCAACTGAAATAGGAATGCTGGCTCGCGAAGCAATTGTAACAGTGGCTGATATATTGTCGGCGGATGCTGTGTTTCGCTGCAACAGTTTGCGGCTTGTAAGTGCCATTACAAAGCTGGATGATAAGCCACTTGGTAATCGTTCGCTCATTGAACTTCAAAATCTCATCATGAAAAGGACCGCGCTATGAAATTTTTTGCTGACACGGCAGATGTCGCCGAGATTAAAGAAATCAAAGATATGGGACTGCTTGACGGGGTCACAACTAACCCTTCACTCATCGCCAAATCTGGTCGATCTTTTAAAGAGGTGATCGCTGAAATTTGTGGCTTTGTTGAAGGCCCTGTGAGTGCTGAAGTTGCGGCACTGGATTTTGATGGCATGATGAAGGAAGGCAACATCTTGCGCAAAATTGCCAAGAATGTCGCCATCAAAGTGCCGCTCACCGTCGATGGTTTAAAAGCGTGCCGCGTGTTTTCCTCTGAGGGCACGATGGTGAACGTCACGTTGTGCTTCAGCGCAAATCAAGCCTTGCTGGCGGCCAAAGCTGGAGCGACCTTCATCTCACCATTTGTGGGGCGTTTGGATGACATCAATGTGGATGGCATGGATTTGATTTCTGATATTCGCCAGATCTATGACAATTATGATTTTGATACGAATATCTTGGTGGCCTCTGTGCGTACCGCCAATCACATCCGTGAAGCGGCTTTGATTGGGGCAGATTATGCCACTGCGCCTCCCGCTGTTTTGAAAAGCCTAGTGAAGCACCCACTGACCGACAAAGGCATTGAATCATTCTTGGCCGATTGGAAAAAGACTGGACAGAGCATAGCGTAATAAAAAAGGCCAGTCGCGAGACTGGCCTTTCTAATTTCGAAGTAAAGTGAGTTAGTTCACTTTATCTTGGTCGATCTTGGCGCGTGGCGCTTTTCCGGCCAGAAGTTCTTTGGCTTGTTCAACCCATTCTTCACGCTTCGTGCGGCCTTTGAGGCCGAGCTTTTCGTCAAGGTTGAAAATTTGCTCATCGCTCATGGCGGCGATTTGCGAAAGCATGGTCACACCTTCTGCTGCCAATTGCTCTTTAATCTTTGGGCCGATGCCGCCGATGATGGACACATCATCAACAAAGGCTGCTGGTGCTTTGTGCTCTACGGGAGCTGCAACGGCTGCTGCTTTAGCTTTTGTGTTGTAGGTCAGCTTTTCAGTGATACGTGCGCGCTTGCCTGTCAAACCCTTGAGGTAATACAATTTAGCACGACGCACTTTGCCGCGACGGATCACCTTGATTGAGTCAATCATCGGAGAATAAAGCGGGAATACACGTTCAACGCCTTCGCCATACGACATTTTGCGCACGGTGAAGTTTTCGTTGATGCTGCCGCCAGCGCGCGCAATCACCAAGCCTTCATAGGCTTGCAAACGGCTGCGTTCACCTTCAACCACCTTAACGCTCACAATGACAGTGTCGCCTGGTGCAAAATCTGGAATTTGGCGCTTGGCAGTGGTAATGGCCATTTGCTCTTTTTCAAGCTGCGCAATGATATTCATGGGTTAGTATCCTGTGTTCAAAGTTGGTGGCTTCTAACTGCATAGGCCGTGAAAAGTCAACCTTTGCCCTTGACATATTTTTCCCAAAGATCGGGACGTCTTAATTTCGTTAACTCTTGGCGTTTTTCGAGCTTCCATTTGGCAATGGCTTTGTGGTCGCCAGAGCTTAAAATCTCAGGAGTTTCAAGGCCTTCCCAAGTTCTTGGCTTGGTATAGTGTGGGTGTTCCAAAAGCCCGTCCTCAAAGCTTTCTTCGGCGTGGCTTTCGTCATGGCCCATGACACCAGGCAAAAGCCGGATAATGGCGTCCAGCATCGTGAGGGCTGCTGGCTCGCCGCCAGACAACACAAAATCGCCGATGGACACTTCTTGTAGGTTTCGGCTTTTAATCACGCGCTCATCATAACCTTCAAAGCGGCCACAGATAATCATGCAGCCTTCGCCTGCCGCCAATTGGCGTGCAAGGCTTTGGGTGAACGGAATACCGCGGGGGCTCATGAGCAGGCGCGGACCTTTATGCGGGGTGGCATCAATGGCGCGGGCAAGAATATCCGGCTTCAGGATCATGCCTGCGCCACCGCCTGCGGGGTGATCATCCACGGTGCGGTGGCGGTCTGCGGTGTGGCTACGAATGTCATGGACATCAACGCCCCATTTACCTTCGCTCAAGGCTTTGCCAGCGAGGGAATGACCGAGTGTTCCGGGAAACATATCTGGGAAAAGCGTGAGGATGGTGGCGTGGAAGGTCATGGTTGTTTGCCTTCATCGAGATAATCATCAGGTAAATTGGCGATCACTTTATCTTTCGATGCTTCAATAATGAAAGTTTTGTTATAAGGGATCAGCACCGTATTGTTGCGGCCCTCAATTTTCACATCGACCAAATCTCCCGCACCAAAATTTTCAAAACCGATGATGGTGCCGAGTGTGGTTTCGCCATTAAATATGGGTGCGCCGATGAGATCATGCAAATAGAGTTCATCTTTAGGCAATTGAGCACGGGTGATGAAAAGCTCGGTGCCTTTTAAGGTTTCGGCTTTATTGCGGTCTGAAATATTCTTCAGTGTGCAGATGAAATCTTCGACTTGTAATTTTAGGCGGGTTATTTCGAATATTTCGCCAGTGGCCGAAACTAGCGGGCCATAGGTTGCTATGGCTTTGGGATCAGCGGTGAAGCTTTTTAATTTCACTTCACCGCGAATTCCATGTGCGCCAATTATAACGCCAACGCGAATATGATCACGCGGCGTCATTTGGATTTAAGCAGCTGGTGTTTCAGCAGGGGCTTCAACTGGTGCAGCGGCGGCTTCTGCGGCGGCAGCGGCTGCTGCTTCAACAGCGGCTTTTGCAGCAGCAACGGCAGCGGCCTCAGCGGCTGCTACTTTTGCAAGGGCATCAGCAACAAGCTTTTCACGCTCCAAACGCTTCTTACCCGGAAGTGCTTTGGTAGGATTGTTGCGCACAGGGCGCTTGGCCACACCAATTGCATCGAGGAAGCGCAGAACACGGTCAGTTGGTTGCGCACCCTTCTTCATCCACTCAGCAGCTTTCACGCCGTCGAGCTTCACGCGGTCAACCGCGTCCTTGGCCAACATTGGGTTGAACGCACCGATCACATCGATGAATTTGCCATCGCGCGGTGAAGTCGCCGCAGCAACAACGATGTGGTAATAAGGGCGCTTCTTGGAGCCTGCACGAGCAAGGCGGATTTTAAGTGACATAGTGTAGTTCTCCTATTTGATTAAATTATTTCTTCTTCCCGAAGCCGGGAAAACCTTTGAACGGTGAGCCGCCCAAACCGGGCAGCCCCCCCAAACCTGGTAGCTTCGCTCCACCCAAGCCCGGCAATGCGGGCATTGAAGGGGGTGCGTTGAGTAATTCTTTCATGTCGTCGGGCAGCGCGTTGGGGTCTAGGCCTGCGAGCTCGGCTTGCATTTTTTCCATTTCTGCTTCTGATGGTGCAGCCCCGCCGCCCATCATTTTGCCGAGCATCCCTTTGCCTTGGCCCATCTGCTTCATCATGCCAGCCATTTGCTGGTGCATTTTGAGCAGCTTGTTAATTTCTTCCACCTTGGTGCCAGAGCCAGCGGCCACGCGCTTTTTGCGCTTGCCATCCATGATCTTAGGATTGCGGCGCTCTTGCTTGGTCATCGAGCTGATGATGGCGAGTTGATGATTGAAAACTTTTTTCTGAAGGTCCATGCCTTCCATTTGCTTTTTCACTTTGCCCATGCCGGGCAGCATGTTCATAATGCCGCCCATGCCGCCCAGCTTTTCAATCTGGCGCAGTTGATCAGCAAGATCGTTCAGATCAAATGCGCCTTTGCGCATGCGCTCAGCAATTTTCTTGGCCTTGTCATGGTCAATATCAAGGGCCGCGCGTTCAACCAGAGACACCACATCGCCCATGCCGAGGATGCGGCCTGCAATACGGTCGGGGTGGAAATCTTCGAGGCCATCAAGCTTTTCGCCTGTACCCATCAGCTTGATCGGTTTACCAGTCACAGCCCGCATGGAAAGGGCTGCACCGCCACGGCCATCGCCATCAATACGCGTCAGCACGATGCCGGTTATGCCGATTTTTTCGTCGAAGGACCGCGCGAGGTTGACAGCATCTTGACCTGTGAGGGCATCGACAACGAGCAGCGTTTCTTTGGGCTTACAAATATCGCGAACGGCGGCAGCCTCGGCCAGCAATTCCTCATCAATGTGCAGGCGGCCCGCCGTGTCCAGCAGCACCACATCATAAGCGCCTTTGCGGGCTTGGCTCATCGCACGCTTAGCGATTTGAAGTGGCGTCTCGCCTTTGACGATGGCCAGCGTATCGACTTTAACTTGGGTGCCCAGGATGGCGAGTTGCTCTTGCGCAGCAGGGCGGCGCGTATCGAGCGAGGCCATCAGAACTTTGCGCTTTTCACGCTCAGTCAGGCGCTTGGCGATTTTCGCCGTGGTGGTGGTTTTGCCAGAGCCTTGCAAGCCCACCATCAAAATCGCCACAGGCGGCGAAGCCCGTAAATTTAACGCCGATTGATCAGAGCCTAAAGTTTCCACCAAAGTATCGTGAACAATTTTCACAACCATCTGGCCGGGCTTGATGGATTTTACAACATCCGCACCCACCGCAAGTGAGCGAACTTTTTCGGTGAAGGCTTTTACAACTTCCAACGCCACGTCAGCCTCAAGCAATGCCCGGCGCACTTCGCGCATGGCCGTATCGACATCAGCCTCCGACAACGCACCGCGGCCGGTGAGTTTATCGAATATGCCAGACAGACGATCGCTTAAAGTTTCAAACATTCTTTCTCAACTACACGTCCTACAATCCTCCCCCCTCGCGGGGGAGCGAATCACTCACAAAGTGAGTGACGGGAGAGGGGGCTGTTGGCAGTTGTGCTCGTAGCCACCAGCCCCCTCTTCCGTCTTGCGCCAAGAGGCGCAATCCACCTTCTCCCGCAAGGGGAGAAGGTTAAGAGCACATCAAACGAAAAACCACCCGGGAGCGAAACTCGCTGCCGGATGTGGGCTCGGTGCCTCCCGGGAACAACAGCCCCATGTGCAAAAAGCCTCGAGACGTTTGAAAAGCGTCTTAGAATGTGGTCGGCTTAGGGGAAGTGGTGGAGGATGTCAAATGTGTCTCTACCAAAAACGTAGCCAATGCACCCGCCATGTTAACCGCTAATTTAGCATGACGAGCAGACGGTTTGACTGGCTTACCGCCACGGCCATGTGAATCACTCAGTCTATTTCTCAATGTTCCGATTCCGTTGACCAACGTCATTGCACCGCCCAATATAGCCTTGATTGGCTCTTCACTATGCTGATCCGGAGCCAAATTGAGAAGTTTAGCGGTCATTGAATAAAGTTTGGGTAAGTCTTCTCTGTCAGTATAAATTGAATGTCGTTCATCGAGAATTCTTTTGCAAATTGTTTCAAGTAGCGTTCGGGCTATTGTAATTGCACCTTCTGGATCGGAGTTTCGGCGATCTAGCGCCTTTGCCCAAACTACATGTACGCCATCTGCATCGAATGTGCTCAATGCATCGGAAACAACATTATCACCCGGGCCGCGGTTCTTACCCTCAAGGAAATCCATGATGGGTGTAAATGCCTTACTTATGAATTCTCTGCGTGTCGCCCAGGAACCTGTGCCACTAGCAATGCCTTTGATATGGGACCAAAAAACATCAAGTGACCGACATGTCCGAATAAATTCAGGAAGCAGATTCTTGATTTGAGTATCGGCCATAAGTTCGGAACGCAAAAATTCATAAGTGCCTGTGTTTCCAGTTACGTCTCCAGTAGCGCGGGCTATAAGAAGGTTCTCTAACACTTTCATTCTTTCCAGTTGAGTGTCAGGAAGCTCGCTCTCATAAACCATGATTATCGTTCCAATGAACTTTATAGATCAAAACCCGTTTGGCTTTGGTTGCTGGAAATCTGCTCATGCAGCGGCGACAACAATCCGAACGTCCATCGGACGTGATTCACCATGTTCAATGCGTTCAGCTAGAACACGAAGCGCTAGCGCTTCAGCTCTGACAACAGCTTCCATTTCCGTGGCCCCATAGGCCAGCACACCCGCGAGCTCGGGCACTTCGGCAATCCAGCGACCGTCGGATTCAAGTTCTGTTTCAAAAGTGATATTCATAAAAGATCATTAGCACAGTTCCCACACTCCGTCACCCCTGCGAAAGCAGGGGCCCAGCTTCACTTCTAACTCCGCACGCGGATCAAAGCTGGGTCCCTGCTTTCGCAGGGATGACGAGTATGGGGGGCTGGCAAACGACGGAGTGCTTAATGCGCTTCCGCCATCTCCACGCTCGCCTGCCCTCGGTTCTCGCGCAATGTGAACACCATCAAACCTGCCAGCACCGCCGTGCCAAAGGCCAACCACCACATTTCAGTGTATCTGGCAAAGAGATCAAACAAATATCCGCCCGCAAAAGCTCCCACGGCCCCTCCCAAGGCATGGCCGCCTGAAACCAAGCCCATGGCCAGCCCCATGATTTTGAGGCCCAGATGCGAAGCCACCAAACTTGCAGTGGGCGGCACAGTTGAATAATCGAAAATTCCGTAGATCACTGCGAACAGGAACATCATTTCATATGACGTGCCCACATACATGAGCACAATAAATGAAAATGAGCGCATGATGTAAATGCTGCCCAACAAAAGTGGGCGATTCATGCGGTCGGTCAAATAGCCGGCTGCAAACATGCCGCAAAAATTCAGCGCGGCCGTCAACGCATAAATCCCAGAGGCGGGCACTGGCGGAAAACCGCAGAATGCCGCGTAGGGCAGAAAATGTGTTTCTATGGCCCCTGTGGTGGTGATGCCACAAATGAAAAAGCTCCAAAATAAAATATGAAAGGTAGAGTTGGTTGCGAGAAATTTTAGTCGAGCCGCTAAGGGCTCATCGGAAATTGTTTCGGATTTCATGGCAGCTTCTTCGGTGGTGGGCTTGAGCACCCACCACACGATGCCCGCCATCACCAAACAGCTGATTGAAACAGCCAGCATGGACCAGCGCCATGAAAAATATCCCAAACTTAACGTGAGCAGCGGCACGGTGACAAACTGCCCCACGGTGGAGCCGGAATTGGCAATGCCATTCGACAGACCACGATTTTCTTTGAACAGTTTAGCAAGCGCTGTGGAAACTAAATGCGCGTTCGCCGTGGCAAAGCCTATGCCGGCCAGAACCCCATAAGCCAAGATGTAAAACCCAGCGACAGGCACCGTGGCAAACGCTAAAAAGCCAGCCGAAACTGTGAGAAGCCCTGCCGTGAGCATGGCGCGCGCCCCGTAACGATCTGCCAGATTGCCAGCCACGGGTGAAAAGAAACCCATCACGATAAAGGCCACGGATTGACCAGAACCGATGAAGGTTTTTGACCAGCCTAAATCGCGCACCCATTCATCGGTCATGATCGAAACCGACTGGCGGGCCGACATGACAATGGAGAGCGTGGCAAAACACAGCCACACAACAATCCATGGGTTTATGCGAGGGGAGCTTTGTGTCGTCATACCCCAACTTGGCACGGGTAAATTCTGGCGGCTAGCTTTTTTCGACGCTTTGCTCATATAAGGCGCATATGACTTTCGCATTTCGGAAAATGAACGGTCTTGGCAATGATTTTGTGGTTTTAGACGCCCGCAAGAAACCCATCGCCATAACCGAAGTTCAGGCCCGCGCCATTGCGGACCGCAAGACTGGCATTGGCTGTGATCAGCTGATTGTGCTCGAAAAATCTTTGGTGGCTGATGTGCGGATGCGGATTTGGAATGCTGAGGGTGGCGAGGTTCCGTCTTGCGGCAATGCTTCGCGTTGCATTGCCGATATTATTTTCAATGAAACCGGCGAAGACACAGCGACCATCGATACCAAAGGCGGATTTTTGATTGCCACTAAGGCAGGCGATAAAATGGTGACGATTGATCAAGGGCTGCCGAAATTTGGCTGGAAAGATATTCCGCTGTCTGAACCTTTTGCCGATACGCGCCACATTGAATTGCAAATTGGGCCGATTGATGCGCCGCTCATTCACTCACCCTCAGTTGTGAATGTAGGCAATCCGCATTGCATTTTCTGGGTGAAAGATTTGGATGTGATTGATCTCAGTCGTTCCGGGCCGATGCTGGAAAACCATCCGCTATTTCCTGAACGCGCCAATATCTCTTTGGCAAAAGTTGTGGCCCGGGATCATGTGATTTTAAAGGTGTGGGAACGTGGAGCTGGCCTCACCCAAGCGTGCGGCACGGCGGCTTGTGCCGTGATGGCGGCAGGCCACCGCATTAAAATTATTGATGCGGCCTGCCGGATTACGTTGCCGGGTGGCGATTTGTTTTTGTCTGTGCGCGAGCACGATGGGCATATCTTGATGACCGGGCCTGCGGCTTATGATTTTGAAGGTGTGTTGCCTGAAGGAATGCTGGTATGACCGAGGTGCAAACATTCGGCTGTCGGCTCAACACATTTGAATCTGAAATCATGCGTGGCCACGCAGAAAAGGCAGGCCTCGAAAATGCGATCATCTTTAACACCTGCGCGGTGACAGCAGAGGCCACGCGCCAAGCCCGCCAAGCTATTCGTAAAGCTCACAAAGAACAGCCAGATGCTCAGATTATTGTAACAGGCTGTGCCGCACAGACTGATCCTGAGATGTTTGCTGCCATGCCTGAAGTTTCGCGCGTTTTGGGCAATGAAGAAAAATTGCAAGCGTCATCATGGTTGGTAGGAAGCAATCGCCCGCGTATTGATGTCTCTGATATTATGACTGTGCGCGAAACCCGCCCGCCGATGATTGATCAATTGACGGGCCGCACGCGGGCTTTTGTTCAAGTGCAAAATGGCTGTGACCACCGCTGCACATTTTGCATCATTCCATTTGGTCGTGGCAATTCGCGCTCGGTGCCAATTGCTGATGCTGTTGAACAAATTCGGCGCTTGGTGGCCATGGGCCATGCGGAAGTTGTGTTGTCTGGGGTTGACCTCACATCGTGGGGCGCTGATTTAGAGGGTGCGCCCAAGCTTGGTTCACTGTTGGCGCGTATTTTAAATTCGGTGCCTGATCTCAAACGTTTGCGACTTTCTTCAATTGATTCAATCGAAGCTGATGACGAGATGGTTGAAGTGATTACAGGGGACTTACGGGTGATGCCTCATCTTCATCTTTCACTGCAATCAGGTGACAATATGATTCTGAAGCGCATGAAGCGCAGGCATTCTCGTGAACACACGATTGAGTTTTGTGAAACTTTACGCGCCAAGCGCCCTGACATGGTTTTTGGCGCCGATATCATTGCGGGTTTTCCGACTGAGACCGACGAGATGTTTGAAAACTCCATGAAGATTGTTGATGAGTGCGGGCTCACCTATTTGCATGTGTTTCCGTATTCGTCGCGGCCCGATACGCCTGCGGCCAAAATGCCGATGGTGGAACAGGGTGTCATCAAGCGACGTGCAGCCATGCTTCGCGCCAAAGGTGAAGCGCGTTTAGAAAGTTTCTTGACGCGTGAAGTCGGCGCATCACGTGCGGTGCTGGTGGAAACGCCGACCCAAGGTCGCACTGAGCATTTTGCACTGGCGAAATTCGAGACTGCCATGGTTCCCGGCGCTGTGGTGCAAGCGCGGGTTCACAGCGCTTCAAGTTCGTATTTGCATGTGGGGATGTGATGGCTGGATTTTTCAAGAAACTATTTAATCGCATCACCGGTAAGCCTGCTGAAGAGCTGGCTGTCGTTGAAGACGTACAAATTGCGTTGCCTGCGCCCGAGCCCGTGGTTGAAGTTACTCTGCCTAAAGCTAAGGCCCAGAAAGTTGCGCCGAAAAAAGTTGAGAAAACAAAGTCTGCGCCTAAATCTAAAGCCAAAGCTGTTGAGCCGCCGCCGAAGAAGCAGGTGGTAAAAAAGCCCGAGCCTAAAAAAACCGAGCTTAAAAAGCCCGAACAAAAAAAGCCTGTGCCAATCAAAAAAGTGGCACCTCCGGCAGTTGCCAAGCCCAAGCCCGCAGTTAAAAAACCAAGCCCTCCGCCGCCACCTGTGGAAATTGTGGAGGAGGTTTATATTGCGCCGCCGCCGCCCCCACCACCTGCTCCTGCTCCTGTTGCAGTTGAGCCAGCGCCGCAACGCAGCGGCTGGATTTCCAGGCTTACGCAAGGCCTCTCAAAATCTTCAAAATCAATTACGGGTTCGATCACCGCGATCTTTACCAAGCGCAAACTTGATAAGGACACGTTGCAGGAACTTGAAGACACCTTGATCCAAGCCGATCTTGGCATAGCGGTTTCTGAGCGGATTATCGCAGCAGTTTCGCACGGGCGTTATGATAAGGAAATTGACCCTGAAGAGGTCAAAAAAATTCTGGCTGAAGAAGTGGCCCGCGTTTTGAAGCCTGTTGAAGTGCCGTTTAATTTTGGCTCGGAAAAACCATTTGTGATTTTGGTTGTGGGCGTTAATGGCTCCGGCAAAACGACGACAATCGGAAAGCTAGGCTCCATCGCAGCAGCAGAAGGTTTTAAAGTGATGTTTGCAGCTTGCGACACATTCCGCGCAGCAGCCGTTGAGCAGCTTACAGTGTGGGGCAAACGCATTGGGGCCACCACCAAAAGTGCGGCCATTGGAGCAGACTCCGCAGGGCTGGCTTTCGACGCCCTCAAACAAGCACGCGAAGATGGCACAGATATATTATTCATCGACACTGCTGGGCGGTTGCAGAATAAAGCGTATCTTATGGACGAACTCGACAAGGTTGTACGTGTCATTAAAAAGCAAGATGCAGCTGCCCCTCACGCGGTGTTGTTGGTGCTGGATGCAACCACCGGTCAGAACGCTTTGGCACAAGCCGATGTGTTTACTAAAGTTGCAGGGGTCACCGGCCTTATTATGACAAAATTAGATGGTTCTGCGCGGGGCGGTATTTTAGTAGCGATTGCCGAGAAATTTAAATTGCCGATTCACGCCATTGGTGTGGGTGAAGGCATTGACGACTTACAGCCATTTGATGCGCAGGCATTTTCTCGCGCAATTGCAGGATTTGAAAACTGATGACTAAAGCCCCGTTGAGCCAAGGCCAAAAAACATTGATTGACCTGTTTCCATTGCTCGCATTCTTTATGACTAATTGGTTTTATCGTGGCGATTCACATGAAAAGTTTTTATGGGCCACAGGTGTTTTAATGGCAGCCACCTTGATCTCAGTTCTTGTCACCTATTTTCTAACAGGCGCCGTGGCCAAAATGCTCCTGATCACTGCGTTGATTGTTGGCGTGTTTGGCGGTTTGACACTTTATTTTCAGGACGAATTTTTTCTGAAAATAAAAGTGACAATTATCAATTTATTTTTTGCGGCGGTATTACTCGGCGGTTTATTTTTCAAGCAGAGTTTTATTAAAAACATTATGGGTCAGGCATTGGAGCTTCCAGACAAGGCTTGGCGAGTTTTAACTTATCGGTGGGCATTTTTGTTTATAGGCCTTGCTGTCATTAATGAAATCATCAGGCGGTTCACACCCGACTATTGGGTTTCATTCAAAGCCTTTGGCATCCTCGGATTAACATTTTTGTTTGCAGTTGCGAACGCTCCTTTTATGGCGCGCCATATGAAGGACGAAGAGTCCAAAAAAATACCATCCGCAGACTGATAATCCGTGTACTGCGGAATTAAAATTCTTTCTGTCAAGGCTTGTGTTTCCCTGAAAATTGTATCTAGGTGGAAGGGCTTTCAGAGGCGCTAGAGTTTTTGCTTGCCGTACTCACAATGACTCGCTAGGACTCGCAGGCTTTCTGAAGCACAAGAATTTTTCGCCCTGATAAAACAGGGTAAGTGTTGGTCGCTCTTCCGGGGAGGGCGATTGGCGGGGAACAGGGAAATACGATGTCGGCAACTAAAGATACCAAACAATTTACAAGGTCATTCTCGCATCTTTTGAAACGTGCGGTTCAGTATTCGGTCCACCTTTATATGGATGAAGTTGGAAAAACTGGCCTGACGCATCGTCAGTTTACGGTTCTGTCAGCTGTGGATAGTAACGAAGGCAAGAGCCAAACAGAGTTAGTGAAAATTACGGGCATTGATCGCTCCACTTTGGCCGACCTTGTGGCGCGGCTGATGGCGCAAGGTTATTTGCAGCGCCGCAGGTCTAAGGAAGACGCCCGCACAAATGCGATAAGACTGACCCCTGTCGGCAAGAAAATGTTGAAGGCATCGCAATCAGGTGCTGAAGAAATTGACAAGAAAATGTTATCAATGTTTTCGGCTGTAGACCGGCGCACGGTGATTGATTCACTCGGTGCTTTGGCTGAAGAAATGGACAAGGTAGATGATAAGGTGCCTGCCGTTGAACCTGTTAAAATGAAGTTGCGCCGTAAAATTTAATTTAACGGCTTTGCCGCTTTTGCAATTTCGCGCGGCAGATCGACATTCAGCATTTGCGCGGTGATGCCACCGATAATTTTGTATCTGATGATCCCCTGGCCATCGACCAAAAATGATTCCGGGACGCCGTAGGTTCCAAAATCAATCGTGGTGCGGCCAGTGGGGTCGACACCAATTGCAGAAAATGGATTGCCCATGGTGCCAAGAAAGCTACGAGCATTTTCGGGGTCGTCTTTGTTGTTGATGCCCACCACTTGTAAGTCGCCACGTTTGGCCAGTTCCAACAGTAAGGGCTGTTCCTCGCGGCAAGGTGCACACCAAGAAGCCCAGACGTTCACGAGTGTTACTTTGCCTTTCTTGAGGTCAGCACTTGCAAGGGCGGGCAAGTCTAAGTTGGCGAGTGCCGCTAAATTAAATTCTGGAATGGGTTTTCCGATGAGGACCGATGGGATCATTTTAGGGTCATGGGCCAAACCAAACCAAGCAAAGCCAGCAAACCCCAGAAACAGGAGGACTGGAATGAGAGTGGCGCGTGGCGATTTCTTTCGGGTCATGTATCTGAATTGACCTTGCGCGATTTGAGGAGCTTTGCTTGAGCGCGGTCTCTGCTAAAAATATAAAATCCCAAGCCCACCAAACACAAAGCCGTCAAAGCATATGATGCAAATACAAACCCCGCGTGGGCCGCACTAAAATCCATCAGAAACTCCGATCTCCGTAAGGCGAGCTTGGCGCAATTTTCGCGCTGCAATTTCGCTTCGCATCGAAACAAGATGCAGCCCTAAAAATAAAAAACCAAAAGCGGCCATCATTGTTAGAAGTGGCCATAACATAGATCCCGCGATTGTAGGCCCGCCCATTTTGATAATGCTGGCAGGTTGATGCAACGTGTTCCACCAATTCACAGAAAATTTGACGATGGGCACATTGATCACGCCCACAATTGCAACAATGCGGGCAATGCTCGCGGCCCGGTGCGGTTCTTCGATGCTTTGCCAAATGGCCATATAGCCTAAATATAAAAGCATCAGGACAAACATAGAGGTGAGCCTTGCATCCCACACCCACCACGTGCCCCACATGGGCTTGCCCCAGAGGGAGCCTGTGGCCAGTGCCAAGAAACAATAAACTGCCCCAATGGGTGCTGCAGCTTTTGCGGCGGTATCAGCGAGTGGATGGCGAAAAACTATGGCAATGGCACTGAACACAGCCATGGCAACATAAATCATCAACGCAAGTGAGGCCGCTGGCACATGCACATACATGATGCGGACAGTTTCCCCCTGCTGATAATCAGCAGGACTGCTGATGAAGGCTCCATATAGCCCGACGACAAAAAGTGTCGCCGTTATGCTCCATAAAAATGGGAGGGCCGCATTGGCAAGTTTAAGAAAGCGGGCGGGGTTGGCAAATTGCTGCATCATAGTTCCTATCGGAGGTAGGCTTTTAATGCTGCAGCACAGGCCCAAGGTGCCACAACAAGACTCATAATCGTTAGAGCAATTAGCATAAGCAATGCTGAATCGGAACTGTTTGGCCCCAGATTTGTGGAGCCTGCGGCAATGCCGAATATCAAAACCGGCACGTAAAGTGGCAAAATCAAAAGCGATACCAGAAGCCCACCGCGGCGCAAACCAGCCGTCACAGCGCCGCCAATGCTTGCAAGCATTGAAAGTGCAAGAGAGCCTATAAACATGGCCATCCATAAAATTGGCAATTGGCCTATATCAATGTTGAGAAGCAAACCCAATGGTGGAGTGATCACCGCCAGCGGCAGGCTTACAATCAACCAATGTGCAATTGCTTTGGTGAGCGTGACAAGTTCAAACGGGATTTTGGCCATCAACAGCACATCCAGTGAGCCGTCCTCATAATCTTGCTGGAACATTCGGTCGGCAGTCAACAACACAGATAGTAACAATGCCAGCCACATGATTCCGGGGGCAATCCGTTGTAATAAATTTTGGTCGGGGCCTAAAGCCAAAGGCACCAATACGATTACGGAAAGTATAAATCCGAGTGCTGCGCCCAACCCGCCACCTTGGCTTTTTGCCAATGCAAAATCGCGCTTCAACAGAGCCGTTATGGCGTTGCGCATTATCTCACAGGTCCTAATTGCAAATGCCGAGCTGACTTCATGCCAAGCTCGGTGTGAGTGGCCGCGATTATCATCCCCCCCGCATCTAGATGTGCTGCGGCTACAGCTTGCAACTGGCCGATAGATGTTGCGTCGAGGCCAACTGTCGGCTCGTCCAGAAGCCAAACGGGGCGCTTTGCTGCGATGAGCCGAGCCAGCGCTAAGCGACGTTTCTGGCCAGCCGATAAAAGCAATGCTTGATCGTCCGCCAGAGCCTGTAGACTAAAAGTAGAAAGCGCATTGGTAATTTCAGTGCCACCTAAAACGTCCGCCCAAAATTTCAAATTCTGCAAAACAGTAAGCGCTGGCTTATTGGCTTCGGCGTGACCAATATAATGTGACTGTTCGGGGAGTGTGGCATCGGCGCCAGCATTTTCCAACACGACAGATCCAGCGGCAGGTATATTGAGGCCAGCCAAGAGACGCAGGAGCGAGGATTTTCCCGCCCCGTTCGGACCGCGCAATTCCATCAGCTCGCCCGCACGCAGCTCAAAATTCACATGGTCAAAAACCAACCTGCCGCCGCGTTCACAGCCTAAATTTTCGGCTCTGAGCCGCAATGCTTCGCTCATGGGCTAGACCATATATTGCCCGCCATTGGCACTCAATGTGGCTCCAGTAATGAAGCTAGCATCATCAGCCGCGAGGAAAGCGACACAGCGCGCAATTTCTTCTGGCTCACCCAAACGACCAACCGGGATTAGAGGTAGAATGCGTTTTTCACGCACCTCCTGCGGAACCGCCATCACCATTTCGGTCGCGATATATCCTGGGCAAATTGCATTCACCGTAATGCCCTTCGCAGCCCCTTCTTGGGCCAATGATTTTACAAACCCAATTTCACCAGCTTTGGCCGCTGCATAATTGGCTTGGCCCATTTGGCCTTTTTGACCGTTGATCGAAGAGATGCAAATGATGCGGCCAAAATTGCGGTCGCGCATTCCGCCCCAGATTGGTTGGGTCATATTGAACAGCGAATTGAGATTGGTGCTCATAACTTCTTGCCACTGTTGCGGCGTCATTTTGTGAAACATAGCATCGCGGGTGATGCCAGCATTGTTGACCAAAATATCTATAGCACCAATTTCAGTTTCGATGGTTTTCAAAGTAGCGGCACAGGTGTCGTAAGACGAGACATCGCATTTATACACAGCAATGCCAGTGTCTGCTTTAAATTTTGCAGCGGCTTCGTCGTTGCCTGCGTAAATTGCGGCAACTTTGCAGCCTTGTGCTTTGAGGGCTTTTGAGATTGCAGCACCAATTCCTCTGGTGCCACCTGTTACCACTGCGATCCTGCTCATCTTGCTCTCCCATTTATATTTTACGGCGTGTCACAATGGCTACACCAAGTCGGTCGTTTTGCAAAGCGCGCAGGCAGGAAGATTTTATCGGGACGATGCTGGCTTGAGGCGCTTTAGAAATGCTGGAAGATTTTCGTCTAGTGCAGCCACCAGGCGGTTTCTATTGCGGTGAAGCAGGAGGCCTAGATAAATAATCAGCAAGCCAATTGCAGACAGCGCAAACGAAAACAGGATCATGTCTTTGAAAATATTAAACGCCAGATTGCCAAGATAAGTGGCGATGCCAAGGCCACCGAACACCGCATAGATTCTGCGGTTCACAAAAATACTAAATCCGAGGAGTGCGATATTAATAAGTAGATATAAAAACTTTTGCAGTTCAGTTCCGCCATCAGACATGGTGAGCCCGCCCCAGAATGCGGCAGCGCCTGCGATATGCAACCAGAAGGTCATGTCAGCACCGCCGCGTTTTTTTAAGTCGAGCGCCCAACTGGCGGCCATGATGATTAGACCTAAAACAATTGATACCGTGCGCCGTGTTTCATAGTCGCTGTAATGGTCGGGGCCAGCCGTAAACCAAATGGCCAGATCCATTGATAGAAACCAGAGAGCAACTGCGGCAATTGCGAGTATAAATGGGAAGCGATAAAAATAGGCGACAATCGCAGCAACCGCGATGGTTGCAGCCTCCATATAAATCCAGCTGCCATTTATATAAGGATAAAAATTGTGATATTCGCCCGGATCGCCTTGCGCATATTTCCACAAGTCCAGCGCATCTTGAATTCCATAAACAATCATGGGCACCATGGAGACGGCAACCGCTATGAGAAGGCCCCCCGGAATTTTTAAATCTTTTTTCGTCCAAAGATTTCGACCGGCAGCAAAGGCAACGAGAGCATAAATTAAACCACATGCGGTCAGCGCCCAGCCGCCCATACGGTTAAACGCATCATTGGTGAAGATGCCCATGGCACCAATGATGATCAAAGCACCCAAATACCACAACACATGGGTTAAATCAAAACGTGGCTGCAGTTTTGGCGCGTTTCGCGTTTGCAGAAATTCAGAAATTTTGTCGTGCAGGGCTTGGTCGATAAGCCCAGCGTCCTGCACGGCTTGCAAATCAGAAGTGTTTAAGTGTTCCGACTTGATGTCTGGCAAAGTTTAGCGCTCCACACACATGGCAACGCCCATGCCGCCACCGATGCACAAAGTGACCAAGCCCTTCTTGGCGTTGGAGCGTTTCATTTCATAAAGCAAGGTGGTGAGCACGCGGGCACCTGAAGCGCCAATCGGATGACCTATGGCAATGGCACCGCCATTGACGTTTACTTTTGAAGTGTCCCAACCCATGTCTTTGTTCACAGCACAGGCTTGGGCCGCAAAGGCTTCATTGGCTTCAATCACGTCGAGATCAGCAGCGTTCCATCCGGCTTTTTTTAAAGCAGCACGCGACGCTGGAATTGGACCTGAGCCCATGATTGCAGGATCAACACCCACACTGGCCCAAGAGGCAATGCGGCCCAATGGTTCAAGGCCACGCGATTTGGCTTCAGCCGCACTCATTAAAATGACAACTGCTGCGCCATCATTGATTCCCGAAGCATTGGCGGCGGTTACCGTACCATCTTTTTGAAAAGCGGGGCGGAGCTTGGCAATGCCATCAAGCGTTACACCCTTCTTGATGTACTCATCATCGCTCACCACCACATCGCCCTTGCGGCCCGAAATAGTGACGCTGCAAATTTCATCTTTAAATTTACCGGCGGCTTGGGCTGCTTCGGCTTTGTTTTGTGAAGCAACCGCAAATGCATCTTGCTGGTCTCTTGTAATCTGCCATTTGGCTGCAACATTTTCCGCTGTGGTGCCCATGTGATAACCGTTGAAGGCATCCCACAATCCGTCGCGGATCATGGTGTCGATCATTTGATAATCACCCATCTTCACGCCGTCGCGCAAATGTTGGGCATGAGGCGCTCTGCTCATCGATTCCATGCCGCCAGCGGCAACAATCTTGGCATCACCCGTTGCAATCTGTTGCATGCCTAAAGCCACAGCGCGTAAACCAGAACCACAAAGTTGGTTCATGCCCCACGCTGGTGCAGTGTTAGGAAGGCCAGCATGCACGGCCGCTTGGCGCGCCGGGTTTTGGCCTTGCGCTGCGGTAAGGACTTGTCCTAAAATTACTTCATCAATCAGGCTTGGCTCTAATCCGGCACGCTCCATCGCAGCTTTTAAAGCCACGGTTCCAAGTTGGGCTGCTG
Organism: Hyphomicrobiales bacterium; assembly: GCA_031418535.1. Lineage (GTDB taxonomy): Bacteria > Pseudomonadota > Alphaproteobacteria > Rhizobiales > Aestuariivirgaceae > Aestuariivirga. Next base: position 9,954 of record JANOXS010000009.1, on the reverse strand, counting down.
TAAGGCTGGCAAATGCGCCATTGAATGTGCCCACGGGGGTTCTGGCTGCTGATACAATGACGATATCGTGTGACATAAGGCGCTCCGGATTGTTGAATGAGCAAACCTTAGCAGGCAAGTGGGTGCAGTTGCGAGCGTTTTTTGCACTTGCTATTGTGCGCTGCAAGGCGCAGATTTTTTCGAAAGTTTGAAACGTTTGGGAGAGTGAATTGTGAGTGAAGAGAAGAGCCAAGCCAAGTCGGCTACAGTGATTAAGAAATATGCCAACCGCCGATTGTACAATACAGCAACCAGCACCTACGTCACACTGGACGATTTGGCGTTGATGGTAAAAGCCGGCGCTGATTTTTTAGTTTATGATGCAAAGACGGGCGAAGATATTACCCGCTCAGTTTTGACCCAGATTATTTTTGAAGAAGAAAGCAAAGGCGCTCAAACATTATTGCCCGTCAATTTCCTGCGCCAGCTCATCAGTGTTTATGGTGACAGTATGCAAGGCTTGGTGCCTGGGTATTTAGAACTCTCGCTCGATAATTTGATGAAGGAACAAGATAAGCTGCGCAAACAAGTGTTGGAAGCTGTGGGTGTTGGCGATGCTTTTAAAGGTATGGAAGATCAAGCCAAACGCAACATGGTCATGTTCAATGATGCCATGAAAGTGTTTAATCCGTTTGCATCGATGATGGGTGGAACTGCTGCCGCCGCGCCCGAAACTTCAAAGCCAGCTCCAGCCGCGTCAAGCAAAGATGATTTACAAACACTCAAAGATCAACTTGCGGCAATGCAACAGAAATTAGAAGCGATTACGAAGTAGTTAGGCGGCGTCGCGGTCTGTTATAGCTTCATATCCAGTTTCGAGCGTAGAAAAGCGTAAAGAGTCCAATGTCAATTTCAGCGCTGAAATGCTTTCGTCAATGCCATCGAAATTGAGCGGTTCTTGGAAACTGCTTGGTTCGATCACTGGTTCAACTTGCTCGGTTGCATCTGAAACTACAAAAACCTCTGGGTCCAACAAGACATCCTGTGGCAGTTCTTCGTCATTTGGACTAGCGGCTTCCAAAGTTTGAACCGCGCTGATGATTTCAACACTTGGAGAAGTTGATGGAGCAGCAATCTCGCTCGTGATGCTTGGTGTCATTGCGAACAATGAATTTTCGGCTTTGGTCCAAGGCGGAATGACTGATGCGGTGCCAAACAAATGACCTTGTAAATAGTCGACACCCCATTCACACAAAAGGTTGGCATCATCTTCATTCTCAATCCATTCGGCGACGGTCTTGAGATTAAATTTTTTACCCATATCAATCAGGCTGCGGACGAAATATTCATTTTCGGCGTTTCCGCGTAAATTGTTACAGTAACTTCCGTCAAGCTTGATCATATCAACTTGAAGATCGCGTAAATTTCGGAACGATGTGTATCCGGCACCGAAATCATCAATTGCTACTTTGCAGCCGGAGCCGCGCAGGTTTTCGACAAAATAACGCGTCGCCTCGATATCACTTAACGCCACGGTCTCAGTTATCTCGACAGTCAGGCGATGGGCAACATTTGAATTTTCAGAAATGATTTCGAGAATTTGATTGTACCAACGCGGATCGGTGGCGGTCGTTGCCGATACATTCATGGCTAAGTTGGCATCGGGATATTGATGAAGCGTGTTAACAATCATTTGGGTGACCGATCGGTCAATCAACCGCACCAAGCCTAAACGTTCGGACACCGGCATTAAATGTTGAGCAGCAATCAGTTCGTTGCTTTGTTCATCTGCCATGCGCAGAAGTGCTTCATGGAGAACAGTTTCTCCTGTTTCGGCAGAAATGATCGGTTGGAAAGCGAGCTTGAAGAGATCGCCTTTCAAACATTTCACAATTTCTGTGGCGCAGCGAGCATTGAGTTTGCGCTCATTTATACGCACTTCAGAAGGCTTAAATATCACATAGCCGTCTGAGGGTTGGCGTCTTGCTTCATTGAGGGCCTCTTCGGCGCGGGCTGTTGCGGTGTTTGCATCAGACGCGTGACTGGGCAAGCACAACGCACCAATTGAAAGCATGGCCCAGACCGGACCATGCTGGGTTTCAATGACACTTTCACGTGCCACTGAAAGAAAGCGATCTAATGCAGTGCGCAATTCATCTTCGTCGCAATTGTTCAGAATGATGCCAAATTTTCCGCCGGAATAGCGGGCAATGCCGTCGCCACTGCGCATTACTTCGCGCAAGCGGCGGCCCAAAGCAACAATCACTTCGTCGGCAACTTCAAACCCATAGGCTTCATTTACGATGGACAGATTGTTGACTGCGGCAATGGCAAAAGCACAATTTCCCATTTCACGACCCGCCACTGAAATGGCTTCACCTAAAGCTTCGGTCATGCGGCCACGGTTCATCATTCCCGTCAGGGGATCGCAATTGCCTAAGAAATTTAAATGCTGGTCACGCGAGTGGCGATCATTGATCGGGCGGAGGGTGCCATAGACTTCAGCAGGTTGGCCATCTGGTCCTGCATACCAGCGACCTTGATCTTCGACCCAAATTGACTTTTCGTTGGCGCGGCCATTGCTCTTGAACTGATACTCAATACGAAACGGAACCCCACTGCCATCATCAGATTTTACGGTTCGCATCACGGTGTCATAGCGGCTGGTTAAATTATCGGCGTCCATAAGGGACGCAAAACGTTTTCCGCTCTGCATGGTTTCGATGGGACAGCCCAAAACTGCGCTTGTATTTTCACTCCAGGACAGCTCGTCAGTCGAAATGGTCCAATGGTAAGCTGCCTCGCCCGCGGCTGCCAATGCGCGGCCCAAAGCCTTAGCGCTTGAGACCGCCTTCGGACTTTCAATGTTTGCAGCTGAAGTTGCAGCTGGCAAAAAGGGCGTCTGATCAAAAGAAAAAAGCTGATTTGATTGATTATCTGACAAAACACACCCTCTAACTACCCGCGCAGCGGCCCTCAAAGGGAGTTTAGGCTGCGATTCAGCGATTTTACAGCTTGATAGGTAAATATTCGTCGAAGGTTTATGGCTAACAGCAATTAACTTTTGGCAATATGTCGCTCTTTTCGCAATTGCGAGACAAATTTGGCTTCTTGGCCATTTTTTAAACAGATTCACGCCTATTTTTTTAGCACAAAAGTCGAAAAACCAGCACTATTACGATTGTGTAAACATATGATAATAAATAGAGATTATGAGCCATGCAAAATTTGCATTGGTAATTTTGCTGCGATGCACCTAAGTATGCTGCATGAGCAAAGACGAAGCGCTCTTATGTATGAAAGGAAGATAATTATGTTTGAAGTATTGAAAAGCCGTGTTGCCACTTGGAAGCGTTACAGCCGTACAGTTTCTGAACTGCAATCTCTGTCGAACCGTGAATTAGCCGATTTGGGCATTGCACGCACAGACATCAGCCGTATCGCAAAAGACGCGGCACGCTAAATGAAGCTCTTTGGCTTTGTTCAGCGCATTCAGCAGCGGCAAGCCAGACGGACCACTATAAACCAATATGCCCGTCTGACACATGTCGATTTGGCTGATATGGGAATCAAGCGTTACCAGCTTGAGGCAAATTCGTAAGGGCTAACCCCCTTGCTACATCAGAAGTTGGGCTCGGACGGCACTTTGTCCGGGCTTTTTTTTTGGGCCAGTGCACCGCGATTTTAAGGCCGGGGTTCAGGTTTGTGGCGGTTACACTTGCGCCATGGAGATGAGCAATAGCCGCCACTAATGCCAAGCCCAGGCCGTTGCCCCGTGTTCTTCTACTCGTATCGGAGCGGGTGAAGCGTTTAAAGATTTTAGCGATTTCAACTTCTGAAACTCCGAGACCGTCGTCTGCCACGGAAATACTAAACCCTAAGTCCGATTCTGCAACAGTCAGCACGGCATGGGTTCCAGTCGGCGTGTGGGCAATTATATTTTCGACAAGATTAGACATGAGCTGCAACAGAAGAGTCTTATCGCCATCACACCACACAGGCCTTGTTGCATTTACTTTGAAGTCTCGCCCCATTTCTTCGACTGCAGAGCCATAAGCTTCGGCCACTTGTTTGGCCAGTGCGCTTAAGTCCACTCGTTCGAAATTGGAAAGCCTTGCTCCTTCTTCAAGTTCGGCAATTCGGAGCAGAGAATTTAAGATATCAAGAAGGCGATCCGTTTCTTTGATGGCCTCCAGATTGCCATTGAGTTCAAGATTTTGTCTCAGCCGCGTGAGAGGTGTTCGAATGTCGTGGGCGATATCGCTAGTCACACGAATCTGTGCATTCAACAACTCTGCGTTACGATCAAGCATGGTGTTGAGTGTAACTGATAAGCGGTCTAACCCGTCACCATTCTCAATGGCTGGCATACGCTGGTTCAAAGCACCCGCCGTTATGGCCTCAGCGGTATCGGCCAATTGATTTATATTTTTTTGTTCAGTGCGGCTTAGCCAAAGCCCACCCAATAATGCCAGCAGCGCTGCGGCCAAGCCCGCCACAGAAAATGCACCTACTAGAATATCCCTTACATTTTCAATTTCATCTATATCGCTGGCGATACTGAGCCTGCCTCCTGAAATTGCAGTTGTGAACACCCGAAAGCGATCAGGTTGTTCCTGTTCAGTAGTGAGTTCTGAATTTAAATCAACCCAGCCTAGGCGAGGAATAGCCAACTCAAAATTGCCGACTATGTTATCGTGAGCATCGCTTTCGTAACGGTAGAGCAGGGTTTTCTCAGTTGCTTCTTGCGATCTTAAAATATTTAACAAGGCCTCTGTGCCTTTGGTCTTTTGAATATTGCTGAGATGCAGCATTTCGGATGTGATGCGTTGATCAAATTGCATGCCCATCTCAGTATCGACGAGAAAAATTGTTAAGGCTCCCAGCAAGACCAAAGAGATCACTAAAAAAATTGCATAAAATGCTGCAAGTCGCGTTGCGCGACTCCTAAAATATTTCGCGGGCCACATAGCCTGAGCCCCTTACAGTTTGGATTATTTCTTTGGCCGAACCCAGCTTGGTTCGCAGTCTGCTGATATGAGTTTCAACAATATTGGTCTGCGGATCAAAATGAAAATCCCAAACTTTTTCGAGAAGCATAGTCCGGGTTAGCACTTCGCCTTTATGGAGAAGCAGAAGTTCCAGCAGCATGAATTCGCGCGGCTGCAGTTCAACCTCTGTGGATTTGAATGTCACATTTCGTTTTAATCGGTCCAACACCAACCCGCCACACATGAGCTGCGTTTCAACGCTAGCTAAGGGCGGGCGTCTCGCGAGAGCTGTGATGCGTGCGAGAAATTCGGAGAAAGCAAAAGGCTTAACCAAATAATCGTCACCGCCTGCGGTGAACCCTTCGACGCGTTGATCAACACGACCAAGGGCTGTGAGAAACAAGATTGGAGTTTGAACTTTGGCGGAACGCAGAGTTTGAACGATTGCTAAACCATCCAGCTCCGGCAACATGCGGTCAATCACCAGCACATCATAATCAGGTGCCGTTGCTAAAAATAATCCGTCCCTGCCAGTTACAACAACATCAACAGCATGGCCGATTTGCCGCAAACCTTGCGCCAGATAATCAACAATAGCCTGATCATCTTCAATCAGCAGGATTTTCATATCTAGTGACAAGCCCCTTTTGCTAGGTTTTTAGATTGGCGCTCAATCAAATCAACAGAATCAAGCAGAGTTTGACTGGCTGAACCTAACCACTTTGCATCTTTCGCAGCCATTGATTTGTCTAACGCCGTTTGGGTGCTGTCAACCAGATCAATCACGCCTTGGTCTTTCAGAGTGGCTTTAATCTTATCCCAGTTCTCGTGACCTTGCGCCACTGTGAGAGCCAATTCAGCCCAATTTGGATTTTGCGCTGCTGTGAGGCTCAATACTTTAAATCCAACATAGTCCATCATCGCGGTCTCGTAGCTGGTTGGAAGAATAGTTTTGAAGTCTGCGATGAGTGTTTGATAGGTTTCAATGGCCGCAACTGCAGCCATTGGATTATCTCCGGCTTTCATTTTTGTTTCAATATCAGCGACTTGCCCTCTGGCTTTGAGTTTTAACGGGGCCGTCATCCAAGGCTCAACGCGCTTTAACTGCGCCTTTATGATGTCGAGAGCGGGTGGAAGAGGCAAATCGTCGATTCCCAAGGCGATTTCAACAAAATCTTCATTCGCCGAAATGGCCGTGTCCAGATCCTTGCAATTGACCCTCTGGCCTGACTGGGCGGGCGTAAATGTGGTTGAGAGTAACAAAATAGACAAGACAAGGGAGGCTCGCATCAAATTATCCTTCTTTGGAGAGTTTCAGTCAGGACAATTTATGAGGGCTGAGATTGATGGGAGTTGGCGTGGACTATAATTTTTCCCAATCTCAGCCATATTTTTGCAAATTGCGGCAATCCGTCGCCAGTGCCTTGTTGCGAGTCTCTTTCAGCTGTGATAGCGAACGCCGGACGATGCGTCTCAAGCGCAGCAAAACTTATGCGGAAATGATCAATTGGCGGCAAATCAAATCATCGGCGGAGTGGCAGGGCGCTATGCAAACGCACTGTTTGACCTTGCAACTGAAGAAAAAGCGGTTCCAGCGACTGCTGCAGGCCTTGCAGGTTTTCAAGCTCTTGTAGACGAATCAACCGATTTGCAACGCCTCATGCAATCGCCAGTTTTCAAAACCGAAGATCAAATGACGGCACTTGATGCTTTGGCCGCAAAAACCAAACTTTCGGGCCTTGCTTTAAATTTCGTGCGTCTCATGTGCGCCAAGCGCCGCCTTCCTGCTTTGTCTGATGCGATTCGCAGCTTTCAGGCCCTTGTTGCCGAAGCCAAAGGTGAAGTTGTTGCTGAAGTGACGTCCGCTGAAAAGTTAACAGCTGCTCAACTGAAAGACTTGGGCGCTGCACTCAAAGCCAAGCTCGGCATGGACGTGAAGCTTGAAACTCAAATTGACCCATCATTGCTGGGTGGCCTCATTGTTAAAGTGGGCACCACAATGATTGACGACTCACTGAAAACCAAACTCCAAAATCTCAAAGTTGCTATGAAGGGAACCGGCTGATGGATATTCGCGCCGCAGAAATTTCGACAATTCTCAAAAAACAAATCAAGGATTTCGGCAAGGATGCTGAAGTGGCTGAGATTGGTCAGGTTCTATCCGTAGGCGACGGTATTGCCCGCGTTTATGGCCTTGATAATGTTCAGGCTGGCGAAATGGTTGAATTCCCCGGCGGCATTCGCGGCATGGCGCTCAATCTTGAAACCGACAATGTCGGTGTGGTTATTTTCGGCAATGACCGCGACATTAAAGAAGGCGACACGGTTAAGCGCACCGGCGCCATTGTGGAAGTTCCAATCGGCCCAGAACTCCTTGGCCGCGTTGTTGACGCACTCGGCAATCCTATCGACGGCAAAGGCCCGATCAAGACCAAGCTTCGTTCCCGCGTGGACGTGAAAGCGCCGGGCATCATTCCGCGCAAATCAGTGCATGAACCGATGTCGACTGGTCTCAAGGCTGTGGATGCTCTTATTCCTGTGGGCCGTGGCCAACGCGAATTGATCATTGGCGATCGTCAAACCGGCAAGACTGCGATTATTCTTGATGCTATTCTCAATCAAAAATCCATTCACGTGAATGGCCCTGATAAAGAAAAACTGTATTGCGTTTATGTAGCATGCGGTCAAAAGCGTTCTACTGTTGCGCAGTTTGTGAAGATTTTGGAAGATGCCGGTGCGATGGAATATTCCATCGTGGTTGCCGCAACAGCTTCTGAATCAGCACCGATGCAATATCTTGCACCGTTCACCGGCTGCACCATGGGCGAATATTTCCGCGACAATGGTATGCATGCTTTGATTGCTTACGATGATTTGTCCAAGCAAGCTGTGGCTTACCGTCAAATGTCTTTGTTGCTGCGCCGCCCACCAGGCCGCGAAGCTTATCCTGGCGACGTGTTCTATCTCCACTCTCGTTTGTTGGAACGTTCTGCCAAGTTGAACGATTCACTCGGTGCTGGTTCTTTGACTGCTCTGCCAGTTATTGAAACGCAGGCGAACGACGTGTCGGCTTATATTCCAACCAACGTGATTTCGATCACCGATGGTCAGATCTTCTTGGAAACAGATTTGTTCTATCAGGGCATTCGTCCTGCGGTGAACGTTGGTCTATCAGTTTCGCGCGTGGGCTCTGCTGCTCAGATTAAAGCGATGAAGCAAGTGGCTGGTAAGATTAAGGGTGAGCTTGCACAATACCGCGAAATGGCGGCTTTTGCGCAGTTCGGTTCTGATCTTGATGCTTCGACACAAAAACTGTTGAACCGTGGTGCACGTTTGACTGAGTTGCTGAAGCAACCGCAGTTCTCGCCACTCAAAACTGAAGAACAAGTTGTGGCGATCTATGCTGGTGTGAATGGTTATCTCGATGCGATCCCCGTGAACCGTGTTCGCGACTTTGAAGATGGTCTGTTGGCCACATTCAAAGACAAGCACATGGACATCATGGATGCGATCCGCACTGAAAAAGCCATTTCGGATACAATGATGCCAAAGCTTAAAGCTGCGGTTGATGCCTTCGCAAAAGCTTTTGCATAAGAGAGCATAATGGCTTCACTTAAAGATCTTCGTAACCGTATAGCCTCGGTTAAGGCGACCCGCAAGATTACCAAGGCCATGCAAATGGTGGCCGCTGCAAAATTGCGCCGTGCGCAGGAAGCAGCTGTTGCGGCGCGTCCTTACTCTGAACGCATGGCTGTGGTGCTGGCCAATTTGGCGGGCGCTGTGGCTGGTCAATCGGGTGCGCCATTGTTGTTGGCGGGCACCGGAAAAGATCAAGTGCATCTTCTTGTAGTGTGCACTGCTGAGCGTGGGCTTTGTGGTGGCTTTAACTCTTCGATCACCCGCATGGCGCGCGAACATGCCGATAAGCTGATTGCCCAAGGCAAAACTGTGAAGATGTTTACAGTCGGCAAAAAAGGCAATGACGCGCTGAAGCGTGTCTACGGCAAATACATCGTGGACGCGGTGGATTTCCGTGGCCAAAAGGCTGTGCGCTATGACAATGCCACAGGCGTTGGCGCTGCCATCATCCGCATGTTTGGTGAAGGCGCATTTGATGTCTGCACGTTGTTCTTTGCAGAATTCAAATCAGTAATCTCACAAAAGCCAACGGCATTGCAACTCATTCCTGCTGCCGTTTCCGGTGGTGCCGTTGCTGCTGATCTGGGTGGCGCTGTTTATGAAGCTGAACCTGACGAAGGCGAAATTCTTTCTGATCTTTTGCCGCGCAATATCTCCACACAAGTATTCCGTGCACTGCTCGAAAATGCGGCCTCCGAACAGGGTGCCCGCATGAGTGCGATGGACAATGCTACACGCAACGCTGGCGACATGATCAACAAGCTGTCGATTAAATATAACCGCCAGCGCCAAGCTCAAATTACCAAAGAACTCATCGAAATTATTTCAGGCGCGGAAGCGCTCTAAATTAAGAAGGACCGTTCATCATGGCTAAAAAAGCTGTCGCAAAATCTTCCGGCCTCGTTGGCCGCATCACCGCCGTAACCGGTGCTGTGATCGATGTTCAGTTTGATGGCGATCTGCCACAGATTTTGAATGCACTCGAAACCACTAACAATGGCAACCGCCTTGTTCTCGAAGTGGCTCAGCATCTTGGTGAGAAGACAGTTCGCACCATCGCCATGGACTCGTCCGAAGGCCTCGTGCGTGGTCAAGCTGTTTACGACACGGGCACGCCCATCATGATGCCGGTTGGTCCTGAAACCTTGGGCCGCATTATGAACGTGATCGGTGAACCTGTGGATGAAGCGGGCCCGATGAAAACCAAGCTAACCCGCGCCATCCATCAAGATGCACCACTGTTTGTTGAGCAATCCACCGAAGCTGAAATTCTGGTGACCGGCATTAAGGTTGTGGATCTTCTCGCACCTTATGCGAAGGGCGGCAAGATTGGCCTGTTCGGCGG
>JANOXS010000008.1:0-9653 GCA_031418535.1 Hyphomicrobiales bacterium | reverse complement strand
CTTGCTCGACATTGATTATTTTTCATTCCACGATCTCGACATCGCACCTGAAGGCAACTCACTGAAAGAGTTCAACGCTAATGTGACGGCGATTGCCAAAATTCTTGAAAAGAAAATGGCCACGCACAATAAGAAGCTGCTCTGGGGCACGGCCAACATGTTCTCCAACCGCCGCTTTATGGCGGGTGCTGCCACCAATCCGGATCCGGATGTGTTTGCTTATTGCGCAGCGCAAGTGAAACACGCCATGGACGTGACGCATGGACTGGGTGGTGAAAACTATGTGATGTGGGGCGGCCGTGAAGGTTATGAAACACTCATCAACACCAAGATCGGCCAAGAGCTAAAACAGGCAGGGCGCTTCTTGTCACTGGTAGTTGAGTACAAACACAAGATCGGTTTCAAAGGCCCAATTCTCATTGAACCAAAGCCCAAGGAACCATCAACTCACCAGTATGATTATGATGTGGCTTCGATCTATGGCCTGCTTAAATCTTATGGCCTCGAAAACGATGTGAAGATGAACATCGAACAAAACCACGCGATCCTTGCTGGACACACTTTTGAGCATGAAATAGCGCTGGCGTCATCGTTGGGCATTTTTGGTTCACTCGATCTCAATCGTGGTGGTTATCAAGTGGGCTGGGATACAGATCAGTTTGCCATGAACATTCCGGAAATGACCTTGATGATGCTCGAAGTGATCAAGGCCGGTGGCTTCACCACAGGCGGCATGAACTTCGATGCTAAAATCCGTCGTCAATCGATTGATCCTGACGATTTGCTGCATGGCCATGTGGCTTCGATGGATGCTTGTGCGCGCGCACTTCTGAATGCCGCTAAAATTATCACCGATGGCAAAGTAACAGCCGCCGTTGATAAACGTTATGCAAAGTGGAGCGAGCCGCAAAACAGTGCCATGCTCGAAAAGGGTGCCACACTCGATGGCATTGCCGCGCGTGTGCATAAGGATGCGATTGAACCGCAGCCGGTTTCTGGCCGTCAAGAATATATCGAAGGCTTGCTCAACAACATTTAATTCTCGGAGATCAATCATGGCAGGCAACATTAAAGGCCCAGCAATTTTTCTGGCGCAATTTGCAGGCGACACAGCACCGTTCAATTCATTCGACTCGATTTGCAAATGGGCAGCCTCACTCGGTTATAAAGGCGTGCAGGTTCCCACATGGGATGGCCGCATGATGGATTTGAAAAAGGCCTCGGAATCCAAAACCTATTGCGACGAACTGGCTGGCACGGCCAAAAAATATGGCATTGAGATCACCGAGCTTTCCTCGCATCTGCAAGGCCAGCTTGTTGCCGTGAATCCAGTTTACGATGAAGCCTTTGACGCCTTTGCTCCCAAGGAAGTGCAAGGCAATCCAAAAGCCCGCCAAGCGTGGGCGTGTGAACAAGTAAAGATGGCGGCCAAAGCATCCAAACATTTGGGCCTCACCAGCCATGTGTCTTTCACCGGCGCATTGTGCTGGCCTTACATCTATTCATGGCCACCGCGCCCACCGGGAATGATTGAAGCGGGCTTTGATGAACTCGCAAAACGGTGGAAGCCTTTGCTCGATGTGATGGATGAAAACGGCGTTGACGTGGGCTTTGAAATTCACCCCGGTGAAGATGTGATGGACGGCATTACGTTTGAGATGTTCTTAGACCGCCTCAAAGGACACAAGCGTTGCCAAATCAATTATGATCCTTCGCATTTTGTGTTGCAGCAACTTGATTATTTGGATTTCATCGACATCTATCACGAGCGCATATGCGCCTATCATGTGAAGGATGCGGAGTTTAATCCAACGGGCAGGCAGGGCGTCTATTCTGGTTTCCAACCTTGGGTAAAACGCGCTGGTCGTTTCCGGTCTTTGGGCGATGGCCAAGTGGATTTTTCCGCCATCTTCTCGAAGCTCGCGCAATATGATTACAATTCATGGGCCGTGCTGGAATGGGAATGCTGCCTGAAATCATCTGACCAAGGAGCTGCAGAGGGTGCGCCATTTATAGCGAGCCATCTCATCCAAACCACAGGCAAGGCCTTTGATGATTTTGCTGCGGGTGGGGCAGATAATAAAGCGCAAATCAAGCGCATGTTGGGGATTTAGTTTATTTAACCTCCCCCTCGTGGGGAGGTCGACAAATTGCCTATAGGCAATTTTCGGGTGGGGGGAGCAATGGTTGAATTCTGAGCGACCCCCACCCCAACCCTCCCCACAAGGGGGAGGGGGAAAGTAATAAATTGGAGAGACAAAAATAATGGCAATCACAGGCAGCAAAACGTCAAAGAACACCGGCCGCATTCGCTATGGCATGGTGGGCGGTGGGCAGGGCGCTTTTATTGGGGCCGTGCACCGCATCGCTGCGCGCATTGATGATAAATATGAACTTGTGGCAGGCGCACTTTCATCAGACGCCGCTCGCGCTAAAGCTTCTGGCGCTGAACTCGGTCTAGCTGAAGACCGTAGCTACACCGATTTTAAAACCATGGCGAAAGCCGAAGCCAAACGCGCCGATGGTATTGAAGCGGTCTCCATAGTCACACCTAACCACATGCATTTTCCGGCCGCCAAAGCTTTCATTGAAGCAGGCATCCATGTGATCTGCGATAAGCCGTTGTCGCTCAATCTAAAGGAAGCTCTGGCTCTCGAAAAACTTCTCGCAAAAAATCCCAAGGTTATTTTCGCCCTCACCCATAACTATTCAGGCTACCCCATGATCCGCCAAGCACGCGCCATGGTAGCGGCCGGTGAACTTGGTGAACTGCGCCTTGTGCAAGGCGAATATCCACAAGACTGGTTGACAACGGATTTGGAAAAATCTGGCCAGAAGCAAGCCGCCTGGCGCACGGATCCGAAACGCTCCGGCGCTGGCGGTTGTGTCGGCGATATTGGCACGCATACGTATCAACTGGCCACATATGTGTCAGGCCTCACATTGCAAGAACTTTCTGCCGATCTCACATCATTTGTGAAGGGCCGAAAGCTTGATGATAACGTGAGTGCCATGTTGCGCTTTAAAGGTGGTGCCAAGGGCATGATCTGGGCCAGCCAAGTGGCCCCCGGCCATGAGAATGGTTTGAAGCTTCGCATTTATGGCACCAAGGGTGGCTTGGAATGGACCCAAGCGGACCCCAACTATTTGTGGTTCACACCATTTGGTGAACCTAAGCGCCTCATCACCCGTGGTGGAGCGGGTGCAAACGCCGCTGCCAATCGTGTGACTCGTATTCCCGGCGGTCATCCGGAAGGATATCTCGAAGGTTTTGCCAATATCTATACTGAAGTGGCCAGAGCCATTGAAGCTAAACGCGCGGGCAAAAAAGTGGACAAGGATGTCGATTTCCCGGGCATTGATGATGGTGTTGCTGGCATGGCCTTCATCGAGGCTTGCGTGAAATCATCCGCCAAAAACGGCAAATGGACCAAGCCCTAAACATTTTGAGGGGCGCACCTCATTTTTAGACTTTCGCATCGCAATAAATCCGTTATAAGCCGCTCACGAATTCAAAAGTCATCAATCAGGAGTGTTCCATGGCTAAGGTAAGAGTTGCAATTAACGGCTTCGGTCGCATCGGGCGCAATGTTGTGCGCGCTATTTATGAATCTGGCCGCAAGGACATTGATATTGTCGGCATCAATGATTTGGGGCCTGTTGAAACCAATGCTCATTTGTTGCGCTTTGACTCGGTTCATGGCCGGTTTCCACATGAAGTAAAAGTGAATGGCGATGCCATCAACATCGGCACAGACACATTCAAAGTAACCGCCCACCGCGATCCAGCAAATTTGCCTTGGAAAGAATTGGGCGTGGACATCGCTTTGGAATGCACTGGCATTTTCACGGCGAAGGATAAAGCCTCGGCGCATTTGAGCGCAGGCGCAAAACGTGTGCTGGTGTCTGCTCCTTGCGACAATGCCGATATGACAGTGGTTTACGGTGTGAACCATGACCAACTGAAATCCGAACACATTGTTGTTTCAAACGCATCCTGCACCACGAACTGTTTGGCCCCTGTGGTCAGCGTGTTGCACAAGGCGGTTGGTATTGATCATGGTTTCATGACCACGATTCACGCATACACTGGTGATCAACCAACGCTCGATACAATGCACAAGGATTTGTACCGTGGTAGAGCTGCTGCCATGTCCATGATCCCAACATCAACGGGTGCTGCAAAAGCCATCGGCTTGGTCATTCCTGAATTGAAGGGTCGCTTGGATGGCACTTCAATCCGCGTACCAGTGCCTAACGTTTCGGTCGTAGATTTCAAGTTCGTCGCAAAGCGCGCCACAACCATTGAAGAAATTAACGCCGCCATTAAGGCTGCTGCCGATGGTCACTTGAAAGGCATCTTGGGCTATACTTTAGCGCCAAACGTGTCGATCGACTTCAACCACGACAGCCATTCGTCAACATTCCACATGGATCAAACCAAAGTTGTTGAAGGCACATTGGTTCGCATTCTCACGTGGTACGACAATGAGTGGGGCTTCTCCAACCGCATGAGCGACACAGCCGTTGCCATGGGCAAATTGATCTAACCACTTCACCTATTTGATTTTTCCAACTACAAGGGGTGCATGAAAATGCGCCCCTTACTTATTGCCCCCTCCATTCTCTCCGCCGATTTTTCAAAACTCGGTGATGAAGTCATTGCCGTTGATAAGGCTGGCGCTGACTGGATTCACGTTGACGTAATGGATGGCCACTTTGTGCCCAATATCACCTTCGGCGCACCCGTGATGCAGTCCATTCGCAAAGTGACATCTAAATTATTTGATGTACATTTGATGATTTCTCCCGCTGATCCTTACCTCGCACAATTTGCCTCTGCTGGTGCTGATCTTATAACCGTTCACGCCGAAGCTGGCCCACATTTGGATCGTTCACTGCAGGCCATCATAAGCTTGGGCAAGAAAGTGGGCGTGGCTTTGAATCCGGCAACACCAGTTTCGATTTTGGAACACGTCATCGACCGCCTCGATCTCATTTTGATTATGACGGTCAACCCCGGCTTTGGAGGCCAAACCTTCATCCACGCCATGCTCGAAAAAATCCGCCAAGCCAAAGCACTGGTGGCGGGCCGCAACATCGATATTGAAGTTGATGGCGGAATAACACTTGAAACAGCACCGCTCGCTGTGAGGGCGGGTGCGAATGTTTTGGTGGCAGGGTCAAGCATTTTCAAAGGCACTGATTATGCCGCGAATATTAAAGCGATTAGGACTGCAGCGTTGACGGTTGAAGTATGATGGTAAGGAAAGGGACCTCATCCGGCCTTCGGCCACCTTCTTCAAAGGAGAAGGGCAAATGTTTAACTTCACCCTTCTCCTCTGGAGAAGGTGCCCCATCGGGGCGGATGAGGTCCCTTTGGTGAGTAAATACACCCAACTCCAAGACCCCGGCATCCGCGAATTTCTAATCGCGGGCGATAATTTTTACCCTGCCGATGCGGTGAACTTTACCATGGCCGAGCAGCGCGAATTTTATAATAAATACTGCGCGCATTTCAGAAAGCCGCGGCCTGCTTCAATCACGGTTACTGATTTTAAAGTCGGCGAAATTCCGTGCCGCCACTACATGCCAAAATCTCCAACTGCCAAACTGCTCTACCTTCATGGTGGCGGTCATGTGGTCGGAGGACTTGATAGTCATGATGATATTTGTGCGGAACTGGCCGAAGCTGCTGAAGTTGAAGTAACAGCGGTTGAATATCGCTTGGCTCCCGAACATCCGTTTCCGGCGGCCCTTGATGATTGCTGGGCCGTGTTAAACTCGACAGGCCCGTGCATTGTGGCGGGCGACAGTGCAGGCGGAAATCTCACTGCTGCACTTTGCTTGAAATCGCGAGATGAAAACGGACCACATGTTACTGCCCAAATTCTAGTTTACCCGGGCCTTGGCGGCGACATGAGCAAAGGTTCTTACATTGATCAAGCAAATGCACCCGGGCTGACCACGCAAGATGAAATTTATTACCGTGAGACCTATCATGGTGGCGGGCACAAATATGCTGCCCCTCTGAACGAAACGAATTTCAATAATCTTCCGCCTGCATTTATTGTGGCAGCCGGAAATGACCCGCTGCATGATGACTCAACCGAATATGCGGCAAAGCTGCTCGCCGCTGGAGGCTATGCTACAGTCCGCGAAGAACCCTTGCTGGTTCATTCATTTCTGCGCGCCCGCCATATGAGCCAACCTGCCGCAGCCTCGTTTCAAGCAATCATTGCAGCGATCAAGGGTTTTGCTGCATAGTGCGCTTGGAATTAGAAAGAGCGCAGCATGGCCGTTAAAACCGTCACTAAATTTCCTCGCAAAACCAAAGAAATTGAAAATTTCTGGATCCCCATGTCCGATGGCGTGAAGTTGGCGGCGCGCATGTTCATTCCGGTTGATGCAGCGAAACATAAAGTGCCAGCACTGCTGGAATATTTGCCCTACAGAAAGCGCGACGGCACTCGTGTGCGCGACACGCTAACCCATCCTTATCTAGCAGGCCATGGCTATGCCAGTGTTCGTGTTGACATGCGCGGGACAGGTGATAGCGATGGCCTTTTGCAAGATGAATACACCAAGCAGGAACAAGATGACGCTCTAGAAGTCATCGCTTGGCTTGCCAAGCAAAAATGGTGCACCGGCAAAGTGGGCATGTTTGGCATTTCGTGGGGTGGTTTCAACGCGCTGCAAGTGGCCGCTCGCCAACCGCCTGCTTTAAAAGCCATTGTCACCATTTGCTCCACCGATGATCGCTATGAAGATGACATTCATTACAAAGGTGGAACACTTCTGAACGAAAACTTGGGCTGGGCCGCAACCATGTTGGCCTATTCGTCGCGTCCGCCTGATCCAAAAATCGTCGGTAATAAATGGCGCAAAATGTGGATGGAGCGATTAAAGAACGAACCGTTTCTTTTGATCCCGTGGCTGCAACACCCGCACAGAGACGACTACTGGAAACATGGATCTGTCTGTGAGAATTTCAGCAACATCACCGCAGCTACTTTAGTTGTAGGCGCTTGGAACGATGCATACTCAAATGCCGTGCCGCGTTTAATGCGGGGCTTACGCTGTCCACGCAAAGCCATCATTGGGCCATGGGTGCATAAATATCCGCATTTTGCAGTGCCTGAACCCAAGATCGGTTTTCTTCAAGAAATGCTGCGCTGGTGGGATCATTATTTGAAAGACGTGAACACCAAGGTCCATGAAGAACAAGATTACCGCGTCTATGTGATGGATGCTTTTAAACCTGGAAAATTTCCCGAGGAAATCAAAGGCCGATGGATCGGCGATTCATATTGGGGCTTTGGCAACACTGAAACCAAAACCTGGGCCCTCAGCTCAAAAGGCATCTCGTCTAGCAATGATGATAAATCTTTCACCATCACTTCAAAGCAAAACACCGGCTTTGATGGCGGCGAATATTGCATCATTTGGTTAGGCCCTGAATTTCCGGGCGATCAAGCCAAGGATGATGCCCAATCCATCACCTTTGATAGCCCAGCTTTGGTTGATGATATTGAAATCGTCGGCCAGCCCACCATCACACTGGAATTTTCCGTTGATAAGCCAGTGGCACATGTTGCTCTCCGTTTGAATGATGTCTGGCCCTCAGGTGAAGTTTCGCGCATCACCTATCATTTGCAAAACCTGTGTATGCGCGACAGCCGCGAAACCCCAATGCCTCTAGAACCTGGCAAGCGCTACACAGTAAAAATTAAAATGGACGACACTGCGTGGCGTGTGCCCAAGGGCCACAAGCTGCGCGTGTCAGTTTCGACCTCCTATTTCCCGATGATGTGGCCTGCACCCGAGCCTGTTGCTCTCACTGTACACACGACAAAATCAGAATTGCATTTGCCGATTCGCAAGAAAGTGGAAGCAGAAAAGCCGGTAAAATTTGCTGAGCCAGAAGCCGCAAAACCTTTGGTGGTCAAAGCCATCAAGAAGCCAGCCAATAAACGCAACGTTACGGTGGATTCCAAAACCGGCGAGACCCGTCTTGAGATTGTGGATGATTTTGGCGTTACTGAAATCAAGGAAACGGGCATGATCGTTTCGGAGGTGGGCCGCGAGAACTACACAATCATGCCTGATGATCCGCTCTCGGCCAAAATGGAAACCCATTGGACGGAGGGTCACAAGCGCGGCACATGGGAAACCCGCACCGAAACTTATGGCAAATTAACAGCCACCAAGACACATTGGATTGTGTGGGGCAAGATTGAAGCCTATGAAGGGAAACGCCAAGTGTTCGTCAAAGAGTTTAACGAGAAAATTGAACGCAAATTGCAATGATCCGGATTTTTAAAATATCCGTAAATTTGCCAACGGGGAGAAGTGAGCTGGTTTTGAGTTTCAACAGGTGCCATGGCTAGTACGGGCACCACGGAGCGTAAGGATGTTTTTGCGGTTCTCTTGCACCGCATAGCAGAGTCACGCGATCAGCAGGCTTTTGCGCAGTTATTTGACCATTTTGCGCCGCGCGTGAAAAGTTTTATGATGCGCAAAGGATCAAACGCCGATCAAGCGGAAGACTTGGTGCAAGAAGCCATGATCATGGTGTGGTCGAAAGCAGCACTCTTCCATACTGATCGTGGGTCTGTCTCGACATGGATTTTCACAATTGCCCGGAATTTGCGCATTGACCGGCTGCGCCGCGAAAAATCGCAACTTTATACTGATCTGGAAGACTTTGATGCGCCAGACGGACGAACTGGCGCTGAAGATGCGCTTGGTCGTTTACAGGAAGATAACCACGTCTCGCGGGCATTACAGCAAATTCCAGCCGACCAAAGGCAGCTGTTGATCCTTTCCTTTGTCGATGACGTACCACAAAGTGAGATCGCATTGAGGCTCAACATCCCGTTGGGCACAGTCAAATCCCGTATGCGGCTGGGCTACCAGCGTTTGCGCAAAATTTTGGAGTCGGTAACGTGAAAAAGATCGTTCATCATTTGGATGAAGCGACAGTCTTGGCCCTGGCAGCAGGCACTTTAAACGATGCCCATGCCATTGTGGCAAGCGCACACATGGCCATGTGTCCACATTGCCGGGCTACACTTAAAAATGCCGAGGCCATTGGTGGCGGGTTGTTATCAGATGAGCCTGGCCAAGCCGTGTCGCAAAATTTGCGCAGCAGTGTGCTGGCAAAACTAAACGATGTTACTGCCGCCCGCGCCCCAATTCCTCGTGCAGAGTTAAGCGCGGGTGAGTTGCCTGCGGTTCTTGTGCGTGCGCTGGGCCAAACCTCGCTTGATAATATAAAGTGGAACCGCAAATTGCCCGGCGTGGCAATTTATGATGTGCCGCTGCCGAAAGGCACCAAAACCCGCCTGAAGCTTTTGTCATTAGACAAAGGCAAGGCCATGCCGGACCATGGCCATGGCGGCGAAGAATTGACCTTGGTTTTGCGCGGGTCTTACAGTGACAACATGGGCCGCTTTGCAGCAGGCGACGTTGCAGATTTGGCCGAGGACGTTGAACATCAACCGATTGTCGACTCCGACGAAAACTGCATCTGCTTGATTTCATTCGATGTTCCGGCAAAATTCAAAACCATTTGGGCGCGTCTCGCCCAGCCATTCTCAGGCATGTAAGCGCATTCCGGCTTTGTCCGGAATGTCGCGCAAGCGCATTCC
>JANOXS010000007.1:0-11957 GCA_031418535.1 Hyphomicrobiales bacterium | reverse complement strand
TCATATTGTTGAAGTAAAATCCTTCATCAGCCGCATAGTCGAGGCCAGCGAGATAGAATTTTCAATGCACGACTTGCGGCGCACATTTGTAACAATCGCCGAGAGCCTTGATATATCGTCATATGTTTTGAAGCGCCTATTGAATCATCGGAGTGACGCCGATGTAACCTCGGGCTATATTATTTTGAACGCCGAGCGCCTTCGCGCGCCAGCCGATATAATCGCAGCACGAATTTTGGAGTTGGTGAATGCAACGTGAACCCGAAGATAGAGGCAAGGACGACGACATAAAAAAAGAATTGCGTATTGACTATGACCCGCTTGAAATGCTGCTCATCTGCCTCATCGATGGTCATAAAAATAGCTATAAAATCCGGAAAAATAAGCTGTGCGATTCCTACCGTGACATAACAGGCCGCCGTATTGTACGTCCCGATGAGCCTGACTCTGAGATGGCAAAGGCACTGTTCAAAGTAATTCAAGCAGAAGCAAAAATGCGAGAAGCGCAAGATGTATACGACCGAGACGGCAACAAAAAGTCTGAAGAACTGGTTGCTGTAGAAGATCAGGAAGAAGAAACGCTTTATGCCCTTGCCAGAGAGATATATCCGCAAGGCACAAATGAACTTGAGTATCTAAAGCAGCGCATCATTGGAACGCTGAATCACAAAATTGTTTCTGAGAATCCTAACAGATATATGTTGGCAGTTCAGGCTTGGGGCTGGTGGTATGATCGGGAAGAAGAGATACAGCTTTTTAAGGACATGAAGCAAATTGCTGAAATTCTTGCAAAATACGACGTTCCAATGAAACTCGACAAAGCTTTTTGGCGTGTCATCTAGGATAGGTTTTCAAAACCCTATCCAATACCGTCAGTATTTCTGTGCATAGAAGGGGAGCCACTTTCAACACGAAGGAGGCAACTCATGTTCCAAAATCCCGATCCAAAGCTGACCGAACAGGAAGCTGCGGAATACCTGAAAATCAGCATGTACTGGCTGCAAAAGGATCGTTCTCAAAAACTTGGCGGCCCTGCCTTCGAATACATCGGAGCACATGTTCGCTACCGCAAATCCGCGCTTGATGCATATGTCGAGGAAAACACCCGCAAACGTATGCACGAGCAGTTGACGTTCACCTTTCCCAAAAAGGTGAAGCCATGAACGACAAGCTTACGCTTTTTCTCTACGAACTGGGCAGCCGTGGAAATCCTGATTTAGTAGCACGTCACGATGCCAAGAATGGTGGATTTTATAAGGAACGTCGCAAGTTTGGCACTGCCGTTGCCAAGGACCATTTAGAGAACAACCCCAACTATGGTGTCTATCTCCTAAAAGGTAATAAAACTGGCCTGTTGGTTTTCGACTTAGATAACCATGACGGCACATTGCCTTTCGCTGAGGTAGCAGAACAGGGAAAACTTATTTTCGATCTTCTTTTATCCTCAAACTTAAATCCGATGATGTTTCGTTCTAGCGGTGGCAACGGGGCCCATGTTTGGGTTGTTTTCAGAAATCCGCAGGTGGCCAAGAAAGTGCGCACATTTGCGCAGGCCCTGATCTCAAAACTTGGCTTTAAGGAAGGAACGAAAGGACTCGCTCAAGGTGTGGTTGAAATTTTTCCAAAGCAAGATCAAGCCAGCAACGAACATCCCGGCAGCTTGATAGCGTTGCCTTTTGGCCGAAATTCGCTGCCTCTCGATCCAGAATCATTGGCGGTAATCGAACTCAATAACTTTGAGCCTCCGGGCCTATCGAAGATTGAAAGCGTTGATTTGCCAATTGAAGTTCAAGCAAAGCGGGAGCATTCGGTAAACAGAAGTGAGCGAATCTCCATTTCTAAAGTCGTTGACGCAGCAGAAGAATTCGCCACAATCGAAGACGCTCTGAGAACAGTTCCGGCTGATGACCATGACGATTGGATAAAGATCGGGCTAATCCTGAAAGGCGAATTTGGGGATGAATCTTTCCCAATTTGGCATACATGGTCGCAGTCCTCCCAAGACAAATACAAGGATGAGGACGACTGCCGTCGCCGCTGGGAAGGCATAAGACCAAAAGGCAGCGTCAGGTTGGGCACTCTCTATCGCATGGCGCGGCAAAATGGCTGGAATGGAAAACCGTCCTCGCCCTTAACAGAACTGAACCGACGCTATGCCATTCTTGTGATAGGCGGCAAAACGCTCATCATCATAAAGAGGCCTGACCAGCGCTCTTTGGCAGTTTTTGAGTACATCGGCGTCAGGCAGCTTTTTGATCTTTACAAGCCTGAGAAAATTAAAACTGGCGGTGGTGAAGACGAAGGTGACAAGAAGCCTTTGGCTGAAACATGGTTTGCGAGCAAAACTGCTGACCGCTTCATTGGATTGGAATTCAACCCTGAGAGCCCTCCGGGTGCCAATGATGATTATTGGAATATTTGGCAAGGTTTGGCCGTCGCACCCAAAGAAGGAAACTGGGAGAGGTTTAAGGATCACATTTTTGAAATCATTGCCGACGGCAACGAAGAGCGATTTCATTGGTTTTTGAATTGGATGGCACTAGGCGTTCAAAAGCCCGGACTTGTAATTGGCACCGTGCCAGTGCTTTCCGGTTTGCCTGGAGCGGGTAAAGGCACGTTAGCCAACAATTATGGAGCATTGTTTGGCAGACACTACATCACATTAACGCAGTCTGATCAAATTTCTGGCCGCTTCAACGGTCACTTCTTTGGCAAACGGTTCATCTTTCTCGACGAAGGCACATTTGGCGGAAACCGCAAAGACCAAGGTGTCCTGAAGACACGAATTACCGAGGACCTTGTTATGATGGAGCAAAAAGGGGTTGATGCAATATTGGTTCGAAACCGCGCCATATTCATGGTGGCCAGCAACAATCATTCAATTGTCCATACCGATATTGGAGACCGCCGCTGGATGCTGGCGGATGTTAGCGACAAGCGGCTGCAAGATCACGATTATTTCGGTGCGATTGCTGAAGAAATGAAAAATGGAGGTTGGGAGGCAATGTTGTTCGAGTTGCTTGGTCGCGACATAAGCAAAGGGCCAAATCCGAGAATGGTTTTGGACTCTGAAGCTCGTGCCAACCAAATGCTGACGACTGCCGAACCATATATCAAGATGCTTCACGGTTTCCTGCAGGAAGGCAGATTACCGCAGAATTGGTTGAAAACACCAAACACAACGACCATTCAGGCGATGGTGAGCGAACTTGCAAATCGATTCCGCGATACCTTCACGTCTCGTGAAACTCTTGGCGGCCACATAAACCGAATGTTCCCAGATATAAAAACAAAACCCAATGGCAAATATGTGGTAAAGCAAAACCAATTCGATGCGGAGATGGAACGTTCCACAGAATACGAGTGGCCACCGCTGCTGCAAGCCCGAAGGTCGTTCGAGCTACGCATGGGAACCAAAATCAACTGGGGCAACGATCTGACAGATTGGGCGTCTGACCCCATGAGTGGACCACAGTTCCAGACGCGCGAAAACGACGCGCTGCCGTAGTATTGGAAATATATGTCAAATAGGCTGGAGCCGCGACGCGTGGCTCTGGCTGCCAGTTGCCCGTATTAAATACCCTATACAACCCATACAACATATACAGGGGGGCTGGGGACCGAGCTTCCGGCTACCTCCGGCACTTAAGATAGGCTTATGTCAAAGTCGTCCAATCCCACGGAAAACTCCTACCAAAAATTGCGCAAACGGAATCGATATATCGCCAAGCATCGGCCTTATCTCGACTATCTGCTTTTGCTTTTAGAAAGAGCGAGCTTACCCGCAAGCACCTATGCACAGCCCAACATCACCAGCATGGCCGCCATGGTTGAGGAGCTTCGAAAACTTAATCCCAACAATTCGAGACTTAACCACATTGTGCTTGGCCGCTTCCTCCATCGCGTACTGTCGCCACTGTTGACGTGGCATGGTGGGACATATGCCGCGCAGCATCTGTCACCCAATATCCTGCTGATCATGGAGACGACCATCTATCGATTTCCAGAAGTAGGGCGGTCGAGGTCGGCGCTAGAGGCGTTCGGCATGTGTGGCATCGAGTGGTCTTACGACTTCGATCAGTGGCAGTGGGTCAGGTGCGGTGACGAAGTGTAACCAATGGCTCAGCCAAAATTTCTTCACCATCTTCATATGGAATTGCCGTGTTGCGTAAGTAATCAACGCGGTCAAACGCGTCTTGGGCGGACGGGATATATTCATCCACGCGGCCCACCGCAATTGCCCGCATCGTCGCCTTGTGGCGGAGGCATAGACCAACAACGCAGAGCGCAAAGCCCGGAGGGATTAAGAGCACTAACACCTTTATCCAGTCGTTCAACGACTGAAACGTATGCAACAGGTCCGCCAGAAAATTGTATTCGTTCATAGCCACGCCCTCAGTTTTCACCTGCGACTATAGCCGAACACAATATGTATTAAAATACATGGTGTAAGTATTTGTTTTTGGGCTCGTTATGCCCATGGAAATTAAGCGACAATTTGGGTTGGCATTAAAGCGAGAGCGCGACAGATTGGGTTGGTCTCAGGAAAGGTTGGCCAACGACATCGATGTTGATCAAGCCTACATTAGCCGCGTAGAAGCTGGGCAGGTTAATCTTACGCTCGAAACAATCGAAGCACTCACCAAGGCTTTGGATATCGATCCGGCGGTGCTTTTTACAAAGCGCCCTTAACTGCCCTCAGTCTGCACGAAAAACCTACTAATCCCATACGGGCACAGACCCCATGCCCCCAAATCTCTGTAATCATTTGATGTTCATAATCCGACCCGCTAATAGTATATTAGTTTGCGGAGGCGTTGAGGCGTCATACTGTCAATTTATGTATAATGCCAATGCGCACTCGAAACTCTGGCCGCTGTGCTGAAAGATTACACTTCACTGGCGCTCACCACGACTTCAAAAGGCACTTGCAGGGCTTCAAAATGGGCTTTGCCACAACGGACCTTGTCGGCTTCCAGTGTGCGGAGTTTCAGGTAGTCCTTTGTGCCCTTCGTTTCGCGCACCAGATAGAGCGTGGCGTCTTCATGTTTCACTATGGCCCAATCAGGATTGTAGGTGCCAACTGGCGTGTCAATCTTAAACCAGTCGGGCAACTTCATGAAGACCTTGATGTCTTCGCGGGTGTTCAGCTTTTGGGCAAACTCCCGTTCCACTTCGGAATCATAAACCACATATTCGTATGGGGCTTTGGTCACGCGTTCGGCGGTCAAGAAGTTGATCAACTCTTCATTCTTGAACAGCACCATTTCCCATTCAGCATCCGAACCATCACCAGCAATGCGTTCATATTTGATGCCGTCAACCAGCAAGCGATGCAGCACATGCTTCAGAATTGCCGCCACTTGATCCATGAACTTTTGGGGGTTGGCGAAGATGTCGCCAAGCCGTCCAGATTCTTTCAGGATGCGAACCAGAGTGGAGCGGGTCAGTTCGGTTTCGTTTTGCAGATAGGCCAGTAAATCAGGCAATGAAGTTGTGGTGACGCTCACGCGCTCGGACGCCGCACTAATTTCTTCTGTTGCCACGCCACCTTTCACCACGTCCAACTTGCCAGCCGTCACGGTAATCTTGGGAGCGATAACCTTTTCCATTTGTGCTATGGCCTGAACGGAACGTCGCACAAGCTCTTCAGTCTGGAATTCCACGCGGTAGGTCGTGCGAGGTTTGATCTTCTCCCAGAGAATTTTGAATTCTAGACTGTGGTCGATGATTTGTTTGTTGCGTTTGTTTGGCCCTTCGTCTCTGTCACGGCGGATATGGCGCTGGATTTGGTGGCCGGATA
Source organism: Hyphomicrobiales bacterium (assembly GCA_031418535.1). GTDB lineage: Bacteria > Pseudomonadota > Alphaproteobacteria > Rhizobiales > Aestuariivirgaceae > Aestuariivirga. Next base: position 6,154 of record JANOXS010000007.1, on the reverse strand, counting down.
GAACGTCGATCACGGCTGTTGCCAAGTCTTCTAAACCTGCGGGCATGGTCAATGCAAAGCCCGCTTTTTTCGGGTCAAAGGCTGCTGTGATCCGGCCATCCGGTTCAAGAATTTTCTGCTCAACAAGCTTTGCGCGAATAGTTTCGGCCACGAGTTTGCCGATTGCCTGCTCTTGTTCCTCAACAACCCGTGTGATCTTGGCCAGCGCCGTCAGTGGCACTTTGCCAAAGGTCACGCCGCAATCTTCCTCATATTCTTTTTGCAGCTTCTCGGCGAATTCCTCATAGGATTCGTTCGCCATGACATAGAGGCGGTTCACGGCGTCATCGAATATGCGTGCGCCTGTGCTATCCACGGGCAAACGAAGGCCACGGCCAATTTCTTGGCGCTTTTTGATGCCGGATTGCGTTTGGTTCAGCGTGCAAATCTGGAACACATTCGGGTTGTCCCAGCCTTCGCGCAAGGCCGAATGGCTGAAGATGAAGCGAAGCGGCGTCTCCAATGAAAGTAGCTCCTCCTTGGCTTCCATAATCAACCTGTAGGCTTCGTTGTCAGCCTCAGTGCTGTTGCCTTCTCGGCTATCCTTCAGAACCTTAGTTTTCTTGTCCTGCGAAAAATAACCGTTATGCAATTCATTGAGAGGGTGCTTCAGCCACGGCAAATCTTTGTAGCGATCATCTTTGGCAACCGCCGCAAACTCTTCCTCAAAGACAGTGGCAAACTTGCCTTTGCTCCCGTCCTCGGTGCGATAGTTGGCAACGCGGTCGATGAAAAACAGGCTCAAGACCTTGATGCCACGATCACGAACCTGCATTTCCTTCTCGAAATGCTTGCGCACCGTATGGCGGATTTGCACACGCCACACATCATCCTGAATGCCGCCAGACGTGTCGCCCACCTTCATGGGATTGCCAGTCGTAAAACGAATGAACTCGGCTCCAGGTTCGGCATGTATTTCAGTGACCGAATAACCTTCACGATATTGCGCACGTTCCTTTGAAACTACAAAAAGGTCGGTGCCAATTTTTACGGTGACCAATTTCTCTCTCGGCCCAGTTGGCCCTTTTTCGTGAATGCGCAGCTTGGCTTTTATGCCGCCCACATTGGTGATGGATTCAACTTTGATGAAAGCATCGTTGGCGGCCCCTTCACCTGCCGCACTTGCAACCACAATCTGCTTGACCAGCCGAAGCTCAAAGGCGCGAACGGGGTCAAGGCGATAAACTAGATTGTAAGAGTTCTTGTGGGTGGCCGAATAACGCAAGGTGCACAGCGGGTTTAACGCCTTGATGGCGTCTTGCGCCTTGTCAGTGGCATCCACCGATTGCGGCTCGTCGATGATCACGATTGGCCTAGCGGCCTGCACAAATTCGATGGGTGCACGACCGCCCATGGAGCGATCCATTTCTTTATAGATCACGTTGGATTTGCGCTCATCTTCTGTGCCCGTAAAATTCTTGCGGAACGCGTCAATGTTGATCACCAGAATTTGCAGCGTGTTGCTCGTGGCAAATTGGCGAAGCTTGTTCACCTCTTTGGCGGAATAGACGAACGAAACAGCTTCGGTGTTGTAAAGCGTTTTGAAATGCTCGGCCATCGTGGCGATAGAATGGGTCACACCTTCGCGGATCGCCACACTTGGAACCACAATGATGAATTTTTGAAAACCATATCGCTTAGAGAGTTCAAACACTGTGCGCAAATAAACATAGGTTTTGCCCGTGCCAGTTTCCATCTCAACGCTGAAATGTGGGCACATGCGCGGGGCATTGGCCGGACCGTCAAACACCTCCCAACTTTCAAGCGGGGCCGTTTCATCGGCAATCTCAATGTCATTGCGGTCCTGCACGAGGCGAGCATTCCCTCGTAGTTTTTCGTCGTCCAGTATGAGCCTGTTGCCAATGCCAAGCTCGGTGCGTTCTTGACCTTCAAACAAGCCGTCACCCATGGAAAGCTTGATGGCAAAATCGCCCGCCGCTTGTGGCTGGCCATCGAACAGGTCTGCGACTGCGCTCACCGCGTCGAGTTGGAAGGTTTGGTTGGGGTCAAACTGTAGTTTCATCACCCATCACACCGTTTGAAACTTGGCCACGCCTTTGGCTTTGAAGGTGAGAACGGCGTTCGATTTCAATTGGTCATTGCCACGGAAGCCGTCATCAAGGCAGACCACGCGGGAAGGCCTCATGTCGGCCATGGCTTTAATGGCTTCGGTGGTGAGTTCGCGTTCAAGGCAAATAAGAAACACCCCGCCGCCAATGCTGTAAACCGCTTTGCCCGCAAGACTCAGCTTTTCAACAGGCGTGGTGAGCGGGAAGCCACTTTTGAGCAACAGCTCATAAAACAAATCATCATCACTGCGGCCTTGGCGCACATGGTCAATGCTCAGGTCAAGCTGCTTGCCGAGCGCCTCGGCATCGGTGGAAGCGCCTGCATCCCAGCCCATGAAATTGGATTGATCGAGTTTGAAAACGCGAAAGCCACGGTCTTGATCCGCAGTCGCATTTAGGTCAAGTGATTTTGCGCCATCCTCATTTAGTTTCTTGATTACACGTCGAACGCGCTCTTTAGTCAAATCAGCTATGGTTGGATAATCAGCGGTTTCAGTAGGTTCGGGCAACTGGACGAGGATAAACTTTCGGCTTGCACCGTCTTTCAAGTTTTGATCAAAAACAGCATGTGCCGTTGTTCCTGATCCGGCAAAAAAATCCATGACGATCCCGTCTGGTTCACAGCAATTGGAAATTAAGTCGGACAAAAGATGGACGGGCTTTACGGTGTCAAATGCCTTATCTCCAAAAATTGCTTTAATCTCTTCAGTCCCAACTTCAGTGGTATACTGATTTTTGTCGAAAACGCTTTTCGGCTTTTCTCGTAAATCTGATGTCCAATAATCTTTTACATAGACTGTTCCGCCTTGGCTTGCGTATAGACGATGAATTCGCGGCTTTGCGTATTCAGGTGACCAGACCCATCGCCCGTCGCTTCCGTCGGGTAGCTTAGGAGTAACGCTTTTTCTTCCTTCTGCATCGTCTAGGTAGACCACTCCATTCGTATCATAGAAAACTGGATAATAGCACCCCGGACTATCAATCCGTCTCTGCCCTTGGCCTTTTTTTCTGAAAATCCCGTCCATTTTATATTTGCCGTGCTTGTCTTCTCGGTCAAACTTGGAAACGTAGTCTAGGGATTGAGGCAACCCAAAAAAATAATCCTCGTCAGGTTTGTCTGTTGGAGTTTTATAGCAAAGTACGAAATCTGAATTTGTTGAGAACCCCTCTTTACTGCCCATTCCATTTTTGCTTCGAACAACTGTTATGAGTTCGACGAAGTTTTCTTCGCCAAAAACTTCATTCATCAATAGCCTGAGATTTGAAACTTCAATTGCATCAATGCTGACCAATATAATGCCCGAAGGCTTCAAAAGATTGCGAGCGAGGTAGAGTCGCGGATACAACATGCTCAACCATTTTGAATGAAAGCGCCCGTCGGTTTCGGTGTTGGTGCCAAACTCGCGCCCTTCACTGTCAAGTTGTCCCGTGTATTCAAGATAAGTTCGCAGGTTCTCGCCAAAATTATCGGGATAGATAAAATCTTTCCCTGTGTTGTAAGGCGGGTCGATGTAGATCAACTTGATCTTGCTGAGATAGGATTTCTGCAACAGCTTCAACACCTCCAGATTATCGCCTTCGATGATCAGGTTTTCGGTTGTGTCGAAGTTCACGCTTTCTTTGGGCGCTGGCCGCAGGGTTCCCAGTGACGGGGCTTGAATGGTCTTGAAACAATCGGACTTGCCCGGCCAGTTAAGGCCATAACGTTCACGACCCACATCCACCGTTTCACCCAGCGCCAGCTTCAACCTATCAAAATCAATCTTGCCGCCTTCGGTGCGAATTTCTGGAAACAAGCGCAGCAATTCTGCCTGCTTTTCAGCGGCCAAATCCATGGATTTCAGGTCTAGCTTTTCAGGTTGATCGGTCACACGACGCTCCATGCAATTTCAAAAATAGTTTCTTCGCTTAGCGTCTGGTGCAGCCGTGCGGCGGCATCATCTAGCACCTTGTCCCGCTCTCTTGCTACTTCCTTGCGGGCGGCCCGCCATTCATCTTCAGCCTGTTCAAGGGCAGCGGCCAGCTTCTTCACATCACCTTGCAAGCGCACTTGCTCTGGCATGGTAGGGGCCAACCGTGCCGCCTTGCGCATGTCATTCAAAGCCGTTTCAGCTTCGGCCACCATGGAGCGCAGAAGGGTTTGCTTATCGCTGGCCCAAGCTTCCACACTTGACGTGCGCTGTTCAAACCATTTGCGATTGCGCTTGTCGATTTCATCCAGAAACGTTTTGCGCTCCACTAGCCGTTGGTGCGTGTGGTGTTCGGCGCTGAAGACTGCATCACCGCTGGTTGTGGCAGGCAGATCAAACAGGCGTCGGCATTGTTCGGCATCCAGCGGTTTTCCATCATCATCCACGCCTGTGAAGATCAAACGGTCTTCCGTATCCACCGACGCCACGGTGACGCGGCGCAATTCCAAAGTTCCGCTTTTGGACTTGAGGCGATCCAACACGGCGATGTTTTTGCCCGATTTGCTCAAGTTAAAGGTGACGGTGACGGGCGTTGTGGGCATGGCTTTGGCGCGGTTAAGCACGCGCTGGGCAAGGGGATGGCCGACACGATATAGGTTGGCATCCTCCACATTTTTACCCATCCGATAAGGCCCGCGATTGATCGTCTCTTCCGTGAAAGGGTTGATGCGCAACATGAAGCCAAAGCCTTCTGGCTCAAACTCGGCATAATCTCGCAAGGTGTGGCGCGTCACCTGCCAAAGCCTGTCATTGAATTTGTCGAGCACACTTTTGGTGTCGATCTTCACACGCTCAATCACTTCTTGATCAAAATTGCTGAGCAACAATTGCTGGGCAGTTTCCTTGCCTGCGGCAATCTCGCTTTCCAATTCGGTTTGCAGCTTGTTGAACTCAAATTCAATCTGCTGGGGTGTGCGGCAGTTTTGATAAATCGCCGCAATGCGTTTTTCAAAATCAACACCGCTTTCAATGGCACCCAATACTTCGTCAGATGCGCCGAATACGCCGTCAAATAGCTTGAACTTTTCCCCAAGCAATTGGTGCACCCGAACATCAGCCGCATTCGCCTTGTTCAGGAAGTTGACGACTACCACGTCAAACTGCTGGCCATAACGGTGACAACGGCCAATGCGCTGCTCAATGCGTTGCGGGTTCCACGGCAAATCATAATTGACCACGAGATTGCAGAACTGAAGGTTCACGCCCTCAGCGGCAGCTTCCGTGGCGATCATGATTACCGCTTCATTGCGGAAATAATCCACAAGGGCTTGGCGCATGTCAGCGGTGGGGGAACCGGCAATCTTGTCAGTGCCCGCGTGTTTCTTTAGCCATGCTGAATATATGGCTTTGGATTGCGGGTCGTTGTTTGAGCCATTGAACAGGACAACCTTACCTTTGAACTCCGTGTCCTGAAGCAGGCGGAACAAATAATCCTGCGTACGACGGCTTTCGGTGAATATCAGGGCTTTTTGTTGCAGGCGAGGCACGGGCTTTTCTGCATGTTCGGACGCTTCAAAGCCGCGTCTGAGCGCCATCAACAGCGTGCCGCCTTTGGAGTTCTTTTCAATAGAGGTGGCTAACTCATGAAAACTGCGAAGCTGTTCGGTTTCCGCCTTTATGCTTTTGATCTGATCGGCGGTGAGGGGGGCACTTTCGGCGGGTGCATCCTCTTCTTCGCCCCACTCGTCAGCCTGTTCCTCAAAGCCCTCAATATCGTTGGCCACTTCTTCCGGTGGCGCGTCAACGGCTTCGGACATCTTGACCGCATTTTCCAGCTTCTTCGCTAAGCCGTCCAAAGTGTTGGCCACGGCGAAGGTGGAGGATGCCAGCAACTTGCGTAAAATCAATGTCATGAGTTGGCGCTGGGCATTAGGCAGGGCATGAAGTTCACCGCCTTGCAGATATTCAGAAACAAGATCATAGAGCTTCTGTTCGTCGTCTGACGGCACGAATTCTTGAACCAGCGCATGGCGGGTGGTGTACTTGATGTATTCGAGAACTTGTCGGCGCAATGTGCACTTGCAGATCGGTGCAAGCCGTTGCTTCAATTCCGCAAACACTTCTTCATTGTTGCGG
>JANOXS010000006.1:0-16699 GCA_031418535.1 Hyphomicrobiales bacterium | reverse complement strand
CACGTCCAGCCCGGCTTTCTGCCCAAACGCAACCGCTTCGCTCAGGCCCTGCACCAGCCCGGCAATGCAGATCTGGTTGACCATTTTGGTGAGCTGGCCCGCGCCGCTGTCGCCCATCAAGGTAAATGCCTTTGAAAACGCCATGCCGACCGGCTTGACCGCATCAAAAGCGGCTGCATCCCCACCGCACATTACCGTAAGCGCGCCATTTTGCGCACCCGCCTGGCCGCCGGACACTGGCGCATCGACAAAGCCAATGCCGCGTTGTTTGGCTGCTGCATGAAGTTCGCGCGCCACATTGGCAGAGGCGGTTGTATGATCGACAAAAATAGAGCCTTTTTTCATGGTATGAAATGCACCGTCGAGACCAATGGTGACAGCCCGCAAGTCATCATCATTGCCGACACAGGCGAATACGAAGTCGGCGTTCTCTGCCGCAGCATTCGGCGAGACCGCCACTGTACCAGCATTTGTAGCGGTCCATTTTTCAGCTTTGGCCGTCGTGCGGTTATATACGGTCATGGCGTAGCCACTTTTGCGTTGCAAATGGCCCGCCATGGGAAACCCCATCACACCCAATCCAAGCCAAGCCAATTTCACAGTCATACCACTCTCCCTGTTTTGCCCGTCATAGAATAAAAGTAACCGCACCTCCAGTGGCCCTTGCGTCAAAGCATTTTGGGGGAGATAATGTTCATCAGGAGTACGACAGTGACGATTGAAGGCCGAAATTTCCCACAGTTTTTTATTACAGCACCCAGCCCCTGCCCTTATGTGCCGGGGCAGCAAGAACGCAAGGTCTTCACGCATTTGATTGGGGGCGATACCCGCCACCTCAACACGCAGCTTTCGCAAAATGGTTTTAGGCGCAGTCAAAATATTGTCTACCGCCCGGCCTGTGATGCTTGCAATGCCTGCACGTCGGTGCGGGTTCCAGTACGCTCATTTGATTGGAGCAAATCGTTTAAGCGGGTCTTGAAGCAGAATCACGATGTGGTCAGCACTGTTGTTAAAGCTGAAGCGACAAGTGAGCATTATTCTTTGTTCAGGGGATACATTGATACCCGCCACGCTGAAGGTGGGATGGCAGATATGTCCGTGCTCGACTTTGCAGCAATGGTAGACGAGACAATTACTGATAGTCGAATTGTTGAATATCGCTTTGGTCCGAACTATCCGCAGGCGGGTGAACTCATCTGTGCGGTTCTGATGGATGTGTTAAGTGACGGGCTGTCTTTGATTTATAGTTTCTATGAGCCGAGCTATGATTATCGCAGTTTGGGCACGTTGGTGATTTTGGATGCGATTGCGCGCGCCAACAAGCTAAGTTTGCCTTATGTCTATCTCGGCTACTATATCGAGGGTTCGCGTAAAATGTCTTATAAGGCCCGTTTTCTACCGCAGGAACGACTTTCTGGCCAGAACTGGACATTGGTTCGCTAGACTTTTTTCAACTAAAAATTGTGTAGCGATGTTAACCTAGCCTACTCAATTTAAATTAAGGTTGTTGACTCAAAACCACATCCGTTTCACCAATCGTCACACGGAGAAGTGGTGAACATGTATAGCAAAGGTCTGCATAATCCTCTTGGTCTTGCGAAGCTTTGTGCTGCATTGGAAAGTCAATTGCAGACGGCTGGTTACAGCATTCAACTCAGCACCGACTTTAACAAACTCGATACCGAAAAATTGAAACTCCGCGGATCGCGCGTGGGCCCGATGCATGATTGTGACGTGTGCGATTTCAGCCAAGAGCGCGCCTTCTGGATTGCTTTACGGGATAGCGCTGGTGAAACTGTTGGCGTGCAGGCCTATCGCTGTGACTATGTCGACACTAGCCTTGCCGATTGGCTGCCCAATTATATGATCGGCGTTTACATGCGACGTGAAGAGCTGATGATGCCGAGCCAAGTGAAACCACCGCAAGGCAGCATTTCATGGCGGCTGCGCGGAAGGCTGGTTTATGAGGGCGAATTGTGGTTGGCCAAAGCTGTGAAAGCGCGCAACGTTTTTGATGCCTTTGCCAGACTTGGAATGTTGCTGAGCATGGTTAAATGGAACCCCGATGCAATATGGGGCTTAGCCAGTCAACAAATGGCGCGACATGGCCATGTGGGTCGCATCGGATATACAATTTTGGAGCGCGGTTTTTTGCGCTGGCAATGGGCGTCTAAAGATGTGGATCCTGTGGAATATCTTGCGGCCATCGAACGGCCTGCGATGGAACAGATGATCGAAGATATGCTCTCTACAGAATTGGGATATCCACTTTAGCAACTTCGCACGCAACTTCGACCATGTGGAAATTCTTAGTGCGGACTTTACTCGGAAATATAAGTCGGTGATAGCCAAACCACCGAACATCGCCACCCGGATGAACCATTGCTGCAAGCACGTGATCGTAAACGGGCCGGCCAGTCCTTACAACTTCGTAGTATGATTCAGACACGACGCGGTCATAGCTGTGGCCACTTAAACACGGGAATGACACTGGAGAAATTCCCCACACTTTTGCCAAAGCAGAGTTTTCTCCGACCTGCTCCACTTGGGTTAATTTTCGTTCCGTATCAATTGTGCAAAGCACAGCTTGATCTGGGTCGATTGATCCAGAACTGAAAGCTTGTTGCAGCATGTCGGGCAACACCTGGGCGCTTGGATCGAAAGATTGAGTATAAGTGCGGCTGGAAAATCTTACGTCACTTTTTGGAATCAGTTGCTCTAACCGCGCTCTTGCGCTGACTGCATCATCATATTTTTCTTCGAACCAACCCGAGTTAAAAAAATTAAGTGAAACTGAACCTGACAGCGACTCGAGCCAAGACGATGCAAAATATAGTGACGACCAATTTGCCGCAAACATCACCCATTTAATTATGGTTCGCCCATTGGCAATTTCGATTTTGACGAGCTCTTGCTGTTGAAGAAGTTGACGGTCAGTCAGCCGTTCGCCTAGCGGACCCATGGGTCGGTCAATAATTTTGGCTTTACTGATCCAAAACTCTTGCGGTGGTGTGGCCGTCGAAATACTCATTTCCTCCACTCAGGTAAAACATTTAAAAACTCTTACGAATTTGACTATCAGTTAAATATCAATGGGAAGTAAATATTGTTTCATCTCGTAAAATTTAATCTGTGTGGCTTTAGATCAGCTGGATTTGAACCTGACTGATCTCAGACACGACTAAAACAGCAAGTTTATCATGAGGTTTTTTATAGGGCATGACCAAACGGCAATAAGGCACCCAGCGAATGTCATTATTTGGCATCCGCATGGCAGCTAGAATTTGGTCATAACGGGGCTGCCCATTTTCCAGCACTTCTGTATATGCTTTGCTGACAGTCTGGCTGTAACTGCTTGAACTTTGACACGGGAAAGAAGATAGAAAACTTCCGTAAACCCGATTTATCGCAGATTTTGTACCTATTTTTTCGACATGAAATTGTTGTGTAAAATTCTCAAAGACACATTCTACGGCATAGTCTTTTGCGCCATCTTGGTCACGAACACAGTTTTCAAACAGCGGCGACAGCGGCGCTTTGTTAAACTCAAAGTCTTTTACCAGGGTACTGCATGTAAAATGCCGATCGCCTCGCGCAATGATTTCTTCGATACGTTGTTTTGCACTCTTATTGTCGTTGTGAAATTCTTCAAACCAGCCGGACACATAAAATCGAAGTACAAATGGAGCTTTGGCGAATTCGAGGGCAAATATAGCGGCAAAAAGCGAAGCGTTGCATGGCGACAAGACCGACCACTTAATTTCAGTTCCCCGGTCGCTAGTCGTTAACCGCACGAGTCCATCGCGAAATTTCTCCCGTTCATCGCGCGGGCTTACCAATTCTGAATTGGGCTGGGGCATACCGCTCCTCCCATTTTCGATCCACGCGCACTGAGTGTTTGTCATGACGAAGATTATGATGAACAAACTGTGTCGCGGTCCACAGGTTTTTCCTCGTGAGCTAAACCAAACCTCAACAACACCGCATAAACTTTGTGCAAATTAAAGTTATATTTTTGATGTTTAAGAAAAACGATTGTTCTTCGGGAAGCCTTTGGGCGGCAATCTGCCAGCTTGGGCTCGCTCGCCGATCCATTCTGCTAGATCAGTGACTGTCCAATTGCGATTTGAACTATCAAGCCAAGTTAGGCCACCGGCCAAATTAAATGCACAGGCATCGGACAATCCACCGTCTTTGAACTTTTGTAATCGGACGCCTTTGCCGCGTGTCATCTCTGAGAGTTCTGAAGCCTTAAAGATGATGAGTTTGCGGTTGTCACCGATGGCCGCAATGTGGTCAGCATCAGCTGGAAATGGCGCACAGACCAGTGCCTCTGCAGGCGTTTTCACATTCAAAACTTGTTTGCCTTTACGCGTGTTGGCCAAGCATTCATCTTCGGCGACAATGAAACCATCGCCATCGGTGGATGCCAGCAAACGTTTTGCACCGGCTTGATAGACGAACAAAGAGACGATTGAATCAGTTGCTTCAATGTCAGCAAGTAAGCGCACCGGTTCGCCGTGGCCACGGCCGCCTGGGAGTTTGTTTGCATCTAACGTGAAGAATTTTCCCGATGACGAAAATAGCATGATCTTATCTGTCGTCGATGCCTTCACCACAAACTTGCCGCGGTCGCCGTCCTTGAAAGTCAAGGTGGCCACATCGTCGATATGGCCTTTCATGGCCCGGATCCAACCCTTGTCAGAGAAGACAATGGTAACGGGCTCTTTCTCAATCATGGCTTGATCAAGATCAACATCAATGACCGGTGCTTCAGCAAAATCTGTGCGGCGTGCGCCGAGTTTGGTTTTCTTAGAGTAAGTTTCTTTGACGACTTTGATATCATCAGAGATTTTATTCCATTGCTGATCATCGGAGTTCAACAATGTGTTGAGCGCACCCTGCTCTGCTGAAAGCTTGTCAAATTCGGTGCGAATTTCCATTTCTTCGAGCTTGCGCAATGCACGAAGCCGCATATTGAGAATGGCTTCGGCTTGATTGTCAGTCAGCTTGAAGGCTCGCATTAATTCAGGTTTGGGCTCGTCTTCTTCACGGATGATGCGGATCACCTCATCCAAATTGAGATAGGCGATTAAATAGCCACCCAGAATTTCTAAGCGCCGCGCAATTTCCTTCAAGCGGAAATTGGATTTGCGTTGTAGAACTTCTTTGCGGTGGTCCAACCATTCACGCAGCACATCGCGTAATGACATAACTTTGGGAACTTTGCCGCCCGACAACACATTCATATTGAGTGGAATACGCGCTTCAAGTTCAGTGTTACGGAACATTTGCTCCATCAAAACTTCGGGATCAATGTTGCGGGTCTTAGGCTCCAGCACCACGCGCACATCTTCGGCTGACTCGTCACGCACATCACCCAGCAAGGTGAGTTTCTTATCATTGAGCAATTCCGCCATGCGCTCAATTAAACGACTTTTTTGGACAAGATATGGAATCTCAGTAATGACGATTTGCCAACCACCGCGGGCCAACTCTTCCTTCTCCCAACGGCACCGTACGCGGAAGCTGCCCTTTCCAGTTTTATAGGCTTCAATAATATCATCGCGTTTATCGGTGATGATGCCGCCCGTTGGAAAATCGGGGCCCAGCACAAACTGCGTTAATTTATCTACGCCCGCATTTGGAAATTTGATGAGATGCAAAGCGGCTTCGCAAAGTTCGGCTGCATTGTGCGGTGGAATCGAAGTCGCCATGCCCACTGCGATTCCAGTGGATCCATTGGCCAATAGATTTGGAAATGCGCCGGGAAGCACCACAGGCTCTTCAACTGTGCCGTCATAATTAGGCCGAAAATCAACAGTGTCGTCTTCTAAATCCTCAAGCAACAACCGCGCCACACCAGTCATGCGGGCTTCAGTGTAACGATAGGCAGCTGCACTATCGCCATCAATGTTGCCAAAGTTACCTTGACCATCGACCAGCGGATATCGCGCACTGAAGTCTTGAGCGAGGCGCACGAGTGCATCGTAAATGGATTGGTCACCATGGGGATGGAAAGAGCCCATCACATCACCCACAATCTTCGCACATTTTTTGAAAGCAGTGTTCGGATCGAGTTTTAGAATACGCATCACATGCAGTAAGCGCCTGTGAACCGGCTTTAAGCCATCGCGCACGTCTGGTAATGCACGGTGCATAATCGTGGAAAGCGCATAAGCCAAATAGCGCTCTTCGAGGGCGGCTTGCAGCTCAATGTTTTCAGTGGCAGCGGGCGGAGGCGGTGGCGCAATAGGCTTTTTCATGATTCGCGGAGTATAGCATTTCGCTCCTCAGGCCAAGCGCACAAAGGTGAATTTTAAGGCTTTGTCGCTGTAAAAACGATAGCTTGCATCTGTGCATCAATTTGCCCTTCACCAAATTTTTCGACGATCGCACGTTCCGCCAGATAAGTGGCAAGTTCCAGTTTATTGGCATCACGCGCATCAATCTCACCGCGCATTGGCGTTCCTTGACAATAGCCAGTGGCGGCCTCTTTGGCAGACGGTGCCAGACTTCGTTTGGCCAAGGTCTCAGACGTGACAGTTTCAAATCCTGCCACCTTCAATGTAATTTGAATCGTATCAATATCGTTATAGCCATGGGGAATTCTGGCCATAAATGTCGGCGGGTTTTCTGGAAACAGGCCTGCGAGCGAAGTGTTAACAATGCCGGCTATTTCATTGACCTCAATTCGGTCCCAAACATTGAAAAGAAATGTTCCGCCTTTGCGCAACACCCGCAGTGCTTCCTTAAATCCCTGAATCTTGTCTGGAAAAAACATTACCCCGAATTGACAAACGACAATATCAAAGCTTTCGTCGGCAAATGGCAGGGTCGTGGCATCAGCCTGCCGAAACGATACTGCTTTATGGGTGACCGCAATTTTAGCAATATCGAGCATTGCCGGATTTAAGTCAGTTGCCACCAATGTACCGCCCGCACGCAGTGTTTTTGAAATTGCCGCTGTCACCACGCCGGTGCCTGCCGCTGTTTCTAAAATGTTGTGGGGTTTTAATTTCGAAACGCGCTCTGCAATATCCCTTGCGTAGGGTTCAAAAATCATAGGAACCATGTAACGCTCATAATTATTGGGGATCGAGCCAACAAATTGTTGATCTGGGTCAGACATGTTTTGCCTCTCTAACAAAGGCCCCCGCATGTTGTCATATTAGGACGATGATTGTCGTGCGGCAAGCAGTGATAGAAAGTGCGGCAACTTTAAGCTTTGCTGCGCTTTTCCAACCAATCCACCAATGCCAAAACAAAAACAAACCCAATAAACACCAGTTCAACTAAGCTTTGCAGCATTATGTTATTGGCGTTGAGCATTCCATTTTCAAAAACAGCTTCCAATAGATTGATGGCGCCGATGGCGGCAATTGTAGATGCGAGTTTGAATTTAAGAGCTCCAAAGCTGATGGCGGAAAGCCAAGACTGATTGTTCGTATCGTCCTGATTTTCAACGAACGAACTGAAGGAAGACAGCATCACCATGACGACAAGGCCAGCCACCAAAGCGGCATCAATGAGGCCTAGCATTTTTAGCAAGGCATCGACCTCGTCCATCGTTGGAACAGCCAACAAAAACTTTATGGTCTTCATGGCAAACACAACAGCAAAACCACACAGCGCTGCGGCCAGGCCAAAACAAAACACCAGCATCAACCAGCGAAATTGCAAAAGGACTTTGAAGATTGTTTTGGCAGACATGCTTTAATTCTCCGCTCCGGATTTATACGCGAACAACTACAACTTTACATATGGGTTTCTTGCCCCAAATATTTTCGGCCTCGCGGCGAACGGCATTGCGCAGTGTTTCAGAAACGGTGCCATCGTCTTTGCGCCGCGCGCGCGGCATGGCATCGAATGCTTTTTCTGCGGCTTCTGCTAAATCTTCATCCAAGCCTTCGGGAATGCCGTCAGTCAAAACGACGATATCATCATCGAGTTCACCTTTTTCAGTGACCACAACTGACAGAAACACAATACCCGCAAACGAAAGTTTACGGCGCATTTTGGCGGGGCCATCTTGCGAGTCGACGATCAGTTTACCATCCAAATGCAAGCGGCCACCGGGGGCTTCATCGATGATTTCGACAGCACCGGGGCAAAGTCTGGCAATTTTTAAATCTTCCAGAATCAACGTCTCGGCAATGCCTTTTGAACGCGCAAATTTTGCGTGGGCAAGCAAATGTCGGGGTTCGCCATGCATGGGCACAAGAGCGCGGGGGCGCACCCATTCATACATCAAAGCTAATTCACCTTGGCGCGGATGGCCGGATGAATGCACCAAGGCTTCGTCCGCGGTTAAAATATCTACGCCAAGTTTGGCCAGATTATTATGGACTGCGCTTACTTCTTTTTCATTGCCGGGAATTGTGCGGGCCGAGAAAATGACCAGATCGCCCTGCTCTAGCGCGATGTTTGGATGATTATCTTCCCCTATGCGGGCAATGGCGGCACGAGGTTCGCCTTGACTGCCGGTGCAGAGCAACATGATCTTGTTGCGTGGCAAATATCCAAACGCGTCTTCGTCTAAAAATTTTCCAGCGTCTTTGAGGTATCCACAATTGCGGGCAGCTTCGATGGTGTTGCGCATGGCACGGCCAGCGATTACGACTTCGCGGCCAGCACTTCGAGCTGCCTTTACGGCTGATGAAATGCGCTCTACATGCGAGGCAAATGTGGTGACGGCGACACGACCTTCAGCATTTTTGATGATGTCATCTAAATTTTCGCTGACCATTTTTTCCGACGGAGAAAGACCCTCACGCAGCACATTGGTTGAATCACACACCAACACGTCAATGCCCAAATCGCCCAATTCGCGGAAGCGTGGCTCGTTGATGGCTTTGCCCAAGACAGGGGTTCGGTCAATTTTCCAATCGCCAGAATGCAACACTTTGCCATGGGACGTTTCAATATAAAGTGCGCAAGATTCTGGAATCGAATGGGTGACGTTAATGAATTCTAGTTTGAAGCCGCCAAGCTCAAATGGTTTGAGCGGCGCATGAACAATCACCGGCACGTCTTCGTCAATGCCGTGTTCAATAAATTTTAGTTTTAAGAGTTCGGCCGCAAAAGCTGTGCAATGCACTTCGCATTTGAGCTGTGGCCAAAGCCAAGCTACTGCACCAATATGATCTTCATGGGCATGGGTGATGACTAAACCAGCAAATCGTTTGCGATTCTTGGTGATGAAGCTCACATCTGGCATAATCACATCAATGCCGGGGTCGCGCTCGTCGCCGAACTTCACACCAAGGTCGACCATCAACCACTCTCGGGCATTGGCAGGGCCTGCACCATAGCAATAGCAATTCATGCCGATTTCGCCTGTGCCGCCTAAAGGTAGCAGCACAAGTTCGTCAGCATCAAAACGGTTTTTCTTTTTAGCATTCATGTGCAAGGAAACTCTTTAATAGGAACGATACGCACGTCACCTGCGTAATGGATTGAAGTTGTGTTGTCATGGTTCAGCACCAATCCCCCATCTGGGGCGAGGCCCACAAAGGTGCCGTGAAGCATGGTGCGCCCAGTGTCAAGGCTCATGGGTTTGCCGATTGCAGAACACCTCGCTTCCCAACCACGGTGAATATGTTGGAAGCCATTGCCATTGTCCCAGATTTGCAACCACTTTTTAAGTTTGATCTTGAGGACAGTTCTGACATCATCCAGTTCAATTTTCGAGGCATGACTTTTTAGGCAAGTCGCCAGATATGGCAAATCAGTGGGTTGATGTAACACATTAAGACCCATACCTAAGATCATGTTGCCGTCATGCATCTCGGCCAATACGCCACTGAACTTTGCATCATTGATCAGGCAATCATTGGGCCATTTCAATGAGACATCAGTATTGGTGATGAAACTACTTGCAACATCATGGATGGCAAGTGCGGCTACAAAACTTATTTGACTGGCGGTCGACTGAGGTGCCGTAAACGGGAACACATATGTTGAATAGAGATTGCCTGGAACTGACACCCATATGCGACCCAGCCTGCCCCGGCCTGCAGTTTGCTCATCGGCAAATATCCAAAACGGAGCAAGTTCACCAAAATCAAGTCGGCGGCGGGCTTCACTGATGGTGGAGTCGACGGTTGGCAGATGGTGAACTGGAGTGTTCATTACCCTCTAGAACAACGAACTCGCGGCGGCAATTGCTACACTTAAGAGGGGTTGGGCAAACAAGCCAAACAGCAGCACAAAGAATCCGGATACATAAACCACCCACTTCACTTCACCATCAACGGCATCAAACGCAGTTGCTGGTTCATCGAAATACATGATCTTGATAATGCGCAAATAATAATAGGCACCGACAACTGAAGCGACAACGCCAATGATGGCGAGCGGCCACAGGCCTGCTTTCACAGCGGCGCTGAACACAAACAGTTTCCCAAAAAAGCCTGCAAGTGGCGGAATGCCGGCAAGCGAGAACATCAACATGGCCAACATGAAGGCGAGGCCTTTGTTGGTTTTGCTGAGCCCTGCAAGATCAGAAATCGTTTCAACATATGTGCCGTTGCGGCGCATGGCCAACACACACGCAAACACGCCCAACGTAGTGATGAGATAAATCAACATATAAACCAATACGCCCTGCACGCCTTCGATTGTGCCTGCCGCAAGCCCCACCAAAGCAAAGCCCATATTGGCGATAGAAGAATAGGCCAATAGACGCTTAATGTTGTTTTGGCCAATGGCCGCAAATGCACCAAGCACCATGGAAGCAATAGAAATCAACACCACGATCTGCTGCCATTCATGCGTGACATTTGCGAAGGGGCCGATCATGACACGGGTGAATAATGTGATCGCTGCAATCTTCGGGGCGGCGGCAAAAAAGGCGGTGACCGGTGTTGGAGCACCCTCATAAACATCGGGTGTCCACATGTGAAACGGCACGGCAGACACTTTAAACGCAAGCCCCGCAATGATGAAGACTATGCCGAAAATAATGCCGAGGTTTGAGCCCGTGAGCGAAAGCTCTTTGGCAATGTCGGCAAACTGAGTGTGGCCTGTGAGGCCGTAAACCAATGATGCGCCATAGAGCAACATGCCCGACGACAATGCACCGAGCACGAAATACTTTAAGCCAGCTTCGGATGATTTGGCGCTATCTCGGTTGATGGCGGCTACAACATAGAGTGCCAGCGATTGTAATTCTATGCCCATATAGAGCGAGATTAAATCATTGGCAGAAATCATCAGCAACATGCCAACGGTGGCCAGCAAAATGAGCACTGGATATTCTTCCATATCCATTTTGGCGCGTAACAAATAGCGGCCCGACATAATGAGCGTTACGGCAGAGCCAAGAAGCGCCAGCACTTTCATAAAGCGCCCAAAATCGTCAACAACGAATGCGCCGTCAAAAGCATAGACGCGGCCCTCGCCAGTTTTCCAGATAACCATGCCCGCAACTACAGCAAGTGAGGCCACTGCGGCCCAGCGGATTGCAGCAGATGTGACGCGTGAACTGAATACACTTTCCATCAACAACACCATCGCCAAAATTGCGAGGCAGATTTCAGGAAGGGCGGCGGCTGCACCAATGGTTTGAAAGAATGGGATCATCATATCACCGCAAGAGAGCCAAGATGGCTTCGACGGGTGCGCCGAAAACATCCAGCAGAGGAGTTGGATAAACGCCAAAGAACAGCGTGAGGATTAACAAGGGAGCAAGGCAGGCCAATTCACGCGGTGTGATATCCACAATATGAGCGAGCGAGGATTTTTCCAGCGCGCCATAAATCACTCGGCGATAAAGCCACAGCGCATAACAGGCCGACAAGATCACACCTGATGTTGCGAAGAAAGCCACCCATGTGTTGTCTTGGAAGGTGCCAAGCAGCGAGAGGAATTCGCCCACGAAGCCTGATGTTCCGGGCAAACCGACATTGGCCATGGTGAACAACATAAACACGCCTGCAAAAAGTGGCATCCGGTTTACGAGTCCGCCGTAAGCCTTAATTTCGCGGGTGTGCATCCGGTCGTAAACGACGCCAACGCACAAGAACAACGCTCCCGATACTAAGCCGTGACTGACCATCTGAAACAATGCGCCATCAATGCCTTGGCGCGTGAATGAGAATATGCCCATGGTAACGAACCCCATGTGGGCCACTGATGAATAAGCAATCAGTTTTTTCATATCTTCTTGCATCAAGGCAACGAGCGATGTGTAAATAATGGCCACAACTGAGAGCGTGTAGACGAGCGGTTGAAAATAATGTGAGGCATCTGGGAACATGGGGAGCGAAAAACGCAAGAAACCGTAACCACCCATTTTCAGCAAAATTGCAGCAAGGATGACTGAGCCTGCGGTTGGCGCCTCCACGTGGGCATCTGGCAACCATGTGTGCACTGGCCACATGGGCATTTTAACTGCAAAGCTTGCGAAGAACGCCAACCACAGCCACGTTTGCATGGCAGGCGGGAAAGCTCCGGCTTTGGTCATCAGCGCAATGTCTGTCGAACCTGTGTGCCAATACATTGCGATGATGGCCAGCAACATGAGCACTGAACCGAGCAATGTGTAGAGGAAGAATTTGAACGAGGCGTAAACCCGGCGCGGCCCGCCCCACACACCGATGATCAGGAACATCGGGATCAAGCCAGCTTCGAAGAACACGTAGAACAATACAATGTCGGTGGCGCAGAAAACGCCGATCATCAACGTTTCGAGAACCAGAAACGCAATCATATATTCGCGCACGCGGGATTTTACGAACCAGCTGGCGGCGATGCAGATAGGCATGAGGAATGTTGTGAGAATGACGAAGGGCATCGAAATGCCGTCGACACCCATGCGGTATCCAGCAATGGGGCCAAGCCAAGAATGGTCTTCAACAAGCTGATAACCAGTTTGGTTAGAAACGAAGTTTTTCAGGATCAAAAGCGAGACGAAAAATGTGACGATGGTGGTCCACAGCGCTGCCCAACGGGCATAACGGGCGGCCGCTTCATCTTCGCCCCTGGCGAGCAGAATGAAAGCCGCACCAGCCGAGGGCAGGAATGTGACAACCGAAAGCAAGGGCCAGTTTTGCATTTAGTTTGCGCCCCCGAAAGTGAACCAAGAAATGACTGCAGCAACACCGATCAGCATCGCGAAGGCATAGTGATAAAGGTAACCTGTTTGCAGGCGATTGACTTGAACCGTAACACCAGCAACCGAGGCCGCAACTCCATCTGGCCCGAAACCATCAATGATTTGACCATCTCCGGTTTTCCATAGGAAACGACCTATCCACATGGCGGGGCGCACAAAAAGGAAGTCATAGAGTTCGTCGAAATACCATTTGTTGAGCAGAAATTGATAAATGGGTTCGTGCATGGCAGCGAGACGCTTTGGCAGCGACGTATCTCGGATGTAGAACACGAATGCCAACGCAAAACCTGAAATCATGGCAATGAAGGCCGACCATTTTACCAAGATTGGAACTTCATGCATGTGGTGCAGAATTTCATTTTCCGGCAGACGGTAAAGTGCCTTGCCCCAGAAGAGTGCTTCTTCGTGGCCGATGAAGAACTGTTCGAAATACCAACCCGCGAAAACTGCACCAGCTGCTAAAACATACAGCGGGACAAGCATCACATTCGCGCTTTCGTGAATGTGCGAAACAGTATCGGCATCAGCATTGCTTTTGCCGTTGAAGGTCATGAACGCCAAGCGCCAAGAGTAAAATGATGTGCAGAAGGCGGCAATGACCAAAAGTGCAAAGGCGTACATAGCGGGCGATGTGCCTGCAGCGTAGGCGGCTTCGATGATGGCATCTTTAGAATAGAAACCAGCAAAGCCACCTACTCCCGGAATGCCAACGCCCGTGAGCGCAAACGTGCCGATCAGCATCATGGCCCATGTCAATCTGATATGCGGAGCAAGTCCGCCCATTTTGCGCATGTCCTGTTCGCCAGACATGGCGTGGATGACTGACCCTGCGCCTAAGAACAACAGTGCTTTGAAAAATGCGTGCGTGAAGAGATGGAAAATGCCAGCGCCATAAGCACCCACACCCATAGCCACAAACATATAACCCAGTTGCGAACAGGTTGAATAAGCAATCACGCGCTTAATGTCGTTTTGCACGAGACCCACTGTGGCCGCGAAGAAGGCCGTGGTTCCGCCAACGATGACCACGACATCACGGGCTACGGGAGCGAGCTCAAACAAAGGCGACATGCGGGCTACCAAGAACACACCAGCTGTCACCATGGTTGCAGCGTGGATCAATGCCGACACGGGCGTTGGGCCTTCCATCGCATCTGGCAACCAGGTGTGGAGGAGGAACTGTGCAGATTTTCCCATGGCGCCCATGAACAAGAGCAAGCACAGGGTTGTCAGCGTATCGAAATCATATCCGAGAAAATGAATAGTTTTGCCAACAGCAGAAGGTGCATTATCAAAAATGGTTTGGAATTCTACAGAGCCATAAACCAAAAACACCCCGAAGATGCCAAGTGCATAACCAAAGTCGCCGACGCGGTTCACGACGAAGGCTTTGATGGCGGCAGCATTGGCGCTTTCACGCGTGTACCAAAAACCGATGAGCAAATAAGAGGCGAGGCCCACACCTTCCCAACCGAAGAACATTTGGATGAGATTGTCGGAGGTGACCAGCATCAACATGGCAAATGTAAAGAGTGACAGATAAGCGAAGAAACGCGGCTGATGTTCATCGTGGCTCATGTAGCCCAGCGAATAGATATGGACTAAGGCCGATACGGTGTTAACGACAACCAACATAACGGCAGTTAGAGCATCCAAGCGAATGGCCCAGCTGGCGTTTAAAGTGCCCGATGAAATCCAGCGCAGCAATTCGATGCGCGTGTCATGGCCTTCATGCAGAAAGCCCCAGAAAATGATCCAAGATAAAACAGCACCGAGGCAAAGAAGGCCCGTGGTTAAATACATGGGCCATGCCGGACCATGATAGTGCCCGTGATGGTCATCATGGGCGTGCGCAACATGATCTGCACCCACGTGGTGGTCGGCATAGGCTTCAGCATCGCTGCCCATAGACTTGAACAGGTTGGTGCCAAACAAGCCAGCGACTAAAGCGCCGAGCAATGGCAGGAAAAGAATTGCCTGAACCATGGTGCGCTCAGCCCTTCATCAAGTTGATATCCTCAACCGCGATCGAGCCGCGGTTGCGGAAATAGGTGACTAAAATTGCAAGACCAATGGCCGCTTCGCCAGCAGCCACAGTGAGAATGAGCAGCGCAAACACTTGGCCCACGAGATCATGCAAGCTTGCAGAAAATGCCACAAGATTGAGGTTCACGGCGAGCAACATCAACTCCACCGACATCATAATGATGATGACGTTTTTGCGGTTCAAGAAAATGCCGAAAATGCCAATGGTGAAGAGGATGGCAGCGACAATGAGATAATGTGTGAGGCCAATCATTATATCCCCTCCCCTGATTTCACTTCGCGGATTTCAATGGCGGTAGCTGGGCCACGGGCCACTTGATCGGCGATAACTTGGCGCTTTACATTTGGTTTGTGGCGCATGGTGAGCACGATGGCACCGATCATGGCGACCAACAAAACCAATCCTGCGGTTTGGAACCAGAACACATATTTGGTATAAAGCACTTGGCCAATGGCCGCCGTGTTGGTGAGGTCAGTAGGCTGTGGTGCAGACACATGGGCGATCATGTCGGGTGATATGTTCCAAGTGCCATATAACAAAATGAGTTCAACCAAGAGTATGAGACCAATGACGCCGCCGATGGGCAGATAGTTCAGCATACCAGAACGCAGTTCTTCAAAGTCGACATCAAGCATCATCACCACGAACAAGAACAAAACGGCGACTGCGCCCACATAAACCACCACCAAAATCATGGCGAGGAATTCAGCACCAAGCAGCACGAAAAGTCCTGCTGCATTGAAGAAACACAGGATCAGAAACAACACCGAATGAACCGGATTACGCGCGGTGACAACCAGCACCGCCGAAGCGATGGCTACGATTGAGAAGAGGTAAAAGAAAAAGACAATTGCCATGATTTGCCCCTTACCGATACGGCGCGTCGAGCGCAATGTTTTGGGCTATTTCGCGCTCCCACCGATCGCCGTTATCCAACAGTTTTTCTTTGTTGAACAAAAGTTCTTCGCGCGTTTCGGTGGCAAATTCGAAGTTCGGGCCTTCGACGATTGCATCCACCGGACAGGCCTCTTGGCAGAAGCCACAATAAATACATTTAACCATGTCGATGTCATAGCGGGTCGTACGGCGCGTGCCGTCATTGCGGCGCGGGCCTGCTTCAATGGTTATAGCTTGGGCGGGGCAAATGGCTTCGCACAATTTGCATGCGATGCAACGTTCCTCGCCGTTTGGATAACGGCGCAGCGCGTGTTCGCCCCGGAAGCGTGGACTAAGCTGACCCTTTTCATGCGGATAATTCAGCGTGGCCTTGGGGGCCACAAGATATTTCAATCCAAGCCACAGGGCGGAAACAAATTCGGCCAAGAACAGTGAACGGGCGGTTTGTGAAAGTTTCATGTTGGCAACCATCCCATGTAAACAAGCACGCCAGATGTGAGCACGACCCACACCAGCGAAATTGGCAAAAATACTTTCCAGCCGAGGCGCATCAATTGGTCGTAACGATACCGCGGCACAACTGCTTTCACCATCGCAAACATGAAGAACACGAAGACCAGCTTGATCATAAACCA
>JANOXS010000005.1:0-4737 GCA_031418535.1 Hyphomicrobiales bacterium | reverse complement strand
GAACACTTAAACTGGCATCACCGGAGTTTGCCCGCTTTGCAGCTCCACATTGAGGCCGAGCGAACGCATTTCCTTGACTAAAACGTTGAAGCTTTCAGGAATGCCGGTTTCAAACGCATCGTCACCGCGCACAATGGCTTCGTAAACCTTTGTCCGGCCAGCAACGTCGTCTGACTTCACAGTCAGCATTTCTTGCAGCGTATATGCTGCACCATAAGCTTCGAGCGCCCAGACTTCCATTTCACCGAAGCGTTGACCGCCGAACTGCGCCTTACCACCCAGCGGCTGCTGTGTGACAAGCGAATAAGGACCAATCGAACGCGCGTGGATTTTGTCATCCACAAGATGGTGAAGCTTCAGAATATAGATGATGCCGACAGTAACTTGACGATCAAACGGGTCGCCCGTTTTACCATCATACAGCGTGATCTGCCCTGAAGTGGTGAGGCCTGCATCCGTCAACATTTTAGCAATGTCTTCTTCGCGTGCGCCGTCAAACACCGGAGTTGCAATCGGAACGCCCTTCTTCACGGAAAGTGCAAACTCAATCGCTTCTTGGTCGCCCAAGTTATCGATTTCGGCATTTTTTCCATAGATGCGTTGCAATTCTTCTTTCACAGGCTTGGCTTTGCCGCTGGATGCGTAAAGATCCAAGGCTTCACCAATTTTCTTGCCCATGCCAGCACAGGCCCAACCCAAATGGGTTTCAAGAATTTGGCCTACGTTCATGCGCGAAGGCACGCCGAGTGGATTGAGCACAACGTCGACCGGTGTACCATCCTCAAGGTAAGGCATGTCTTCTTGCGGCACGATGCGGGAAACCACACCCTTGTTGCCATGGCGGCCGGCCATTTTATCGCCCGGTTGAATTTTGCGCTTCACGGCCACGAAGACTTTGACCATCTTCATAACGCCAGCAGGCAATTCATCACCGCGTTGCAGTTTTTCAACTTTGTCCATGAAGCGATTTTCGAGAGCCTTCTTGGACTCGTCGTATTGCACTTTCATGGCTTCCAGTTCGCCCATCGACTTTTCGTCGGAGAGCGCAATGTTCCACCATTGCGAACGTGGAATATCTTCCAAGTTCTTTTCAGTCACTTTGCCATCAAGCTTATGACCGCGCGGACCACCGGAAGCGTTCTTGCCGCTCAGGAAATCATGCAGACGACCATAGGAGTTACGATCCAAAATCGCGAGTTCGTCGTCACGATCCTTGGCAAGGCGTTCGATTTCTTCGCGTTCAATCGCGAGAGCACGTTCGTCCTTGTCAACGCCGTGGCGGTTGAATACGCGCACTTCAACAACTGTGCCGGAAACACCGGGTGGCAGGCGGAGCGAAGTATCACGAACATCAGAAGCTTTTTCACCGAAAATGGCGCGCAGAAGTTTTTCTTCTGGGGTCATAGGCGATTCACCCTTTGGCGTAATCTTGCCGCAGAGAATGTCGCCCGGTTTCACTTCAGCACCAATATAAACAATGCCAGCTTCGTCGAGGTTCTTGAGAGATTCTTCACCGACGTTTGGAATATCGCGGGTAATTTCTTCTGGCCCAAGCTTTGTGTCACGCGCCATCACATCAAATTCTTCGATGTGGATGGAGGTGAACACGTCATCTTTTACGATGCGCTCAGAAAGGAGAATTGAATCTTCGAAGTTGTAACCATTCCAAGGCATAAACGCGACTAAGACGTTCTGACCCAGAGCCAAATCACCCAGTTCAGTCGATGGACCGTCAGCGATGATTTCGCCGGCTTTTACAATGTCACCAGTGCGAACCAGCGGGCGTTGATTGATACAGGTAGATTGGTTCGAGCGTTGGAACTTCGCAAGCGTGTAAATGTCTACGCCGGGCTTTGAAGGATCAGTTTCTTCTGTGGCGCGAATAACAATACGCTTAGCATCCACTTGATCCACAATGCCGGAACGACGAGCGGTAAAGGCAGCACCAGAATCACGGGCTACTACAGCTTCCATGCCTGTGCCAACTAAAGGTGCTGATGAGCGCACCAAAGGCACAGCTTGGCGCTGCATGTTGGAACCCATCAAAGCACGGTTGGCGTCGTCGTTTTCCAAGAATGGAATAAGAGCAGCGGCAACAGACACGATTTGCTTTGGCGACACGTCCACAAAGTCCACCTTGTCAGGTGTTACTTGCAGCACGTCACCATTGTGGCGAACGATAACCAAATCATCTGTGAACTTCATGTCTTTCGACAAGTTCACGTTGGCCTGAGCGATCGAGTATTTAGATTCTTCAATGGCTGACAAATAACGAACATCATTCGTCACCTTGCCGTCAGTTACTTTCCGATAAGGTGATTCAATGAAGCCATATTTGTTCACGCGGGCATATGTTGCCAGCGAGTTGATCAGACCAATATTCGGACCTTCCGGTGTTTCAATTGGGCAGATGCGGCCATAATGCGTG
This sequence comes from Hyphomicrobiales bacterium, assembly GCA_031418535.1. Lineage (GTDB taxonomy): Bacteria > Pseudomonadota > Alphaproteobacteria > Rhizobiales > Aestuariivirgaceae > Aestuariivirga. The sequence goes on along the minus strand of JANOXS010000005.1, from coordinate 2,309 downwards.
GGATGAACGTCGCGAACTTCGAAGCCTGCACGTTCACGTGTCAAACCACCCGGTCCAAGCGCCGAAAGACGGCGCTTGTGGGTGATTTCGGACAGTGGATTGGTTTGATCCATAAACTGCGAAAGTTGTGACGAACCGAAGAATTCACGAACCGCAGCGGCGGCTGGCTTTGCGTTGATCAAATCATGCGGCATCACAGTGTCGATGTCGACCGATGACAAGCGTTCTTTAATCGCACGTTCCATGCGCACGAGGCCCAAGCGATATTGATTTTCCATCAATTCGCCAACGGAACGCACGCGGCGGTTGCCGAGGTTGTCGATGTCGTCAACTTCACCCTTTGAGTCACGCAGATCGTGCAAAGTCTTGATTACGTGCAGAATATCTTCTTTGCGCAAAATGCGAATTTGGTCTGAAACGTCAAGTTCCAAACGCATATTCATTTTTACGCGACCCACAGCCGAGAGGTCGTAGCGTTCTTGATCGAAGAACAAGCCATTGAACAACAGCTCAGCGCCTTCTCGGGTTGGTGGTTCACCTGGGCGCATAACACGGTAGATTTCTACAAGCGCTTGCTCATAGCTTTCAACCTTGTCGGCCTTCAATGTGTTGCGGATATAACCGCCCGTGTTGATGTGGTCGATGTCGAGCAAATTGAGCGACTTGAAGCCAAGCTCCTTCAATTCGTTCAACAGCTTTTCAGTGATTTCTTCGCCTGCCTCAGCATAGATCACGCCGTTGTCTTCATTGACCAATTCGTCGGCAATATATTGACCGTAAAGGTCCTCATCGCGCATCAACAAATCTTTGGTGCCGTCTTCAGCAATTTTGCGGGCGAGACGTGGCGTGATCTTTTTGCCCGCTTCAACCACAACTTGACCGGTTTTAGCGTCGATCAAATCAACAGTTGGCTTGATGCCTTTGAAGCGATCGGCCACGAAAGGCATTTTCCAGCCTTCCTTGGTTTGCGTGTAGGCAACCGAGTTATAGAACTGATGGAGAATTTCTTCACCTTGCATTCCGAGCGCGTAAAGCAGTGTGGTCACGGGCAACTTACGACGACGATCGATACGCGCGAAAATCAAATCCTTGGCGTCAAATTCAAAATCGAGCCATGAGCCACGATAAGGAATAACGCGGGCCGCAAACAAGATTTTGCCTGACGAATGGCTTTTGCCTTTGTCATGGTCAAAGAACACGCCGGGCGAACGATGCATTTGCGAAACAATAACGCGCTCGGTGCCGTTCACAACAAACGTGCCGTTCTTGGTCATAAGCGGAATGTCGCCCATGTACACATCTTGTTCTTTAATGTCTTTGACGGACTTGGCTTGGGTGTCTGGATCAATTTCAAACACGATCAGGCGCAACGTCACTTTCAAAGGTGCAGCAAATGTCATGCCGCGTTGTTGGCATTCTTCAACGTCGAATTTTGGTTGTTCGAATTCATAACGCACGAATTCCAACACGGCTTGGCCGGAGAAATCGGTGATCGGGAATACGGACTTGAATACCGATTGCAAACCCTCATTGGCGCGGCCGCCAGTGGGTTCCTTCATTTGGAGGAATTGGTCATAAGATTCGCGTTGCACCTCAATGAGGTTTGGCATTTCAGCAACTTCAATTGCTTTACCAAAAACTTTGCGGATGCGTTTGCGACTTGCAATGGTACGGGTGTCAGCCATGTGTTTTCCTGTCACTTTCATTTTGGGGGAGGAGTATCCCCTGAAAAAGCCTATAAACGGCTTGCCTCAAACCCCTGCCCTCGGGGTTTCAGATAAGCCGTCAATCACTCAAATTACATACATAATTCAACATCGGTGCCCTGCTTTCACAGCGCACCGATGTCGAAGTCTAATTACTTCAGTTCAACTTTAGCGCCAGCTGCTTCCAGCTTCTTCTTCATGTCGTCAGCGTCTTTCTTGTTAACGCCTTCTTTAACTGCCTTTGGTGCTGCTTCTACGAGGTCTTTAGCTTCTTTCAAGCCGAGGCCAGTAATTGCGCGCACTTCCTTGATCACTTCGATTTTCTTATCGCCAGCGGCGGTCAGCATCACAGTGAATTCAGTTTGCTCTTCAGCGGCAGCAGCAGCTGGACCAGCAGCTGCAGCAGCAACTGGAGCAGCGGCGGAAACGCCCCACTTTTCTTCAAGCATCTTTGACAGTTCAGCAGCTTGCATAACAGTCAAGCTGGACAGTTCGTCTACGATTTTGGCAAGATCAGCCATGTTACATTCTCTCTTTTATTAGTCGGTTTAAAACAACAGTTAAAACGGTGATAGCTAAGACAAATTATTTGGTAGCGTAGGC
>JANOXS010000004.1:0-61305 GCA_031418535.1 Hyphomicrobiales bacterium | reverse complement strand
CTGGCATTATTGATGCTCACACACGCCAGACGCCACGCCCGCAATTCCATCAGCGAATCTTATATTCCGTTAGAGGAACAGGACCGCACGCTTTGGGATCATTCCTTGATAAACAGAGGCGAGACATTATTAGTCGATACACTTAAATTTGGCGCCATTGGCCCTTATCAATTGCAGGCAGCCATCGGTGCAGTCCACTCTGGAGCGAAATCACATCAAGAAACGGATTGGCAGGAAATTGTCCTGCTTTATGAAAAACTTTACGACCTCACTGGAAATCCCGTTTTCCAACTTAATATGATTGTTGCCGAATCATTTTTGTCTATTGGAAACAAAATTTTACTGGAGTTAGATCGACTACCTCCTGAGCTGCAAACCTACCAGCCATATCATGCTGCTCGGGCTGATATTCTCAGGCGACTATGTGATTATTCGGGCGCTCGGGAAGCTTATGACATAGCAATTGCGTTGAGCGAAAATGAGGCCGAACGCGGTTTCCTGATAAAAAGGCGAGCCTCGCTTCTTTCATGATTATCACCCACTACACATCATCAGGTCGTTAGGTTATATCCCACTTCACGACTCCGTAGCTCAGCTGGATAGAGCAACGGATTTCTAATCCGTAGGTCGCAGGTTCGAACCCTGCCGGGGTCGCCAATGAAGCGTTTTGGCTTTTCTTAAATAGGTCAAAATCGCCCTTTTGAAAGAAGCATTATGACACCGACCAAAGATTCAAACGGAACTGAACTCAAAGACGGTGACAACGTGACACTGATCAAAGACCTTAAAGTGAAAGGTGCCAACACCACGCTGAAGCGCGGCACCATGATTAAGGGCATTCGTTTGACCGACAACGAAGAAGAAATTGATTGCCGCCACGAAAAAATCCGCGGGTTGGTGTTGCGCACCGAGTTTGTGAAAAAGGCCTAGTGGCGTCGATGTTTGCGGTGGCTCTTCTTATGATGCCCCTTGCGCTGGTGGCGAAGCGAACTGCGATGAAATTTGCCTTGCGAAAATTGGCGTTGACCTGAACAGCCCCAATACCACTCGCGCCGCGGGCCTAAATCCACGTGGATGCTGTCATCATGACAATAGGTGCCAATCCCGCCGCGACCCGGCAAACTGGCCGCATATCGCGCCACAACAGATTTGCTGATCCCCGGCAATTTAACATCCGCCGCTAAACACCGGAGATGCCAGGATTCGCGCGCGCCGCCAATTCGGCGGTTGTGTTTATGTGAGCGGCAACCTGACGTGATTGTCAGCGGCCGGTGAAAATGGCCTTCGATCCGGTGCAAAATTGAAATGAGACGAGGGTTAATACCCCCCGTTTTGCCTGATATTGCAAAAGTAGGTGAATGTGTCGACCCCACTAGAGCGAGCACAATAAGTGCCATTTTAATCCAATTACGCATATTTTTCACTCAAATTTGTACAATTGAGTGAAAAACAGCAATTTACATGCCAGAGTTGTAGGCGAGTTAAGGCGACAAGAAATCCGCACACTTCGGCGCAGGTGCCGTGCCCCATGGCATAAGCGGAACTGTCGACGTAGAGTTTTGCGGACTGCCATCAATCAATTTGTCGGTGTAGCTCAAATAAACTAAAACGTTGCGCTTAGGATCACAACCGCGAACAATGTGCATCGTCTTGAAAAAGAATGAACGGCGCTGTTCATAAATATCAACGCCTTGGGAAAACTTGGCAGTAATTTTAGCGGGGCCAACTTGACGGCAGGCCAGAGAAGTTTCTGAACGCTGTTCCGCAAAACCCGCCCATCCACTCCATCCACCTTGCTCCGGCACTGTGAAATAACAGGCAACACCTTCAACCTGAGGGTCATCAATCACATAAGTTGCCAGTTTTGCATCTGGTGACAGCAAATGCCAAACTGTATTCTTTTTGAAAATCAATTCAGGGTCATCAGCCTGTTGGGCTTGCGCCATATGCGTTGATGCTGCAACCAAGGCAGCGCACGCCAAACTTTTCAGTACAATGTTCATAAAGCCCTCCAGTGTTGAACCCAATGTGGGGCAAGCTCTGCAGAAATCAAGATGCGGCGTTCATCCGCGCAAACCCTGCTTCTAAATCTGCAATCAGATCCTTCGGATCTTCGAGGCCAATGTGGAATCTCAAACACGGCCCTTCTGCTGTCCAATTTGTGGAGGTGCGATGCGGCTTGAATGGTACGACCAAACTTTCAAACCCACCCCAGCTGAAGCCCATGCCGATAAGCTGCAAGTTGTCTAGCATAGCAGCAAGTGCCACAGAAGATTTTGGTTTGAGGACAACCGAGAACAAACCTGAAGCCCCCGTAAAATCACGTTTCCATAATTCATAGCCTGGTGCATTGGAAAGGGCAGGATATAACACCGTATCAACTTCTTTTCGTCCGCGAAGCCATTCCGCCACCGCAGTTGCATTGCGCTGGTGCCGTTCTAATCGCACATCTAAAGTGCGAAGGCCGCGAAGTGCCAAATACATATCATCAGGCCCGGCAAACAGTCCCATTGTTTCATATGTTTCTTTAAACTGTGGCCAAGTTTTTTCAGTGCACACTACTGAACCCAACATCGCATCAGAGTGTCCAACAATATATTTTGTGGCCGACTGCACTGAAACATCACAGCCGTGGGCAAAAGCTTTGAAATAGTGGCCAGCACCCCATGTATTGTCAATAATGGCAAGAGCACTAGCTGCGCGCGCCGCAGCCGCAATGGCAGGTACATCTTGAACTTCCATGGTTTGCGAACCCGGACTTTCGCAAAATACAACGCGTGTGTTGGATCTCATCAAACCAGCAATGCCGCGTCCGATCAGCGGATCATAATATGTGGTCTCGATCCCCAAGCCTTTCAGCAATGTATCACATAAGTGCCGAGTTGGGTGATAAGCAGTATCAACCATCAACAGATGGTCACCTGACTTAAGAAAAGCCAAAAGTGCAGCCGTTATGGCCGCTGTGCCAGAAGGGGCAACTTTACATTTATAACCGCCTTCAAGCTCTGCAATAGCCGCTTCCACGGCACGCGACGTAGGGGTGCCCTTACGGCCGTATGTGTATTCTTGCGCGCGATCAACCAGCGAAGCCATGGTCGGATATAAAATTGTCGACGCATGATACACAGCCGGATTTACCATGCCATGTTCGTTAAAATCTCGCGCAGCGGTTACCATGCGGGTGGCGGGCTGCAATTTTTCTGGAATTGGATTCTTGCTCATAACCATGATTATAGAGGCCATGGTGTTTCCAGTTCAACTGCTTTAAGGGCTGCCTTCAATCCACATTTTTTGAAAAGATAGTCCATTGCCATTTCCAGAAACACTTGCTCCAATTTCCCGCGCCCTCACTGAGCGCAAATATGAAGAACCAACACCTGTGCAACTTGCCGTGTTGGAAGCACGCGCCGAAGGCCGCGATATGGTGGTGTCTGCGCAAACTGGTTCGGGCAAAACCGTGGCTTATGGTTTGGCCATTGCTTCCACCTTGCTTGGCGATAAGTTGCGCTTTGAAAACGAAGCTGATCCACTGGCGCTGATTGTGGCCCCAACCCGCGAACTCGCACTTCAAGTCGAACGCGAACTCGCTTGGCTGTATGCATTCACCGGCGCCCGCATACTTTCCTGCGTGGGCGGCATGGACCCCAACCGCGAACGTCGCCGCTTGCATGATGGTGCACATATCATCGTGGGCACCCCCGGTCGCTTGCGCGATCATCTTGAACGCGGCGCATTGAAGATCAATGATTTAAAAGCCGTGGTGCTCGATGAAGCCGACGAAATGCTCGACCTTGGTTTCCGCGAAGATTTGGAATTCATTTTGGAAGCTACACCAAAAGAACGCCAAACTTTGATGTTCTCAGCAACCATGCCGAAGCCCATTGCTTTGCTGGCCAAAAAATATCAGCGCGATGCGCTTCGCATTGAAGCCAAGGGCTCTGAACGTGCCCACGCCGATATTGAATACCGCGCCATGCGGGTTGCCCCCAATGAAGTGGAACACGCCGTTGTTAACGTGTTGCGCTTTGTGGAATCGCAATCGGCAATCGTGTTCTGCAACACGCGAGATCATGTGCGCCATTTGCACGCCACACTTTCGGAACGCGGCTTTTCTGCTGTGAACCTTTCTGGCGAACTCAGCCAATCGGAACGTAACCATGCCTTGCAAGCTTTGCGCGATGGCCGGGCCCGTGTCTGTGTAGCAACTGACGTTGCAGCACGTGGCATTGATTTGCCCAACCTCAATTTGGTGATCCACGCTGATTTACCCAATGATGCCGAAACTTTGCAACATCGCTCCGGCCGCACGGGCAGAGCAGGGCGCAAAGGTGTATCTGTCTTGCTCGTTCCATTGTCACGCCGCCGCAAAGCCGAACAAATGTTGGCAACTGCAAAAGTCAGCCCCATCTGGAGCGGCCCACCCCTTGCTGAAGACATCCGCAAGCTCGATCAACAGCGCATGTTGCAAGATCCAATTTTGACGGCAATTAACACCGAAGAAGATTTGGAAATGGCTCGCTCAGTTTTGGCCAACCGAACACCAGAAGAAATTGCCGCTGCCTTGGTGCGAATCTACCGCTCTAAATTGCCAGCCGCAGAAGATGTGTTTGATCCAGGCCCCGGTGATAACCGTGGCCCACGTGCCGAATTCCGCGAACCAAAGCCATTGCGCCGCAAAGAAGGAGGCGACACCGGCCCACGTGATTTCACATGGTTCAAGCTGGATATTGGCCGCAAGAACAATGCTGATCCAAAATGGTTGCTGCCCATGATTTGCCGTCGTGGCCACGTGACCAAGCCTGATATTGGCGCAATCCGCATCAACGAAAATGAAACGCGTTTTGAAATTGCCAATCACATGGCCGAAAAATTTGCCGCCGCCATGGTGATCGCTGATAAAGATGACGTTTCTATCTCGCGGCTGGATGGAGCAATGCCTGCGCCCGCACCAAAGTCTGAACGCAAACGCAGCTTTGAACGCACCGATGGATTTAAGCCAAAGTCCCGCGACGAAGCGCCAACGGCTTATGAAGATCGCAAACCCCATGATGCCGATGTGAAGCCACGCTATGAAGGCAAAAAGTCTTTCACCGACAAACCAAAGTTCAAACCAAAATTTGAAGGTGGAAAGCCGAAGTTTGCAGGCAAGCCAAAAGAAGGCGGCTTCAAAGTGAAGAAAGCCCCTTGGGACAAAAAGAAGTAAGCCATGTCTGAAATGTCGCCGCTCGCCAAGTTCCTGATGCATATCTTGCGCAACGGAAGCATTGGCGCGGCAGCACTTCTGGTTTTGTTTGCAGGCATCTCCATCTATCAAAAAATCACGCCCGAAGGCCAGCTGGTAATGACCAGACAGGATTGGAGCTTTTTGGGCGTACTCGCGGCCATGCTGTTTTTGGCACTCTATTTGGTGCGGGCAATTGCCAAAGAAATTAACTCACCCGGTGAGTGATATTGCATTGCAACATTTCTATTGTGCAGTGCAATATTTTATGGTAAACGCTCCGCTAATTCAACCATAGGAGGCATTCCATGACCAACATTATCAACAGCTACAACGAAGAAACCATCCGCGCTTTAGCCCACCAAAAGTGGATTGACGAAGGTAAGCCTGATGGTCGTGACGAAATTCATTGGCAGTGGGCCCTTGCTGCCCTCACTGCATCAGCTGAACGCCCTGCTGCCAAATCTGGCACTGTTGCAGAAGACATTTCATTGATCGATGGCGTTGGCCCAAAGATCACCAAGCAACTTGCTGCTGAAGGCGTTACTACACTTTCGCAAATCGCCGCGATGAGTGACAAGGCCCTTGCCGCACTTGATACAAAGCTGGGCCTCAAAGGCCGCACTGCGCGCGAAGATTGGATTGCCCAAGCCAAAGAATTGGTTGCAGGCAAAGCGCCCCGCGCCAAAGTTGACCAAGCCAAAGCCGCAAAGTCCAAGTAATCAAATTTAGAATATTAAAAACCCGAACGCTGCAAAGCGCTCGGGTTTTTTTGTCGTTCAAATTTCAAACTTGCCGGAGAACTTTACAGTTAAACCTATGCTTGCCTTACGCGCGTTGCAAATTTTTGAATGTGTGGAGGTTTGGTATTTTGACCAACATAAGCCGCATAGCTTGAGACTGTGTTGTTGTTTTCCCAATCTTCACTGGGTTGAACTGTCATGGAAGCCGCTTTAATCACCACACGCTGAATAATTGCGATGCTGCTCATCACCGCATACAAAGCCGCCCACATGATAAAAACTGCTGCGACATATACGGCAAGAATAATCCACATCGGCGTTACATAATTAAGCTCGCTCGCCTTGCCTAAAATAAAGGGAGTGGTCCATGAAACAAATGAGACACTGCCGATAAAAGTCAGTAACGCTAATTGCAGCTTTCCAACATTATCAAACAGTCGCTTGCCCACACGTTGCTTGAGCAAGGGCATAACTTTCTTGTGGATAAAAACACCATTCATCGTGAGCAACACAACAATAAAAATTTTCGCCCAAAGTTTTCCATTGGTCAAATATTCTGGCTTTTCCGCAAGATTAATCCAAATTAACGCAATGCCTGTGCTCCACAACAGAACCAGACCAAAAGATACAATGCGTGAAAGTACTTCTGCCTGATGAATTGTATAGTGACTCACAGGACGAATAACGCCGCGTGTAAAAATAGTGCCATCAAGCAACACAGCACCGCCAAAGCCCATAACCAATCCCAGCAGATGAAAAATTTTTATGAAAGTTAATAAATGCATGCGTGGTCTCCTTTTGAGGAACGCGTCTAAAAAATGCACAACTTACGATGTACAAGACCAAGTGTTTGAGTTTCAACAAATGCCAAAACTGAAAACTTAGTTTTGGGACTCACGATGGAGATTGCTGCATCAGCGAAAACATGAGCCGAGTTAATTTTCAAACATGTCCATAGTTGGACATATTGGAGGCCATTGTCGCAGAAGGAAAAGCGTCTGAAACGAAGATAATTTGAAAAAACAATGAGGTTTCAATGGGGAACATCAGGACTGGCAGAAAAGGCCGCCACTATTGTCAGGAAGGTGTCAGTTCAAAGGCATTTAAGTTTAAATTAGTTTCCGGCTTTCAGCGCATGGTTCGTCTGCACCAAATACAAAGGTGCCGCTTTATGCAAACCCCTTGATCGAAACCCGTCAACCCCTTATTCCACCCTCAAACCAAGGGTCATCACATGTTAGAAGCTGCCAAGCGTATTGCTGAGAAGAAAGACTGGATCAAAGGCGCCACCGGCGACTGGGAGATTATCATTGGACTTGAAGTTCATGCTCAAGTGACATCGAAATCCAAGCTCTTCTCTGGCGCATCAGCTGAATTCGGTGGCGCACCCAATGATCATGTGTCGATGGTGGATGCCGCCATGCCCGGCATGTTGCCCGTGATCAATGCGTTCTGCGTGGAGCAAGCCGTGCGCACCGGACTTGGCCTCAAAGCTGAAATCAATCATTATTCAGTTTTTGATCGCAAAAACTATTTCTATCCAGACTTGCCGCAGGGCTACCAGATTTCACAGTTCAAGCAGCCCATCGTAGGCGAGGGCATTGTCACCATTGATTTGGACGACGGCAAGTCCATCCCCGTGCGTGTCGAGCGTTTACACTTGGAGCAGGACGCTGGAAAATCGTTGCACGACCAGCACCCGAACATGAGCTTCGTTGATCTCAATCGTTCCGGCTGTGCGCTCATGGAAATCGTGTCGAAACCTGATATGCGCTCAGCCGATGAAGCCAAAGCCTATGTGACCAAGCTGCGCCAAATTATGCGATACTTGGGCACCTGCGATGGCAACATGGAGCAGGGCTCGATGCGGGCTGATGTGAATGTGTCGGTGCGCGCACCCGGCGCCCCGTTTGGAACGCGCTGTGAGATTAAGAATGTGAACTCAATAAGGTTTATGGGGCAGGCGATTGAATATGAAGCGCGCCGCCAGATTGGCATTCTGGAAGATGGCGGCAAGATTGATCAAGAAACCAGACTCTACGACCCGAAAAAGGGCGAAACCCGCTCCATGCGCTCCAAAGAGGAGGCACATGATTATCGCTATTTCCCAGATCCTGATTTGTTGCCATTAAAACTGGATCCCGTCCGTGTGGCAGAAATCATGGCCAGCCTGCCAGAACTGCCTGATGAAAAAAAAGCCCGCTTTGTATCTACTTATGGTTTGTCGACATATGACGCCACAGTGCTGGCTGCCGAACCACCATCAGCCGATTTCTATGAAACGGTGGCAAAGGGACGCGATGGAAAGTTGTCAGCCAATTGGGTGATCAATGAGTTCTTTGGAAGGTTGAATAAAGAAGGCAAAACCATTGAAACTACACCTGTTTCTGCCGCTCAGATCGGCGGAATTGTGGATTTGATCGCAGCAGGCACCATCAGCGGCAAAATCGCCAAAGATGTATTTGAAATCGTTTGGACCGAAGGTGGCAATCCAGCTGAAATTGTAGAAAGCCGTGGGTTGATCCAGGTCACAGATATGGGTGCCATTGAAAAAGCAGTCGACGAAATTATCGCCGCCAATCCTGATAAAGTAGAAGCCGTAAAGGTCAAAGCATCAATGCTCGGTTGGTTTGTAGGGCAGGTGATGAAAACCACTGGTGGCAAGGCAAACCCACAATCTGTCAACGATTTATTACGCAAAAAGCTTGGCATTAACCAATAATGGTTAATTTTTATTAACTATTTCCAATTGCTTACAGGCTTTGCTATAGTCCGTGTGCTGATTATCAGTACACAAACGATTATAGGAGTTTGCTCCCATGGCAAAACCAGCCAAGCGGGCGGTAAGTAAAAAAGTACCCGTGAAGAAAATTGCGGCCAAACCAGCTGCTAAAGTTATTGCTAAGAAGTCTATTGCAAAAGGTCCAAGCGCTGCCGAGAAGGGCCGCTTTACACTGTATGGCTTTGCCACTTCTGGGCCCACCTATACGGCTGCTTTGATGCTGTCTTTGTGCAAACATCCATTTTCTTATATCCACGTTAACTTGCGGGAAGGCTCGCATAAGCAGCCAGAATATTTAGTGAAAAATCGTTATGGCCAAGTGCCCGCTCTTCGCGACGGCCAAACGGTCATAGTTCAATCGGCCGCTATCCTCATGCACATTTCTGAAACACTTGGCAAATTTGAAGCCAAAACACCCGTTGAGCGCAATCGGATGCGGGAATGGCTATTTTGGCAATGGGATAAACTTGCAATTCCGGTCCTTCGTTTGCGCGCACGCAACAAAGGCTTAAGGCAGTTTGGTGATGAGATTCGTATAATGTATGATACCGAAGCCAAAGCTGCTTTAGCGGTGATGGAATTGGAATTAGCCAAAACTGAATGGATGGCGGGTAAAAAGCCGACGATTGCTGACGTGGGAATTTACGGTGTTTTGCGCTATGCGGCAGAGGGCAACATAGAATTGTCACATTATCCGAATGTAACTGCGTGGAAGAAGAGGTTTGAAGATCTGCCCGGTTTTGCTACACCCGAGCAATTGCTTCCCTTGGAAAGCAAACTGATTTGAAACAATAAGGCGACCTCGTGAACTCTACTGATGCACCGAAATCCTCTTCCGCTAATGTAGAGAATGAACTCCCAAAAGCAAATAAACACCGCGACTGGCATGGCGCCACAATTGGCATCATAATCGGCTTTTTGGGCCTGATCGGCGGGCGGCTTGGTTATTTATGGATTGGCTTTGACGTCTTCTCTCAATTTTCACTGCAATTCATAATACTGTCAATTGCTTCAGCCATCGGCATAGTCATGCCGCGCTACAAAGGTTTAGTTGCAGCTATTTTATTTGCTGGCTTTCTCTCCTTTTATTCAGCTTGGCCGCACATTGTTTCGGCAGGACCTCTGAAACTGCAGGCAATCTCTGCTGGAACTAAGCCATTAAAGGTCGCAAGTTTTAACACCTTCGTCCTCAACCAAAATTACCCTGATCTTACGACGTCAATTTTGAAGATGGACGCCGACCTTGTCGTGCTCATTGAATTCGATGGGTATAAGACATCGATGCTAACCGCATTGAAAAGTATCTATCCCTTTCAATTTGAATGTACCGCAGCCGATAACTGCGAAATGGCTATACTTTCAAAATATCCTCTAACAGACGGTCAAGCCAGAGGCATGTGGGAAGGACCGGGTTATATCAGCGCCAAACTGGGACCTGAATTTGGCGGGGTTACAGTTTTTGGTGTTCACACCACGCGCTTTCCCCATTCCCGTGCCCAGTTCACCCAGATCAATGCCATGGTTAAAGTTGTTGAAGCCGTGCCGGGCCGCGTCATTGTCATGGGCGACTTCAATGCAACTCCATTTTCGCGTATCAGTCAGACCATGGCCGACGGCGCAGGGCTAACACGTTTGACCAGCTTACCCACCTGGCCTGCCACGCATGGCTTGCCGCAATTGGCCATCGATCACATCTTTGTCAGCCCTGATATCAGCGCACTCTCGGACGAACGCATCGGCGACAATGCCGGATCGGACCATTTTCCTGTCACAATGGTTTTAGGCCTTCCGAACAAATAAAGTGGCTTCGAAAAGACTGGTGAATGCCGCGTCACAAGACGCAGTAAACAAGCCCCTAAGAATTATTTAAGCGCATGAAATAAAACAACATTTTTAACATACTTAAAATTTGAATAAACTCGTCTTCAAATTTTCTTAAGCCTATCGCTTAACGCGGCGTTGTTTTGCTTCAGGCAAATTCAGGTCATCAACGGCCACTAAAAAACCGGCCACAGCAACTGAACCGATGGGGACTAAAAATGACACACATTATTCAAAGCCTAGATCCAGCAACAACTTGCGCCGAAGATATTTTTGCACTTGGCATGGAATACTGCATGGGAAAAATCGTTCCGCAAGATTATGTTGAGGCCCATAAATGGTTCAACATTGCAGCCCTCAAAGGCAATGAATCAGCCAAACTTTACCGCTGCGAAATTTCGCGCGAAATGAGCCCCAGCCAAATCGCTGAAGCCCAGCGCCAAGCCCGCGCGGCCATCACACTGCACTAAAGCGTTTTGACTTTTCTTGAGAAAGTCAAAATCGCAGTCAGAGTGAAAAATTAGACAGGTACAGATACGTCAAACCAAAGCCCGCAAATGGAAATATCCATGCGGGCTTTTCTGCTCTTGCACTTCCCGACAAATCACGGCAAAGACGGCGCAGTGGAAACGTGGCCGAGTGGCTGAAGGCAACGGTTTGCTAAATCGTCATACGTCGTAAGGCGTATCGAGGGTTCGAATCCCTCCGTTTCCGCCACATAACGACCCGCCTTTCGGCGGGTTTTTATTTGGAGGTGCAAGGCATCCTCCCTCTTGATCCACATCAATGCAAACTCAAATGGATTGGAACATTGTCCTCAATACGACGTTTAAATTCGTGTTCAACCCCGAGGAGAAAATAATGGTTCTTTCCCGTTTTGCGATGTGTGCCGCCACACTGTTTACACTTGCCGCCCCGGCCTTTGCTGACTCTGTCGTAAGCGTTACATTGCGCGATACGGGTGTCACCACAGACCTGAGCAAATCTATGGGTCTGGGCGTGGCCATGAAAGGCGACATGAAAACCGCAATCATGAGCATCGAGATCAATCCCAAATCGGTGTTGCACGGCAAAGTGAAATTCAACGTCAAGAACGCATCTGCCACGGTCATTCATGAGATGATTTTAGCGCCCTTGAAAGACAGCAATGTGCCATTGCCTTACATAGACAAAGACAACAAAGTTGATGAGGAAGCGGCAGTCCATCTGGGTGAAGTGTCGGAACTTGATCCCGGCAAGTCTGGCTCACTGAGTGTTGAAATGAAGCCCGGCAAATATGTCCTCTATTGCAATATCGTGGGTCATTACATGGCCGGCATGTGGACGATTATTGACGTGCGATAGGAAGCAAGATGCATGTGTTGACAACTCACAATGTTGTGCCAAACTTGTGCAATGATGCAGAAGGTTTGATTTGGTCCTACCATTTCGCTAACCAGCACAAACATTGAGTTGAGGATTAAACACATGGCGGACAATAAACCAGATATCACTAAAGCTTGGGCAGCAACGCAAGACCAAAAGGGCGCTTCAAAGCGTTTGCGAATTTATGCATTGCTCTGTTGGATCGTTGCCATTGGCGGAGAAATCGCGGGCATTTATATGCTGCTAAAATTGCGCATGTTCGATGCAGCGAGCGGCGGCAATCTTCCACTGCTCATTGGTCTTCTGGTTGGCATTGCAGTCTTTGCTATTGCTGGCAGTATGTTGTGGAAGGCCGCCAATAAGCATAGTCCTGCCACCAAAGCCGAACCGTTTCGTTTCTTTGTTCAGAATCAACTTGGTGCGATTATTTCATTGATTGCATTCTTGCCGTTGCTAGCCCTGATCTTCTTGGACAAGGACATGGACCCCAAGAACAAGCAAATCGCCGGTGGCATTGGTGCTGTCCTTGCCGTGCTGGCAACAATGATGGGTGTGAGCTTAAAGCCACCATCGGTAGAGCAATACACGCAAGACATGAACGCCTGCGCCACGCAGATTAAAACAGGCCAAGCGACAACGGCCTGTTCACCAGACGTGGCATCACAAGCGCAAGACATTGCACGGGATTCTTCGGCTGTGGCAGATGCTACGAAATCTGCGGCCAATCCAAACGGCCAAGATGTTGTCTACTGGATAGCCCCCGAAGCCGGAGCCAAGAAGTCATCTGAACCGCATGTCTTCCATTTGTGTGAAGCTGTGAGTCCTCTGAACGGCAAGAGCATCAATCACGGCACAGTCACAGAAGCCTACGCCGAAAACGCCATCCGCATTACGCAACAGATTGCGATGGAGCAGAAGCAGTGCGGGCTGGCGCCTGCCCAGTAGAGTTTTAGCGAAATAGGGGGCGAAGCTAAACTTCGCCCTTCTCCTTTGGAGAAGGTGCCCCGAAGGGGCGGATGAGGTCTCTTGGCTACTACTTCCGCATTCGTTTCATATCGTGCTCATCAAGCTTTATCCCACCATAATATTTTCCGTCTTTGCCAAACAGCCACTGACCAGAGCGTGGATGCCAATTGAAATCGCTGAGATCAAAATCATAATCCGAAGCTTGATGCGCTGATAAAAGCGCAGTCACGCGCACACGCTCCCGACGGGCAGCAAGACGCTTGTCGTCTTTCTCGCTCGTTGTACTTGTCATCGGGAAGATCGGGGAATTACGAATGGAACGGGCCATATCGAAATCTAGAAAGAAATTGAATCTACTTTATGGCGACTGAGTCCGTCGCAAGAGACCTCATCCGGCCTTCGGCCACCTTCTCCAAAGGAGAAGGGTGAAGTTTAGCAATACACTAAATTTTTTCACGCTTCTCCTCTGGAGAAGCTGGCGCGAAGCGACTGATGAGGTCCCTTTATGAAACGCCGCAAACTCGCTATAAAGCGGCCATGTTCAAATTCAGCAAAGCCACTCTAGTTTGTTTGTTGCTAATAAACGCTGAATTTTACATTTATGAGACTTCCTTGGCAATTGCGCACCCCGGAGGTGTCGACGCAAACGGTTGCCACACAAATCGTAAAACAGGCGAATTTCATTGCAGAAAAGGAAACTCTAAGAGTTTCATTCTATCGCCTAGGAAAGGCCCAAAGATTTCATGCAGTAGTGATGGGGGCTATTGCCACGGTTGCGGCTGCCATGGCGGTCCAGGCTATCGAAGTAACGTGACGGGAAAATGTGTGGGTTTCAAAGAACTAACCAAGGAATGTGGTGATCCGCCAAGTTCGAATTGCATATTTGAGAACGCTCCTGGAACAGGCGCAAATAAAGATTGTGCCCTCTCGAATTGAGCCATCACCTTGTCTTCCCCCTGAACGTCCGCGTGCCCGCTTTCCCCGCCTTGCTCCCCGCACGCCGTTTCGCAGGCGCTCCACTCGGCCAGCTTTCTTCGGCGGTTTGGATGTTTAAGTTTCGTGCCAGTGGATCATCCATCACCGCAAGCTCCACGGCCTTTAATCTTTTTACTTCATCGCGCAAACGTGCTGCTTCTTCGAATTCCAAATTTGAGGCGGCTTCGCGCATGCGCTTTTCCATATCGGCCAAAACTTTTTGTAAATTGTGGCCCACCAATGGTCCGCCACCTTCGGAGAGGCCGCCGACTTGCACGTGGTCTTGCTCGTAAATGCTGCCCATAATATCACCGATGTTTTTGCGGATCGACGTGGGCGTGATGCCATTGGCGGAGTTGTAAGCCACTTGTTTCTCGCGGCGGCGATCGGTTTCTTTGATGGCGCGTTCCATTGAGCCAGTGATTTTATCAGCATACATGATCACGCGGCCATCAACGTTTCGGGCGGCGCGGCCGATGGTTTGCACCAACGAAGTTTCGCTGCGCAGGAAGCCTTCTTTGTCAGCATCCAAAATAGCGACCAAAGCGCATTCCGGAATGTCCAAACCTTCGCGCAACAAGTTGATGCCGATGAGCACATCAAACGCTCCCAAGCGCAAATCACGCAAAATCTCAATGCGCTCCAGCGTGTCAATATCGCTGTGCATATAGCGCACGCGAATGCCTTGCTCATGCATATATTCAGTCAGGTCTTCGGCCATGCGCTTGGTCAGCGTGGTGACCAACACGCGCATTCCGGCCAGCGCCACGGCCTTGCACTCGTCAATCAAATCATCAACCTGATTCTTGACCGGACGAATAATGACAGGTGGATCAATGAGGCCTGTGGGGCGAATCACCTGTTCGGCAAACACGCCACCCGTTTGGTTCATTTCCCAATTGCCGGGGGTGGCCGACACAAACACAGTTTGCGGCCGCATGGCTTCCCATTCTTCAAAACGTAAGGGGCGATTATCTATGCAGCTCGGCAAGCGGAAACCATATTCGGCCAGCGTTGCCTTGCGGCTAAAGTCGCCCTTGAACATGCCACCAATTTGCGGAACAGTCACATGGCTTTCGTCGATGAAGACCAGCGCATTATCCGGCAGATATTCGAACAGTGTCGGCGGCGGTTCGCCGGGTTTTCGGCCTGTCAAATAACGCGAATAATTTTCAATGCCCGCGCATGAGCCTGTCGCCATCATCATTTCAATATCAAACATCGTACGCTGCTCAAGCCGCTGCGCTTCTAAAATGCGGCCCGCAGTGTTAAATTCCGCAAGGCGCAAACGCAGATCATTTTTAATACGAACGACAGCTTGTTCCAGCGTCGGTTTGGGCGTGATGTAATGTGAGTTAGAATAAACCTTAACGTTCTCCAGCTCAGCAGATTTACGGCCCGTCAGCGGATCAAATTCTGAAATGGTTTCGATCACATCGCCGAACAGCGAAATGCGCCATGCCCTATCTTCAAAATGCGATGGGAATAATTCAATCGTATCGCCGCGCACGCGGAACGAGCCGCGTACAAAATTCTGGTCATTGCGTTTGTAATGTAGCGCCACAAAATCATTGATCAAAGCGCGTTGCTCAATGCGCTGGCCTTTCTTGACCGTCACAGTCATGGCCGAATAAGTTTCCACATCGCCAATGCCGTAAATGCACGACACAGATGCCACCACAATCACATCATCACGCTCCAGCAAAGCGCGCGTGGCAGAGTGGCGCATGCGGTCGATCTGTTCGTTGATCGAGGATTCTTTTTCGATGTAGGTGTCGGAGCGGGCGACATAGGCTTCAGGTGTGTAGTAATCGTAATACGATACAAAATATTCCACAGCGCTGTTCGGAAAGAAATTCTGAAACTCGCCATAAAGCTGTGCCGCCAATGTTTTATTCGGTGCCATAATCAGGGCAGGGCGCTGCGTGGCTTCAATAATTTTCGCCACCGTGAAGGTCTTGCCCGAACCTGTGACACCCAGCAGAACTTGATCACGATCATTGGCCTGTACGCCTGCAACCAATTCCGCAATCGCAGTGGGTTGATCGCCTTTGGGTTCAAAGGGCGACACAACGTCCAGCCGCCGTCCACCCTCAGATTTTGGCGGCTTTGGCGGCTTGTAAGGCACATAAGCCGGAATAGCCGTCTGCTCTGGCCGAAGCCCCGCCATCAAGCCAGCCGCCGACTCCGGCAGCTCATAGCCTGTAATTTCTGCCTCCGGAGCCTCAGCGAATCCGCCTTCCTGACGTGAATGTCCCATGGGCCTGATATAGGGGTTCAAGCGCAATTCGCAAAGGGTGCTGCTGACAGGAGGTGGCAGCAGCGATTATGCCAGTACTGCTCATAATATTCTGAGTTACATGAAGCGCCTTTGCAAAAAACGAAATTGTGATCGGAAATTGCGGCACATTCTCCGTGCGTTGTCTGTTTATCTCATCTATGAGCAAGCGATGAACACATACTCAATTACCGGCATGACTTGCGATGGTTGCGTGCGCAAAGTCGAAACAACACTTAAAAAATTAGCGCCGAATGCGCGCGTCACACTCAATCCACCGCAAGCAACACTTTCAGAAGCGGACCTTGAGACAGTTAATCAGGCGCTTGCGTCGATCGGCAAATATCGTGCTGGAACGAGTGAAAGTTTTGCGGCTCCAAACTTTATCAATGCATATTATCCCCTGTTTCTTGTCATGGGTTTGATTGCATTGGCATCCTTCGCCAACGGTTCTTTGATGGGCTGGATGATGAATTTTATGTCTGGATTTTATATCGTGTTTGGCGCGTTCAAACTTTTGGATGTGCCGGCCTTTGCAAATTCATATTCACGTTATGACATCATCGCCAAAAATTTCAAACCATGGGGTTTTGTCTATCCTTTTATCGAACTTGGCTTGGGCTTTGCATTTTTATTTGGTTACAACATGATAACGTTGAGTTGGATCGCTTTAGTTCTCAGTGTGATCGGAGCCATCGGCGTGATCCAAGCAAATCTGAGTAAACAGACAATTCAATGCGCCTGTTTGGGAACGGTGTTCAAATTGCCAATGTCGGTTGTAACCATTGTCGAAAATCTGGGCATGGCGGCCATGGCGGCGTGGATGCTCTTTATGCCGATGTGAATTCTGATTTGGTGTATCCCTGCAGATAGAGCAGGGCCGTTAGATCACCGTGATTGATCACATAGGGCGCTAATTCTCGCACTTTTGGTTTGGCATGAAGAGCCACCCCCATTCCTGCTTCCAACAGCATGGGAATATCATTTGCACCATCACCAACAGCGATGGAATCAGCAATTGATAGTCCTCGTGCTTTGCAAATGCGGTGCAGCGATTCAACTTTTGCCTCCTTGCCCAAAATGGGCATGGCAACTTGGCCTGTGAGTTTTTCATTTTCAATGAGAAGAGTATTCGCCCGGTTCTCATCAAAGCCAAGTGCCCCGGCCACATGTGCTGTAAAGGCTGTGAACCCGCCAGACACCAAAGCAGCATAAGCTCCGTTTGCTTTCATGGTGGCAAGTAAAGTTTTCCCGCCTTCCATAAAACTAATCCGTTCACGGATGACTTTTTCGATGACGGCGGCATCAAGTCCTTTCAACAGAGCAACCCGCTCTTTCAGTGCACCATCAAAATCTAATTCACCACGCATGGCCCGCGCTGTGATGTCTTTAATATGGTCGCCAACACCCGCCACTACACCAAGTTCATCAATGCATTCCTGATGGATCATCGTGGAATCCATATCGGCAATGAGCAGCTTTTTCCGGCGGTTTACAGTCGGCACAATGTTTATATCCAGCGGCGCAGACTTCAGGCGCTGATTTATGTCGGCAGGAAACTGTGAAAATTCCGCAGCATCTCTGTGTGCCAACCACTTTGGCTGCGTGCCTACCAACGCAACAATATCTTCAGTGATTGCGCCAGAACCGGGGGCTGCTATGAGAACCAGTATATTTGCCATGAAGAATCCGATGAACCAAAAATCAGTGCTGCTTATCGCAGGCCCCACCGCCAGCGGCAAGTCTGCTTTGGCACTTCAGGCCGCGCGAAACCGTAATGGTGTGATCATCAATGCAGATTCCATGCAGGTTTATAGCGAATTGCGCATATTAACGGCTCGACCAAGTGAGGAAGAAGAAGCACAAGCTCCGCATCGCCTTTATGGAACTGTAAATGGTGCTGAGCATTATTCAGTGGCGCAATGGCTGGCGCATGCAACCATCGAAATTATGAAGTGCTGGGAGCAAGATCAACTTCCCATCATCTGCGGTGGCACAGGGCTCTATTTTATGGCGTTGGAAAAAGGCTTGGCCAAAGTGCCGCCGATTGATTCTGTAATTCGCGATAAATGGCGGAATTTTGAAGGTGATTTGCATTCCGAACTTGCATCTCGCCATCTTGCCAGTGCCGCGAAACTCAACCGCGCTGATCATCAACGTTTGATCCGCGCGTTAGAAGTGTTTGACAGTACTGGAAAGCCACTGAGCCAATGGCAAACCGAAGCGCAGGAACAATCTCTTCTGCAGGGCGTTAATGTCGATAGATTCTATGTGAATGTTGGCCGCGAGGAATTATATGCGAGAGCAGAAAAGAGGTTCGACCTTATGATAGAGCAGGGTGCTCTGGCGGAGGTAGAGGCACTTCCTAAGCTTGATGCTGCAATGCCGTTGATGAAGGCCATCGGCGTGCCACAATTGCGGGCCTATTTATTAAACCAACTCGCGCTGAAAGATGCGATTGCGCAGAGCAAGATTGCAACGCGCCATTATATAAAAAGACAAACCACTTGGTTTCGAGGGCAGATGAAAAATTGGCCAGTGACACCTTCTGTAACAGGTCCAAAATGAAAATATGTCGCTTCTTGATCGTTATCTTTGCTATGATAAGTTTTGCGCAGATTGCTCCGGCTGCAACGGGTCCAGCAGCTTTCCTTAGAAAGTTAGATCGAAAGATTTGTGCCGAATTTAAAAGCATAAAATGCCACCACAAACTCAAAAAGCAGGTTTCACCAAAAGTCAAAATTGAAAAACCTTCAGTTCGCATTCAGGATAAAGTCAAAGCTCTTCCAGCAGTCAAACCTGTTTTGAAATCTCCTGTAGTGGTTCCTTCGAAACCTGTTGCTGTGGTCCCACGAGAGAAGCCCATGCAAGCTGCGCCCTTGGTGCCGATTGCACCTGTGGCGCCCGTCGCCACTGCAGTCAATCCGCCTCCCCCTGTTGCAAGTGAGCAACCTCGTGCCACCTCGTGTCTCGCAACCCTAAAAGCAAATAAAGTCGATTTCCAAGTTGTAGCCCAGCCCGCAGGTTCACCACCCTGCGTTGTTGAGCAGCCCGTGCAACTAAAGTCAGTTTTGATTGGCGGCGCTATATTGCAATTGCCAGATCATCCCATACTCAATTGCAAATTTGCGGTGCAATTTGCGTCTTGGTTGCAGGAGTTGGGTGGACCTGCGGCTATAGAAAAAGAAGGGTCTGCACTCACGCATTTCTATACCGGCCCAGGCTTTGTGTGTCGGGGCCGCAACGGTGATAACTCCGCGAAAATCAGTGAGCATGGCTATGGCAATGCGGTCGATGTTGAGAGGCTTAAGTTCTCTGATGGACTTATGATACTTGTGCATGACGCTCCAGACCTCACAGCGCCTGGCTATGACGTTTTGAAAGCCATGCGCGCCTCGGCCTGCACCCGTTTCACCACAGTTCTAGGCCCCGGATCCAATGCAGCTCACCGGGAACATTTCCATTTTGATTCTGGCACTCACGGCAAATCGGGCACTTACCGAATTTGCGAATGATCTACTTCGTCAATCCGCCGCATCGCCCAAAGTCACACAAGACATATCGCCTTCTTTGCACAACAGCCGATCCTGCAATTGCTGGGTGCGGGCGTCTGTGAGCTTGGTTTTGCAGTCTAGAATAATCATGGTTGCGGCACTGCCGCCGTCAACAGCCACTTCGTCTTGATGGCATTCTGCATTGCGAAATGAAACCCAAGCCCGCTGCGCTGCCACCAAAGCAGACTTGGCATCGGCATATTCCGCATATCCGGATTTCAGCCTGCCATAAACATCATTCAACTCGCCATCGGCTTTGTCGAAATGATACTTAGCGCAATAATTCATGTCTGATTGGGTTTGTGGATCGTCGCAGAGTTCAGCAAAGGCCTGCGAGGGGAAAACCAGCAGAGCCAAAACAAAAATGCGCTTCATTGCGCTTCCATATGTTTTTTAAAGTTGTTCAAAATGGCTTGCCAGCCTTGGCGCTGCATGTCTTCGGAGTTTTCAGTTTCTGCATCGAAAGTCTCGCGAATGGTGACCCCTTCAGGAGTTGAGATGAACTCAACTTGCATGGTGCGATCTCCGAACTGTGACTCGATCAATTTATGGTGGATTATTTTTGTGTAAGTTCCAGCAAAATCAAAACCGAAACTCCCATCCTTAGCCTCCATCCGCGACGTGAATGCGCCTCCCTCTTTTAAATCAACGGTTGACTTCGTCGTGTGCCAATCATCCGAAGCGGCATTCCACTGCATAATATCTGCAGGCGAATTCCAAGCCATCCAGACCTGTTCGACAGTTGCGTTGATATTTGTTTCAATAGTGATTTTCATTTTGCGGCTCCGAATATGTTGCTTGGTTCCAACTACAACATTTTTGCAAAAGTTACAGCCTTTGACTTTTGAACTGTGGAACAAAAATGATTTTGTCTTCCACTTTTCCAATCACCATGAATTCCCGATGAACAAAGTTTTCAATTTGTGTTCAAGCACCAGCGCGTAGGTTTGTTTCATCTTAAAATCAAACAACAGGAGAAAATTATGAAAACAACATTGAAATTTGCGAGCGCCACATTTTTTGTTTTAGCGGTTTTGGGAAATTCCCAGATTGCTTCTGCCACAGATACTGCACAAGCAATTAAGCTTTGTGATGCAAATCCGTCCTGCACAATGAAATGGGGTAAGTTAAATGATGCTATAACAATCGTCGTTGGTGGCAAGGTGATTGATTGTCCGAAGAAAAATGGCCCGTGCACTGCGGTGCGAACCGGCCATGCTAATCTGAATGAAACCGGCCAAGGCCACAGCAATGAAGTAAAACAAGAAACCTCTGACACGCCGAGCGAACCAGTCGTCGGTGGAGCTGTTTTTCAGTAAATCAAAATGAAAGCGCGCGGTGTGGCATACATCAATTCGCCGCGACGCTGCCTCTCTGGCAGATGAATGTGTTCCCCCTTGACAAAATCGCCCACCCCCTTAGACATAAGCACCATGAACAACATTCTTATCGTCGTCGTGGGATCGCGTGGCACCAAGCAGGGTTAACTCTGCAGGGATCGGTGACACGCGAAATTCAGGCTCCTCTCAGGGGCCTTTTTTATTGACCAAAATGACGATATGAGACGAACACGAAGTGAGGATTTGAGATGGCAACTGCTGAAAATGAAATGATGACGGGTGCGGAAATGGTTCTGCGGGCACTTGCCGACCATGGCGTAAAACATGTGTTCGGTTATCCCGGTGGCGCTGTGTTGCCAATCTATGACGAATTTTTTCAGCAAGAAAAAGTAAAGCACATCCTCGTGCGCCATGAACAGGGTGCCACCCACATGGCTGAGGGCTATGCCCGCTCCACTGGCAAATGCGGCGTGGCTCTGGCCACCTCTGGCCCAGGTGCCACCAATTGCGTAACCGGCCTGACCGACGCGATGCTCGATTCCATCCCCATGGTTTTAATCACAGGGCAGGTGCCCACGCATTTAATCGGCAGTGATGCGTTTCAAGAATGCGACACTGTTGGCATAACCCGCCCCTGCACAAAGCAAAATTGGCTTGTGAAGGACGTAAATGATTTGGCCCGCATTCTGCACGAAGCGTTTTATGTGGCCATGACCGGCCGTCCGGGCCCAGTTGTTGTTGATATTCCCAAGGATGTGCAATTTGCCACCGGCAAATATATTGGCCCCGAAGGCATTATCGTAAAATCTTATCAGCCGAAAACCCAACCGGAAGAAAGTGCCATTGCGGCTGCCGTGGCCTTGATTGCGGGTGCTAAGAAACCGCTATTCTATACAGGCGGCGGCGTGATCAATTCTGGCGACAAAGCTTCAGCTTTGTTGCGCGAATTTGTGCACATCACGGGAATTCCAATCACATCGACTTTGATGGGACTTGGTGCTTATCCTGCTTCTGGCCCTGAATGGCTCGGCATGTTGGGAATGCACGGCACTTATGAAGCCAACATGGCCATGCATGATTGCGATGTGATGATCAACGT
The DNA here is from genome assembly GCA_031418535.1 of Hyphomicrobiales bacterium. Lineage (GTDB taxonomy): Bacteria > Pseudomonadota > Alphaproteobacteria > Rhizobiales > Aestuariivirgaceae > Aestuariivirga. Next base: position 39,161 of record JANOXS010000004.1, on the reverse strand, counting down.
GGGCGCAAGGTTTGATGACCGCATCACCGGACGCTTGGATGCCTTTGCGCCAAATTCGAAAAAGATCCACATCGATATTGATCCTTCTTCAATCAACAAAGTAGTGCGTGTCGCTGTACCCGTGATTGCCGACGTAGCTGCGGCGTTGGAAGCCATGATTGCCTTGTGGAAGCAAAATAAGAATAAGCTTGATCAAGATGCTCTAAACACTTGGAAAAAGCAGATTGCCGAGTGGAAGTCTGTTGATTGCCTGAAGTATCGCCGCAACAAAGATGTGATCATGCCGCAATATGCCATTGAGCGGCTTTATGCGCTGACTAAGGACATGGATACTTATATCACGACTGAAGTGGGCCAACATCAAATGTGGGCGGCGCAGTTTTATCGCTTTGAAAAGCCAAACCGCTGGATGACATCTGGCGGATTGGGCACAATGGGTTATGGCCTGCCAGCCGCCGTTGGCGTGCAGGCAGCGCACCCTAAATCATTGGTGATCGACATTGCGGGCGATGCGTCCGTGCAAATGACCATGCAAGAATTCTCAACCGCCATTCAATATAAATTACCCATCAAGATTTTCATTTTGAACAATCAATATATGGGCATGGTGCGCCAATGGCAGCAACTGCTGCATGGCAACCGCATGAGTGAATCCTATTCCGAAGCTCTGCCAGATTTTGTGAAGCTGGCCGAAGCCTATGGCGGCGTCGGTTTCCGCTGCGATAAGCCCGATGAGCTGGACGGTATGATCAAGCAAATGATCGACAGTCCACATCCGGTATTGTTCGACTGCCGCGTGGCCAATCTGGCGAACTGTTTCCCAATGATCCCGTCAGGCAAAGCGCATAATGAAATGCTACTGGGTGAAAACGTAACCGATGAGCAAGTTGGCACTGCAATTGATGCCAAGGGCAAGCAGCTGGTTTAAGGAACAGAGACATGAAAACACATCAAACCGCCACTGGCTCTGCCTATTTCATCGACAGTGTGAAGCAAGAGATCAACACCCACACACTTGCCGTGGTCGCTGAAAACCAACCGGGTGTTTTGGCCCGCATCATCGGCCTGTTCGCGGGCCGGGGTTATAACATTGACTCACTCACAGTCTCTGAAACTGAACATGAAAAGCACGTCTCGCGTTTCACGATTGTAACAAGCGGCACTGAAAAAGTTGTGGCGCAAATCAAAGCCCAGCTCGACCGCATGGTTTTGGTGCATTCCGTGGCCGATCTCACCTTACAAGGAAACTTCATGGCGCGAGAACTTGCCATGGTCAAAGTGTCTGGCGAGGGAGATAAACGTGTTGAAGCGCTCCGCTTGGCCGATGCGTTTCGTGCAAGAGTCATTGATGCGTCAACTGAAAGCTTCGTGTTTGAACTCACCGGCAAACCCGACAAGATCGATCAGTTCATTTCCCTCATGGTTCCACTGGGCTTGGTCGAAGTGGCAAGAACAGGTGTAGCCGCGATCAGCAGAGGGCCCGAGGGCATGAAGGGGTAATCTTGAAACAAGGAAGGGACTTCAAAAATAAATCGCTGAGAAGAAGTCCCTCTCTCGTTACGCTGTGTGCTTGGCAAACATCACCAACATCAAAGCAGCACCAATTATGGTGATGATTGAGCCAACTATGAGAAATGGGTTTTCCACCGCATTGGTGTCAAACATGGTTTTGCCAATCACCAAAGTAAGAGCGCCGATTTCGTAAATAATAAATTGCGGTGCGGCCAAACGAGATTTGGCAAGTGTTGGATAGGCCCAGTGAATCAACCCAAACAAAACTGAAACAACAAACCCTAGTAAATTCGCATGGGCATGAGAATTGGCATAGTTCAAGTGGTTCGAGGCACCCAGCCATGTTCCAAAAATCATTCCGGTTAACAACCAGACGAGCCCAACCAAGATATAGTTTCGCGTAAGATTTCCCACGATAGCCTCCTAAGTTGAAGGCCCCCAGTGGGTGGAGGCTACTCTGAAACGTGTGATTTGCAAACAGCAGTCCATTGTCCCACTTGTATTGCGCAAAACTGGCACATGGCTAGTGAGGCAAAACATGGCATAATGCGATCCATGTCTTGCAAACTTTCAGTTAACGTCAACGCCATCGCTTATTTGCGCAATCGCCGCCATGTGCCATGGCCGGATTTGGCTGAACTTGGCCGGGTGGCGCTTCGCGCCGGGGCCGTGGGCCTGACCGTGCATCCGCGCCCAGATGAACGCCATATTCGGTTTGCCGATGTGTCAGTGCTGCGCAATCTTTTGCGCGATGAATTTAAGGCTTGCGAATATAATATTGAAGGCTACCCCGATGAACACTTCTTGCAATTGGTCAAGGCCAACAAACCGGATCAAGTGACTTTGGTGCCAGATTTGCCCGGCCAGGGCACCTCCGATCATGGGTGGGATCTGGCAAAAACCGGCAATCTTCTGCCCCCCATCATCCAGCGCTTGAAGGCGGGCGGAATGCGCGTGGCGCTGTTTGTTGATCCAGATCCGGCACTCCCAGCACTTGCAAAAAATATGGGAGCAGACCGCATTGAAATTTTCACAGGTCCTTATGGTGGCGCCCTTGATGAACCAACCATGCTGGTCGAATTTGCCAAAGTGGTGGCCACTGGCAAAGCAGCCGCAAAGGTCGGCATTGATCTAAATGCGGGCCATGATTTGACGCGCGAAAATCTGCCGCGCCTCGTGGCAGCTCTGCCAAACTTGAAAGAAGTCTCCATCGGCCACGCCATCACCGCCGATGCCATGATGCTGGGCATGGAGAAAACAGTCCACCTGTTCCGCGAGGCAATTGGTGATCACAACTTGTCTATTTGACATTTTGCAAAATTGAGTGCGAGAGTTAGGTCTGGGGCAAAATCGAGGGAACTAACATGATTGGTGAAATCAAATATTCATTGAATACCAAAACCAATTCAAGTGCCGTAATCTTTCGGAACTTCGGCAAAGCTACGACTAAGATTTCCATTCGTAATTCATCAAAAAGCGGAGTTGCTCAGCTCACTTGGGGAGCAACTATTGATGAACACAACAATTTCCCGCTGAACGAAGGTGTTGATCCCGGCAAGACTGTTATTTTCACAATTAAGCCGGACTGGACCTACATTAAGGCTTCTAGTTTTCACCGCGACGGGCCAATAAATCTTGCCGTAAGCTACGAGTAAGACAACCAACTTTCCACGATTTGTCCTCTATTCCTGTTGGGCGCTAATCAAGCTTGCCTTAATTCGCGCATCCAGCTATTTCCCAGCGCAACATATTAACAAGGATCAAGAACATGCGCGTATATTATGACCGGGATGCAGACGTAAACCTAATCAAGAACAAGAAAGTCGTCATCGTCGGTTATGGCAGCCAAGGCCGCGCTCATGCTTTGAATTTGAAAGACTCCGGTGCCAAGCATTTGGCCGTGGCCCTCAAAGCAGGCTCACCCACAATCGCCAAGGCTGAAGCCGATGGCCTCAAAGTGATGACTGTTGCTGAAGCTGCCGCATGGGGCGATTTGCTGATGATGGCAACACCTGATGAGTTGCAAGCCGACATTTACAAAGCCGACATTGCACCAAACATTCGTGATGGCGCAGCAATCGCTTTCGCCCATGGCCTCAATGTGCATTTCGGTTTGATCGAACCAAAGAAATCAGTAGACGTTGTAATGATCGCACCAAAAGGCCCCGGCCACACTGTGCGTGGCGAATATCTCAAAGGCGGCGGCGTTCCTTGCCTCATCGCTATCCATCATGACGCATCGGGCAATGCCCATGACCTCGCGCTGTCTTATGCTTCGGGCGTGGGCGGCGGCAGATCAGGCGTGATCGAAACCACATTCAAAGAAGAATGCGAAACTGATTTGTTCGGCGAACAAGCTGTTCTCTGCGGTGGTTTGGTTGAACTCATCCGCGCTGGCTTCGAAACCCTGGTTGAAGGTGGCTACGCCCCAGAAATGGCCTATTTCGAATGCTTGCATGAAGTGAAGCTGATCGTGGACTTGATCTATGAAGGCGGCATTGCCAACATGAACTATTCAATCTCGAACACTGCGGAATGGGGCGAATACGTCACCGGCCCGCGCATCGTAACAGCTGAAACCAAAGCTGAAATGAAGCGCGTGTTGGCCGATATTCAATCCGGCAAATTCACGAGCGAGTGGATGCAAGAATACCGCGCCGGTGCCGCAAGATTCAAAGCCATCCGCCGTAACAACGACAATCACCAGATTGAAGCCGTCGGCGCGAAACTCCGCGAAATGATGCCGTGGATTGCTAAGAATAAGTTGGTTGATAGAGCGCGGAACTAGATAAAAACCTCACCCTGAGGAGCCCGCACCTTTGCGGGCCTCGAAGGGTTGGTTGTTGAGCAAAGATGCTTCGAGGCTCACTACGTTCGCTGCTAAGCATGAGGGAAATCAAGGGCTGTCGCGAGGTAGTCCTTTTTGTTTGCGAATAGACTTAGCCGTTACCCTTATATTTGGCAGCATCTGCCCAAAGTTTTAAAGCTGAATTTGCACTCGAGCTCTTTGTTTCAATTGTAGTGCCCATGTACTGCCCGACAGCGATCCAAACCGTCTTTGATTTTTGATAAACACTAACGTCCTGTTTCTTATCCCAGACTGTTACTTGTCGTTCAAATGTTCCATCCATGTAGATGACCTTCCTTCCAACGCGATTTGTTTCAGGTAGATAATATTGCCAATTTTTTGAATCACACCAACTCCACCCGCAAACTCTTCCCCACAGCATTCGCAGCCTTCTGCATCGTCGCCAGAGTCACATTCCCACTCTTGGGATCAAGCAAACGATCAAGTTGCGCGCGGCTGGTTTTCATGGCTTCGGCCATTTTCATTTTGCTCATTTTCTTCTTCTTCATTTCTTTTTCGAAAAGCCAAACAAGCCGTTCTTTCACAACAATTGCGCTCAACTCGTCAAATGTGCCTTCTTCAACAAGAAGTTCGTTCAACGTCATGCGTTTTGTTACATTAGCTTTCACGATTGCATCTCCTTCATGCGCTTACGCGCCAGTTCTAATTCCAGTTGAGGCGTGGTTTGCGCTTTTTTGATGAAGGCGTGCACCACGCAAATTTCAGAATCATGCGTAAAAAACATAATGCGTGATATTCGACCATTTGAAAGTGTACACCTTACTTCCCATAATCCTTTTCCAAGTGACTTGCATATTGGCATTCCAACTGGCCAATTTTCCTGCACGCGCAATAGATCCAACCCAATGCGTTTTCGATCTTCCTTGTTCAGGTCACGAAACCACTTCACAACAGGGTCATTGCCCATAGCGGATTTGTAGAAAGTGACTGATAGCATGTGGCACTCTATTCAATGCTTTTAATGTACCATAAATAATACATACCGTCAAACAAAATAATGGCGCGACCAATGTGCCCATTATTTACTTCGCAGCAAGGCCGTGGCATTTCAGAGCTCAACTCCATCATATGAAAGACCCCGCAATGACCATTACCGGAAAAAACAGCGCCACCTTCAGCGAGGCCACAGTCGCTGTTCATGCGGGCGAATTTATTGATCCGGCCACGCGGGCGTCTTCTCCGAACCTTGTGATGTCAGCCACATTTGCGCCCACTGAGGTGCCCGGCTTTTCGGCGCTTGATGACAAGGACTACAAAGGTTTTATCTATGGTCGCGAATCCAGCCCCACAGTGCGCCAGCTTGAAGATAAACTTGCAGCCTTGGAGGGGGCAGAATCAGCGCTGGCTTTTGGATCGGGAGTGGCCGCCGGACATGCGCTGATTGCGGGGCGCTTGAGTGCGGGCGATCATTTGCTACTGCCGGATTCTAACTATGTCGGCATTGCTGAACTTGCACGTTACACCTTGCCGCGTTTCGGCATTGAAACCTCGTTTGTGGATACATCAAATCCTGAAGCTTTTGCTGCCGCCATCAAACCGAACACGCGCATGGTGTGGCTGGAAACTCCGGCCAACCCGACGATGGAAATTTGCGATATCGCAACCTTAGCCAAAATTGCTCACGATAAGGGCGTGCGGGATGTTGTGGTCGACTCAACTTATGCAACACCGATTGGTACCAAGCCTTTGAGTTTGGGTGCTGATTTTGTCGTGCATTCGCTGACTAAATATATCGGCGGCCATGGCGATGCGATGGGTGGGGCCGTGATTGGCAACAAAGCAGAACTCAGCGCGCTTAACTTGGAATCAACCGTGCATTTTGGCGGCATTCTTTCGCCGTTTAATGCATGGCTCATTCTTCGTGGTGCAGCAACTTTGCCCATCCGTATGAAGGCGCATCAGGAAGCAGCAATGAAATTGGCTACACATTTAGAAAGCCACCCAGCGATCAAACGCGTATTTTATCCGGGCCTTGCTTCGCATCCACAACACGCACTTGCAAAACGCCAAATGAAAAATTTCTCCGGCATGTTGACCTTTCAAACCCATGAAAATGGAATGGAGCTGGCTAAGCGCATGGTGAAGCAATTGGAGCTCATTCACTATGCGGTATCGCTCGGCCATCATCGCAGCCTCATCTGCTGGATCGGCACTGATGATATAGAACAATCAACCTATAAACACGGCCCTGAAGCAGCTGGCCGATTCCGATCATTCATGGGGGAGGGTGTGTTTCGTCTCTCAGTCGGTATCGAAGACGGTGATGACCTTTGGACAGATTTGGTGAGGTGTTTATGAATAAAGAAGCACACCTTTGGCCAATTTTTATTTCACCAATCTCGATCCATAGTTGAAGGCGACCACGCCACCAACATCGCCAATTCCGCGGCGATCAGTTTGGCGGACATCCATTTTTGCATTGCCTTGGAGCCACAGAGTATCAACCACCACAGCAAGTGACGGCGAGAAAGCTCTAAAAACAGATTCATGGTCGGTGCCGCTAATCCACAGTTGCTGCTCAGGTAAATACATTGCGCCATCAAATTCCAAGTTGGCACCGCTATGCATAACAGTCCATTCTTCGTTAAACTTTGAATGCGTTAGGTCACGGTCTGACATGAATTGGATATTTTTATACGTTCCAGAAGTGGGCGAAGTTAGTTTCATTGATGAACTTGAACCCAAGCTCATGTAGCTGTTGGCCCCGATCAATCCTATAAAAACATTTTCGCCAGTAACTTGCGAACCGGAGCCGAGCTGCAATTGACCATCTTTTATAATGTATTCGCCTGCATTTAAAGTCACACTGGCACCCGCAAGCATTGCTATGCCCCCACAATATGTGCCGGGGTTAAGAACGACATTCGTATTCTTTATTGTCAGATCTGTAGCGACACAACTTCCGGCACCAGGAACTGGCAGGCTGGCATAGGGGTCTCCAACAGGGTCTGAACCTGTGACTGGGTCATTCGACCATCCCGATCCAGATACCCCACCTGTTACGCCAAACATCGGAGCATTTACTGTGGATTTGTTGCCCGAAATTTCGGCAGCTTTGGGTGAACTTGAATCTGCATGAACTGCGCAATCGGCATCAAAAGCCGCGTTGCCATAAACGTAAAAATTACTTTCATTTTTTGCATTTAAGGTCACGACGCAAACTGGACTAGAGTTCATTTTCTCCGCTTTGGCCATGACAGCCACTTCAATTTGAGAAACTCCTATAGCGGCCCCTAATGAATTTTCGATTGTTGCTCTTGATGTGCCGCTGACCCGGTTGTTTGTGACCGTGAACTGGGGGCCAGAACTGCCCGAAGCATTAAATGAGCGATGAACAGTGCCAAACTGAGCGATCATTTGGTTGTCGAACATCACTTGTGCAGCTTTAATTCGGTCTGCGTCCGTTGCGCCATATTCCAAACCTGTGCCAGCCAGAACTGCGGCATCTAAACTAATTTGCAGCTGAGTTTCTGTGAAGTTGCCTTGGTTCATGAGAACCGCAACTCCAACAGCCCCAGACAAAGCGGCCGCTGAAATGGCTGTAATGATGGCAATGTGACCGCTTTCTTCACCGAGAAATTTATAACCAGACATAGTTTGGTGCCTCAATTTTACCGATATGAAATTACGCTATCGAAAATTGCTGAAGATTGACCGCCAAAATTATGTAAAATTTGATGCTTTGCGTATTTCCGCCAATTTAAATGTGAGGGAGCCCCATGTCTGGGGCCCTCTCAATCTTAATGCGCCGCAGAACTACTCAAGGCTGCCGCATTGGCTTTTAACCAAGGCTCCAGCGCTTGCGGCTCGGACCCTACAATCGCTTTGTAATCAACCGACGTGCCAGACAGGCTGCCCTTAGCAGTGGCATCATCGAACGACGCAAACATCCTTGCCATGCCTTCAGGCAAGCCAGCGCCGATCATCCCTTGGATCAAGCCTTCGACAGGAACATGCACCACGTTCAATGGTTTACCTGTGGCAGCACTCACCAGTTTGGCAATTTCATCGATGGTATATTCTTTCGTACCCGACAATGTGTAGGTAGCTTTGCCGCCCTTGTCGGAGGCTAAAGTGGCAGCCGCAGCGCGCGCCAAATCATCGCGTGCTATAAAAGCGGTCTTGCCTTGCGCAGACGCAGAATACTGCGTGCCAGAAGCCAGCGCTTGCGGCATGGAGAAGAACAGGTTTTCAAAATACCAATTGTTGCGCAGCACCGTCCAGCCACCAAGCTTGGAATCGGCCAGTGCTTTTTCCGTGCCTTCATGGTCGGGGGCAAACAAAACAGCATTGCCAATCGGATTTGGCATAGATGTGTAAATCACATGGCCAACACCTGCCTTAGCGGCGGCGTTTACAGCGTTTGCATGTTGCTTGGCCCGTTGGCCAGGCTCCATAGCGCTGGTGCTAATCAGTAACAGTCGCGTGGCTCCTGTAAAGGCTTTGGTAAGATGTGTTTCATCATCAAAATTGGCATCACGAACATGCACACCCTTGGCTGCCAGTGCTGAAAGCTTGGCCACATCGCGTGTGGCGGCAATAATTTTATCAGCCGGAACTTTATAGGTTGTGAGGAGGTGGTTGATAACAGCTTGGCCTAAATGGCCCGATGCGCCAGTGACGAGATACATGATATGTCCTTTCAAAATATTGTTAGGAAATAGACATAACACTTAAACTGTAATCTTCAAGGTGACAATTTAAGATAGCCACAAAAAAAAGGCCCCGTTTCCGGAGCCCTAAATTCCAATTGGTCAAAATCTTATTGGCTGGCAGCCTTAAGTTCCTTATTGCAAGACGACCAATATTGCGGCCATTTTGCGCCATCCACTAAAGTGCCGGCCAATTTCTCAGCGCGCCATTTGGCACCACAGGTGCGGGCACGGTCGTGGGCTGCAAGTTGACCAGCGGTGAATGGTTTGCCGTTTTTGTCGGCAAGCTTAACTGGCTTTGCTTCCATTTCAGCCGTTGGCTCATCAGGTGCCACTTCAGCCACAACTGCTGCTTTCTTTTTCGGCGGCTTCTTAACCATCACCGGGGTCGCTTCCGCTGGGGCCATGCCTTCAACCACGCATTTGGCGGCGATGAAATCTTTCCACGCCATGCCCTCGGGTGTGGTGCCAGCGGACTTCATGGCTTTCCAATCGGCAGAGCATTTTTGCATAAATGTTTGACCCGTTGCTGCTACTGTTGTTGCAGCAGCAGGTGTTGCTTTGCATTTGCCAATCACAAAGGCTTTCCAAGTCAAACCTTCTGGAACTGTGCCAGCGGTTTTCATAGCTTTCCAATCTTCGCCACACTGGGCAATAAATGTGGGGCTCAGCTTGCCTTTGTCGGCTGATTTTGCAGCAACCGTCGTCGCTTTTGCAGCCATTGGTTTTGCAAAACATTTACCGGCTACAAAAGCTTTCCAAGTCATGCCTTCAGGAACGGTGTTGTTGGTTTTCATATCTTTCCAAGCAGTTCCGCAATCTTTCATAAAGCTGCCACTTGGGGTGGTTGCAATTTCAGCAACCGGGGCATCCACGGCTTTCTTCACCGCCTTGGTTTTTTTGACAGGCGTTGCAACGGGTTCATCGACGACAGGTGCATCAACTGCCGCAGTTTCTGCTTTGCACTGCGTTTTCATAAACTCGGTCCACTTGGCATTTGCATCAATGCTGCCATCGGCCTTTGCTGCTTTAAATTTTGCGCTGCATTCAGTCATAAAACTCGATTTGGCCTGTGCTGCGCCCGAATAAAGCGGGACGGCAAGAACCATAAATGCGAGTGCCAAAGTTGAGGAGCGAAGTGAAAGCGTCATAGTTTAATGTCCCATCATAAAGGTCAATTCGAGTGCCTAATTTGATCCTACTACGAATTAATCATGTTTGAAAGGCGGCAAACTCACTTCCGACAGGAAACAAATTTCCAAAGTCCCGGGGGCACAAATTCTTGTGGCTCAAGCCCCGCATACCAAACCCACAATCCTAAATTTGGAGCAAAAAGATAGGCAGGAGCGGCATCACCTGATTGCGGCAATGATAGCAATTTGAGGTTTTTACCGAGAAATTTGATATCAATGTCACGGTCTTGTTTCAGCCCTGTTGTCAGCAAAACCATGGATTGAACTTCATAGCCATTGGATGCCGTAAATTCAAAATCCAATGTCCGCTTTGGCGTGTGGAGTGTGGCTTGAACATTGCTCCATGATTTAGGTTTTTTCTGTTCTGAAAAAGTAATTGTGAAAGTCTTGTCTTCAAGCGATTGGTAGTTGGCTTTGCTTGCTGGGCAGGCGGCAAAAACCGCTCCAGTTGTTGTAGAAATAATCAACCCTGCCAGTAGAAATTGCTTCATAGTCAGATTCCCAAATACGCACCTAACGTTTCTCCTTTGCCATTATGGTAAGTTTAAGACTATCTGGTGGGCAAATGATGATGGAGATCGCCCGTGAGTCTCGCTGCTGATATTGAGTGCCTTAAACGGCAAGAAGACGTATTGCGTTTTAAAACCTTTGATGAGGTTGATGCTTGGGCGCTCGCACAAATTTTACGAGATTTGGCTGTTAGGAAATCGCTGCCACTGGTCATTGATATTCGGATCGGCAACCGCCCATTATTTTATACAGCCCTGCCAGGCACTACACCTGAGAATCCAGATTGGGTTCGGCGCAAGTTTAACACTGTGATGCGCTTTCACAAAAGCTCCTATCGTGTTGGCCGCGAACATGCACACAAGGGCGTTGCCTTTGATATCTCGCGCGGGCTTGATCTTATGGAATATGCAAATGCCGGTGGAAGCTTTCCAATTCACATCATCGGCACGGGTGTAGTCGGAGCGATTACAGTGTCTGGTGTTCCGCAGCGCGATGATCATAATTTTGTCACCGAGGCAATTGCCACATTTCTGAAAGTCGATTTCGCAGAAATCGCACTGGGGCCGGAAGCTCCATAATGCAATTAGACCAGTGGTTTTGGGTTTGCGCAATTCTTGCTTCAGTTTTGGTAGGAGCCTCGAAAGGCGGCCTGCCGGGGGTGGGCGTGTTGGGCGTTCCTGTCTTGGCACAAGCCACGTCACCCGTTGTGGCAGCTGGAATATTACTTCCCATTCTTATCTCCAGCGACATGTACGGATTGTGGATTTACCGAAAAAATTATGATTTGCGTAACATCAAGATCATCGTTGCAGCGTCGTTGATTGGCATCGCAGTGGGGTGGGCGACGGCCCACATCACCAGCGATGCATTGGTTAAATTGATCGTCGGTTTAATTGGCTTGTCTTATTTTGTTGATGCGTTGCTAAAGTCAAAACGTGTGATTGCACCACGGCCTGCTGATATTCCGCGCGGAATTTTTTGGGGCGCCCTCACGGGCTTCACCAGTTTTGTGGCTCATGCAGGCGGCCCGCCCTATCAAATGTATGTTCTTCCACAAAAGCTCGACAAGATGACCTATGCCGGAACCGCAACAATCACGTTCGCCATTATAAATCTTTTGAAACTGCCGCCCTATTGGTTGCTCGGACAGATCAACCTGTCCAGTTTGGAAATTTGTGCTTGGCTAACTCCTGTCGCAATTCTCGGAGCATTTGGAGGATTTCACCTGACAAAAATCTTGCCGGAAAAATTATTCTTCAGGTTTGTGGAAGTGGCTCTATTCCTTTTGTCGATTAAACTTTTGTTCGACGGCATTAGCGGATTGACAAAAATCTAAGGCATGGCAGTTTGTAGCCGGAGCGGGGGCTTCATTCGGGAATCACATTATGTTCATTCGCGCCCTCGCTTTGGTCCTCACTTTATGTTTTGCAAATTTATGGCCTGCCTTTGCCGAAGAGGGTTCTCGTGTGATTTTGGTTTTGGATGCTTCAGGCTCCATGCGCGCCAAAATTGATGGCAAGACAAAAATGGACATCGCCAAACAAGTCGTTGGCTCCATTATCAAAACTTGGAAACCCGAAGATGAGCTGGGCTTGATTGCCTATGGCCACCGCGAAAAGGGCAGTTGCACTGATATTGAGGTTCTGCGTGAAGCAAGCCCACTCGATGCAGCTGATTATATGAAAGCCGTAAAAGGCCTCAACCCCAAGGGAAAAACCCCCATGACAGCGGCCGTTAAAATGGCCGCCGAGTCCCTTCAATTCACCGAGAAGAAAGCCACCGTCATCCTCGTGTCGGACGGCATCGAAACATGTGATCTTGATCCTTGCACTGTGGCCGATGAGCTGGAAAAGCTTGGTGTTAATCTCACCGTCCATACGGTCGGTTTTGGTTTGGATGACAAAGGTGCAGTTGCACAACTAAAGTGCTTGGCAGAAAACACAGGCGGCACGTTCTCAACCGCCAATAATGCCGACGAATTGCAGAAAGCTTTGAAGAAAACTGTAGAAGCAAAGCCCGAACAAAAAGTCGAAGTTATCGAGAATAATGTGGTTGGTCACGTCGTTATGGCGCAAGGCGTGGAACTCCCGGAAAAATTTAGTGATCCAACTTGGATGTTTCTCACCTCTGTGGAGGGAAAGCCCGGAAAGCAAGTTGGGGTCGAATATCACGTCGACGCTAAGGTGAATATTCCGGAAGCTGGGGATTATTTTGTGCGTATATCCGCTGGCCAAGCTCAAATTGAAGTTCCTTTCAAAGTAGAAGTGGGAAAGGTCACAAAAATTGAAGCGAGCTTAGAGGCGGGCCTCGTTAAAGTTTTGGGCTTCCTGGACGAGACAACAGCAATTCCTGATGATAACACCAACGCCACGTGGGAGTTGTTTAAAGACAATCAGCGCTTGACCGTTGAATATGGTGGTTCCCATTTGTTTTTGGCTAGTGCCGGACAACATAGCATTCATCTTACTTTGGGTGGTGCCCACACTGAAAAAATGTTGGAATTTGTGGCTGGCAAATCAGCCGAGCAAAATGTTATTCTGGGGGCAGGGGTAATCGAAGTCTCCGCCGTCTTTTCCGAAGGTGGAAAGCCCGTGCCAGAAGGGGCAGCGTTCGAATTGCGAAAAGGCGAGGTTGACCTCGACGGTAAAAATGAAGTCCTTGCCACTGATTATGCAGCCCCGACGAAGTTCTCCACGCCTGCAGGACTATATCAATTATGGGCCCAAAAAGACTACGCAACGGCCACTGCCAAAGTGGATTTGAAATCGGGTGCTCGCGAAAAGATTGTTATCAATCTCAATGCTGGATACTTGGCAATAAAGGCCCCGGGTGGAACGACTTTTGTATTCTCGTCCGCTGAAAAAGATCTGGCAGGCGAGCGCACATATATCGGAACCGAATATGGTGAAGAGATCAACAAAGCTTTCAACGCAGGCACATACCATGTCAGTGTCCAAGGTACTGATAACGTCATTCTGTCAGAAAAAGATTATGAAATAAAAGCAGGTGAACGCACCGAAGCATCCGTTCCCTAATACAATCGGCACAATGTTTTGCTTGCATCATGCGCAGCACCCTTAATAGGGTGGCGCATGATGAAACTTAAATTCTACACACTCGATGTTTTTACAAACCGCAAATTTGCGGGCAATCAATTGGCCGTAGTTTTGGGTGCAGATCATCTGTCCACGGAGCAAATGCAAACGATCACAAAAGAGTTTAATCTCTCTGAGACGACGTTTGTGATGAAGCCGGAAAATCCGGCCAACACAGCAAAAATGCGCATCTTTTTCCCCGGTGGCGAAATGCCCTTCGCAGGACACCCCACTTTGGGCACAGCAGTTCTTTTGGGCGAACTGCTCAACCTCACCGAAATTCGGTTTGAACTTAAAGCAGGCCTCACTCCCGTAAAGCTTTCACCACATGGAGCAGGGATTTTCACAGCCCCTGTCGTGCCATTTCATGTCGATGTAAAATTGCCCAGCATTGAAGACACCGCCCGTGCACTTAACCTTCAACCCGGCGACATTGGTTTTGACAACCACACCCTTGCCATGTTGCAGGGCGGCCCCAGCTTTTTCTACGTACCAGTAAAGACTCGCGCGGCATTGGAAAAATCGCAAGTCCGCCAACCCTATTGGGAAAATCTGCTTGCGCCACTAGGCGGTAGCACAGACGCCGCTTACTTATACACCAGAGGCGGCGATGCAGCCCAAACCAGTTTTCGGGCCCGAATGTATGCACCGTCCGGCGGCATCCCCGAAGACCCGGCAACTGGCAGCGCTACAGCTTTGTTAGCAGCGCAACTGCTGAAGGCGGAGCAGCCAAAAGACGGCACCCATGTCTGGCACTTAGAGCAGGGCTATGAAATGGGCCGCCCTTCTGATTTACAACTTGAAGCCGACATAGAATCTGGCAAGCTGAAAGCCGTTAGAGTGGGCGGGCAAGCCATGCGCGTTATGTCAGGAGAAATCGAACTATGAGCCTTACGCAGTTGTTTTTGATCATTCACCTCCTGAGCATTGCATTTATGCTCGGCATTGGCTTTTCCAACATAGTTGGCTTTAGAGTGGCCAAAGGCTTGGGCGGCGATATGGCCAAAGGCATTGCCAGCCACCGCGAGGCCTTGATTCCATATGGCGATATCTTCTTCGTCACCATCCTTATCAGTGGAGCGATCCTGCTTTGGGGAATTGGTGGCGGGCAGGGCCTCAGCCCCTGGTTCCATGTCAAAATGGCAGCAGTCGCAATTTGGGTCATTGGATATGTGTTAATGCGCCTGCGCATCATCACATTTTTAAAGTCCCGCGACCTAAGCTTAATCCCACGCGTCCGCATGTTTGCACACATCGCAATTGCTGCAGCAGCAATAGCTTTGATTTGCGCGGTGATGGCTTTCGCCAGCTAATTAGTCAATATTGAGAAGTGTTTTGGCCTGTGCAGTCACATCAAGGCCTTCTTGGTCATTGCCCGCACCACAAAGCTGAACTGCTTGCTCGCGCAAATCAGTCACTTGGGTTTTGATATCAGCGTCCAATTGAGCCGTGGTCAATGCGGCATCAATCTTTGCAACATCATCGGCACATTGGCCAGCGAAGGCTGGTGCAGACAAAGTGATGAGGAGGGCGGCGCTGAGAATCTTAATCATGTGAAATCCTGTTGAATGTGAGGCAGCGTTTGCCACCCAATTTTGACCAAACTATGCCTGAGTCGCGTTCAAAGGTAAAATTGATGGTTAATGCACCATGAGTTGCAAATCCATAATTCCTACGCTAAACAGTTTCCATGTTCGAAATTCTGCACCTCACGCTAGACCTCCTCCTTCTTAGCTGCCCCTAAGGGCCGGCCGGGCGCGTGCGCCTTGGCTCTTTGGGGACATCGAACATAAATCAAACCCAGCTAAGCAGAGACCCCACATTATGATGATCAATCCCCAATCGAAATATCGTGCCTTCCCGCAAATTGTTTTGCCAAACCGCCAATGGCCGAGCAAGCAAATCACCAAAGCGCCCATCTGGGCATCCGTTGATTTGCGCGATGGCAACCAATCCTTAATCGAGCCCATGGGCCACGAGCGCAAATTGCGCATGTGGAATGCTCTGGTTCAAATGGGCTTCAAGGAAATTGAAATCGGATTTCCCTCGGCCTCCCAAACGGATTTTGATTTCTGCCGTTTTCTCATCGACAACAATAAAATCCCTGATGATGTCACCGTGCAAGTTCTGGTGCAATGCCGTGAGGAATTGATCACCCGCACTTTCGAAGGCATACGGGGAGCCAAATCTGCTATCGTGCATTTTTATAATTCTACATCAGAATTGCAGCGCCGCGTGGTGTTCAAGCAAGACCGCGCAGGCATCAAACAGATTGCAGTCAATGGCGCCAAGCTGATCAAAACGCTGGCCGAAAACAGCGGCATGGAAGATGCCATCCGGTTTCAGTACTCGCCAGAAAGTTTCACAGGCACTGAACTCGATTACGCCGTGGAAATTTGCGAAGCCGTGATGGACGAAATTCGACCCACGCCAGAAAAACCAATCATCTTAAATCTGCCATCGACTGTGGAAATGGCAACACCCAACATTCACGCCGACCAGATTGAATGGTTCTGCCGCAACGTTAAAAATCGGAGCAGCATTATCATCTCGCTGCACCCGCATAATGATCGCGGTTCCGCCGTGGCCGCAACGGAGCTGGCTTTGATGGCAGGCGCTGACCGTGTGGAGGGCACTTTATTCGGCAACGGTGAGCGCACTGGCAATGTCGATTTGATCACCATGGCCATGAACCTGTTCACGCAAGGTGTGGCACCAAATTTGGATATTTCAAATGTGAACGAACTCATTCGCATGGCCGAATATTGCACACAACTGCCCGTGCACCCACGCCACCCCTATGCGGGCGAGCTGGTGTTCACAGCGTTTTCAGGCTCGCATCAGGATGCCATCAACAAAGGCTTCAAGCACATGAAGGCCAGCAATCAACCACTGTGGGAAGTGCCATACTTGCCGATTGATCCGATGGATTTGGGCCGCTCATATGAAGCTGTGGTTCGCATCAACAGCCAAAGCGGCAAGGGCGGCATTGCTTATATAATGGAAACCGAACACGGCATTGAATTGCCCAGGCGTTTGCAAATCGAATTCTCCAAAGTGGTGCAAGCCATCGCTGATGGTGAAGGCGTGGAAGTCGAAGCCAGCAGATTGTGGGCCGCATTCGAAAGCGAATATCTCGAAGGCAATGGCCGCTATAGTTTTGTGGAACACACCAGCCCCTCCGACCATGGCGACCAACCCATCACTGCAAAACTGCTAGTAGATGGCAAACCCAAAACCATAACCGGCCACGGTAACGGTCCTGTCGATGGCTTCGTCGATGCCATCCGAAAAGATAGCAGCATAACCTTCGATGTAGCGGATTACCGCGAACACGCCATGGGCCACGGCGCCAATGCGGCTGCGATTGCATATGTGGAACTGCGCCTAGCCGATGGCAGCAGCCTGTTCGGCGTGGGCATCGATAAGAACATCGTGGTCGCCAGTTTGAAAGCTGTGGTGAGTGGCGTTAACCGAGCCGTAAACCGCTAACGCTCGATTTCCCTCTCCCCGTCGGGGAGAGAGTTGGGGCCCGTTGCGAAGCAACGGGAGGGTGAGGGGCCTTGCAACATTAACCCTGCTAGGCCAAAATATGTGCACTGTCACCGTAGTCCATCGTAGTCCTCTGTCGCCGTAATCTGCATTGTAATCCTGTCACCGCAATCGGCCACAAATAAACTGGCAGAAAACAATTGTGCCGATTTCAAGGCAATTCCAGAATTTATTTTTGACGATTAACTTTATTCATGTTAGCAGCAGAAATGTCTAATTTATTCAGGCCAATTGGATTCGGAGGTTTATTGAGATGAAGTCACCTATAGCTGGTTTAGTTTTTGCATTTGGTCTGGCCATGAGTGGCGCCGCGCAATCTGGGGATATGGAAGTGCCCACTTCAACTTATGACTGGACTGGCGGCTATGTGGGCCTTCAAGTTGGATATGGCTGGGGAGATACGCAACCGATTTATAATGTGACCTCTCAAGCGGATGTTAACATGAAAGGTTTCTTAGGCGGCTTGGACGCAGGCTATAATATCCAAACAGGCAATATTGTTCTAGGTTTGGAAGTGGATGCTTCATTGGTCGATATTAGTGGTTCGCTTCAGGGCAGTCCAAATACGCCTTGCGTATTTTCTGCGCCGAGTGTGTATTGCACTGCAAATGTAAATTGGCTCACAACAGGCCGCATCAGAGCAGGCTACGCGATCAATAATGTGATGCCATATATCACCGGCGGCCTTGCGCTCGGTGGCGTCGAAGGCACATTTGACTTTGGTGGCGCGTGTAACTGCTTTGTCGATGACAAAGCCTTGGGTTATGTTGTGGGCGGCGGCATTGAATGGGCCGTGACCGAAAAATGGACAACAAAGGCGGAATTCCTCTACGTCAATCTCGGAACGCCTTCCATAAGCGGAACCAACACATTCGTTGAAGCCGATACCTACGACTTCGCAACTGCCCGCTTTGGCTTCAACTACGCTTTCTAATTTGACGTCCCAATCAACCGCTCGCCCATTGTCTGATAGCTTGGGCGAGGTAGACGCTTAGCTTTTCGGCTCAATAAACTGTTTCAAACGCCCGCTGCAAGGCTGCATCAACCTTGATTCCGGTGACAAGATTGCGGTGACAGGCAGGATTGCGGTGACAGACAGCAGATTGCGGTGAGATTGCGGTGACAGTGCACCTATTTACCGCCAACACTAGAGCGGGGTATAACAGTTTCGCAGATTTCCCTCAGTCTGCGCGCAATTCATTCAGCATTATTTTCGTCCAAGAGGGAACCGCCGTGAATAGCCGTTGCTGACGGCCCCAAATTCAAGTTCATCCCAATTTTGCAATGCACAGCTAGGTCGTTAGTGAACCAACAGCGGACAACTGCGTACCACATCCATAACATCTGGAGACACACTATGAAATCCTTGCTGCTTGCTTCAACACTGCTGGCCCTTATGGCCACACCGAATTTTGCGCTTGCTAAAAATTACTACTCTGCCGCCCAGTGCGGAGCGTGGTTTAAGAAAATTGATCGCAACCGTGATGGTTTCATTGGACCAAACGAGGGGGCAAGCATGTTTTTGGCGCGCATCACATTGGCCAATGAAGATTCCGTAAGCAGCTATAGCATGCCGCGCTTATTTTTCGTTTCGGAATGCGCCATCGCCGCATTTGGCAAGCCAGCTTTATGATTGAAAAATGCTTGCGAAGCTTTGATGTAAAGCGGAATCAAGTTGAGCCATGGTTGCGTCAACGCTTTGGTCAGTAAAACTTGTGACACCATGTTCTTGAACTCCGCACGGAACAATGCCGCTGAAATGGCTGAGGTCTGGATTTAAGTTAATGCTCAGCCCATGAAAGCTAACGCCGCGCCGAACTCTTATGCCTAACGCTGCTATTTTATCTTCGCCAAGCCCGCGCCGCACCCACACACCCACACGGTCCTCGCGCCGCTCGCCTGCAATGTTAAAAGCAGCCAGCGTGGCGATGATCACATCTTCCAATCCCGCCACAAAGGCACGCACGTCATTGCCGCGCTGTTTTAAATCCAACATCACGTAGCAAACACGTTGCCCGGGGCCGTGATAAGTATATTGCCCGCCGCGCCCAGTTTCATAAACCGGAAAGCGCGTGGCATCCACCAAGTCAGCAGCCTTTGCGCTGGTGCCACCCGTATAAATCGGTGGGTGCTCCACCAGCCACACCAGTTCGGGCGCACCGTCTGCAATCAAAGCAACTTCGGCTTCCATGCGGGCAAGGGCCGTGGGATAGTCAGTCAAACCATCGGAAACCTCCCAGCGCAGGGGCGCCTTTGTGGCAAGAGAAGTGGTGATGTGAGATCGCAGCGTCATGACGTTCACCTATCACAAACCCTTGCCAATCACCAATTCCGCGTCTATAGCCCCACATATCTAAAACCACACGCAGGTGTTGGAGCGTCTCATGGGCAGCAATGCCCCTCATAGAGTGCGTTCCTTCCGGTGCCAGAATAATCTGGTCACACCACTTGCGGAGGATTAACCGGAGAAGGATTTTATAATGGCCACGGTCAATTTCACCATGCGTCAGCTCTTAGAAGCTGGCGTTCATTTCGGACACCAAACCCACCGCTGGAACCCAAAGATGGGTTCATATATTTACGGCGTGCGCAACGGCATCCATATTCTCGATTTATCACAAACAGTTCCATTGCTGCATAACGCATTGCAATTGGTAACTGACACTGTGGCCAAGGGCGGCCGTGTGTTGTTCGTGGGCACCAAGCGTTCTGCTGCGCAAGAAATTGCTGAATCAGCTCGCCGTTGTGCACAATATTATGTGAACGCACGTTGGTTGGGCGGAATGCTTACCAACTGGAAAACCATTTCAGCCTCGATCAAGACATTGCGCAAGATCGACGACACCATGGAAAAGCAAGGCGTTGGTTTTAAAAAGCGCGAAGTTTTGGATATGGCCCGCAGCAAAGCCAAGCTTGAAAAAGCATTGGGCGGCATTAAAGAAATGGGCGGCGTGCCAGATTTGTTGTTTGTGATCGACACCAACAAAGAAGCCAACGCAATTAAGGAAGCCAATCGTTTGGGCATTCCGGTAATTGCCATCATCGATACAAATTCCGATCCTGCAGGCGTGAATTTCCCAATTCCAGGCAATGACGACGCAGCCCGCGCCGTGGCCTTGTATTGCGACCTGATCAGCAAAGCTGTGATCGAAGGCATTTCGCAATCTGGCCAACACTCTGGTGTTGATGCTGGTGCAGCCGAACAGCCAATGGTTGAAGCACTTCCTGCTTAATCTGACGAATGATCAAGTGGGCTTGCAATAACTGCAAGCCCATTTTCACATTTTAACTTATGAGGTTTGACATGGCCGATATTACTGCTGGCATGGTAAAAGAGCTACGCGAAAAAACTGGCGTTGGCATGATGGATTGTAAAGCAGCACTGGCTGCAAATAATGGCGACATGGAAGCGTCAGTTGATTGGCTGCGGGCCAAGGGCTTGGCCAAGGCCGCCAAGAAATCGACCCGCGTTGCCGCAGAAGGCCTCGTTGGTTTGTGCGTTAAAGGAATGCATGGCGCATTGGTTGAAGTAAACTCAGAAACTGATTTCGTTGCCCGCAACGAAAAATTTCAAGCCATGGTCGCTGAAATTTCCAAGCTTGCAGTTGAAGCCGATGGCTCAACTGAAAAGTTGAAGATTGCTCATTTCCCCGGTTCCAAACATGCAGTTGCGGAATATGTGGCTGAAATGGTCGCAACCATTGGCGAAAACATGACAGTGCGCCGCACCGCTGCTTTGACTGTGGCTGACGGCGTAATTGGATCATACATTCATAATCAAATCGCTCCCGGCATGGGCAAGATCGGCGTTATGGTGGCCCTTGAATCAACTGGCAACAAGGAAGAACTCGCAAGCTTTGGCCGCATGTTGTCCATGCACATCGCAGCGACAAATCCTGTGGCGCTGAGCCTCGACCTCATTCCAGCAGAAGTATTGGCCCGTGAAAAAGCGGTTCTTGAAGAAAAGAACTCAGGCAAACCGGCCAATGTGATGGAAAAAATTGTGGCATCCGGCATCAAGACATATGCCAAGGAAACCTGCTTGCTCGAACAAGCTTATGTGCATGATGGTTCAAAAACCGTAACCCAAGTTTTGTCGGAAATGACATCTAAGGCTGGCGCACCCGTAACCCTCAAGGGCTTCGTGCGCATGCAACTGGGCGAAGGCATTGAAAAAGTTGAAACTGATTTTGCTGCCGAAGTTGCAGAAATGTCGGGTAGCAACTAAAATCCAAGTCGGGCAAATCAGCCGCATTTGCCCGACTCTCTAATCTGTGCCATAATGAGAAATGGGAGTGTTTTTTGCACTCGCATCTTCGGGGGAAACGAAGGTGGCGACTATGACGAAGAATAACCCGGATCCAATGATGATCCGTATGGCAAGGGCAATTGCTGTAAGTGAGGGAAGTTCTGACTGGGAACATTTTATCCCGGCGGCACGTGCGTCCCTCGCCGCAATCCGCGAACCGAGCGTGGAAATGCTGGAAGCAGCTTCAGCTGGTCTACCCGATTGGGGCGATATGCCAGATGGTTGGCGGGCGATGATTGATCAAGTCCTGGGCGATGCAGCCGAACCATTCAACGATAACCTCACCGGAAAACCAGCTGTGAAAGCAGCAAGTTGAATTGAGACGAATCGCTATTCTAAGCTTATGATGTGCCTTGGCTTTCGCGTAAAATTCAATCCGCATGTCTGGGGCAATTATGAGTAAAATCAAATACAAACGGGTTCTACTGAAGATTTCAGGCGAAGTCCTTATGGGCAATGAGCCCTTTGGTATTGACCTTAAAACCGTAGGTCGTGTGGCTGACGAGGTGATAGCTTGCGTTGATGCTGGTGCACAAGTTGCATTGGTGATTGGCGGAGGCAATATTTTCAGGGGCCTTGCTGGTGCCGCTAAAGGCATGGACCGTGTTTCAGCTGACCACATGGGCATAATGGCAACAGTGATGAACGCGCTCGCCATGCAAGGCGTTTTGATTTCAAAAGGTGTAGATGCGCGCATGTTGTCGGCCATCGCTATGCCCACTGTGTGCGAAACCTATTCAGCCGCCAAAGGTATTCACCACATGGAAAAGGGCAGGGTCGTTATTTGCGCTGCGGGCACCGGCTTGCCTTTCTTCACGACAGACACAGGGGCTGCACTGCGCGCCGCCGAACTGAAATGCAACGCGCTTTTAAAAGGTACAAGTGTGGACGGCGTCTATTCTGCTGACCCCAAGAAAGTTCCTGATGCAAAGCGTTATGATCACATAACTTTCAAAGAAATTTTAGCCAAAGACCTGCGTATTATGGACCCGGCGGCAATCGCACTTGCGCGAGACAATGACTATCCAGTAGTTGTATTCTCCATTCGCGATACTGGCAACATTGAGCAGGTGCTTAAAGGCCAGGGTAAATTTACGATCGTCACCAAGGATTAAGACAATGGCTCAACTTCCAGAATTTAACATTGCAGATATCAAACGCCGAATGCTTGGCGCCATTGACTCGTTGAAACATGATTTCGGCGGCTTGCGCACGGGCCGTGCCTCAGCAACTTTGCTTGAGCCCGTAATGGTAGATGCTTATGGCGCTAAAATGTCTCTCTCGCAATGTGCGTCTGTCACAGTGCCAGAGCCGCGCATGTTGCAAATCAGCGTATGGGATCGCGGACTTGTTGTTGCCGTCGAAAAAGCCATCAACGCTTCAAATCTTGGATTGAACCCGCAAACAGAAGGCCAGACCATCAGATTGCGGATGCCAGACCTGACGCAGGATCGCCGCAAAGAACTTGTGAAAGTAGCCCACACCTATGGTGAGAAGGCCCGTATTGCTGTGCGCAACGTGCGCCGCGACGGGATGGACCAATTGAAAGCGCTCGAAAAAAACAAGCAAATGAGCGAAGACGAACAAAAAGATAAGTCGACTGAAGTTCAAAAAATGACCGACGACACAATCAAAGATATCGATGTAACGCTGAAAGCTAAAGAAGCGGAAATCATGCAGGTTTGAGTTTGCAAACTGTGACAAAACAAAACCCAGTACCAGAAGCACCCCGTCATGTTGCCATCATCATGGATGGCAATGGCCGCTGGGCAGCAGCACGCGGCATGCCGCGCTCTGCAGGCCATAAGGCTGGTATTGATGCGGTGCGCCGCACGGTGAAAGCAGCCTCCGAATTCGGCATTGAATATCTCACCATCTATGCTTTTAGTACCGAGAATTGGTCGCGACCAAAAATTGAAGTGACTTTTTTGTTGGAGTTATTGCGCCGCTTTATTAGTCAAGATGTGGCGGAGCTTCATGCCTCCGGCGTAAGAATAAAAATCATAGGCGCACGTGATGATTTGAAACCCTCCATGGTAGCCATGCTCGACGATGCTGAGAAGTTGACGGCTGGTAACACCAAGATGACGTTGGTGGTGGCCTTCAACTATGGCAGTCGTCAAGAGATTGCCCGTGCTGCGCGGCGTATTGCGGCGGCAGTTGCATCGGGAGATTTGCGTGCCGATGAAGTAGGTGTTGAAACTATCAATATGCACCTCGATACATACGGCATGCCCGATCCTGATGTGATGATCCGCACGGGGGGTGAGGAGCGCATTTCAAATTTTCTACTTTGGCAAAATGCTTATGCGGAGTTTGTCTTTGTCCCTGAATATTGGCCCGACTTTAATGCCCAGATATTTGCTCGTGCTTTAGAAGAATACAATGCGCGAGATCGCCGCTTTGGTGGCGTAAAAGTGCAAAGGGCGTGAGTAAAACGCCGTCCAAATGGTCTGACCTTGCAGTTCGCGGCGGCTCAGCAATTGTACTTGCACCACTGGCGCTTGGCGCGGTGTGGGCAGGCGGATATTGGTATTCAGTTTTTGTAATTTTATTGGGAATCCTAATTGCCCGCGAATGGACCATGATAGTTCATGCCGGTGATTCAAAACAATTCCTGCTTCACAGTGCGGCGGCGTTGATTGCAGCAACGGCAATTGGACCCGTTGAAATGTTTGTGATCGTTGTTTTGGCCGTGGCGTCAGTTGCACTGGTCATTTCCACCAATCAACAAAGGTCCATATGGAGTTTCATTGGGGTTCCCTACGTGGCCTTGCCAATACTGGCACTTTCAGTTTTGCGTGCTGACGACATTCGCGGGCTTCAGGCAATTGTCTGGTGCTTGGTCATAGTGTGGTCTGCTGATAGCTTGGCCTATTTTGCGGGGCGGATTATCGGCGGTCCAAAGCTCGCACCAAAACTTTCACCTAAAAAAACTTGGGCTGGCATGGGCGGCGCAATTGTAGGCGCGGCACTGGCCTCGCTCGCTTGCTCGGCGTATTTTGGTTTAAATTATGTGGTCCTTGCAGCACTTGCAGCCCAATTTGCAATTGTGGAGCAGGGCGGCGATATTTTTGAAAGCGCTTTGAAGCGTCACTTTGGCGTCAAGGACTCAGGCGATCTCATCCCCGGCCATGGTGGCGTTCTAGACCGTGTGGACGGATTATTAGCGGTGGTTTTAATCGCTGCTTTAGTGGGGTTTCTCCACAATCCCGACATGCCAGCCGCAGGACTTTTGCGTTGGTAACCATATTTAATCAAACTTGACGCAAATCCGCCGCTTTGTGGTTAAAAAATCGTAAATATAAAACCAAGGTGCGGAAACCGGGACGCAGCCTTAACACTGAGGCGGATTAAAATGAACTTTATGTCACTGATAGAAGCATCGTGGATTGGCGTGGTCTACTTCGGCTTGCCCTATATTTTAGCCATCATTGTGATCGTGTTCATCCACGAGTTTGGCCATTTCATTGTCGGGCGTTGGTGTGGTGTGACCATCGAAACATTTTCCATTGGCTTTGGCCGCGAGATTTTCGGATTTAATGATAAACACGGCACCCGCTGGAAGTTTTGCTGGATCCCGCTGGGTGGATATGTCCGTTTCAAAGGCGATATGAATGCCGCTAGTTTGCCAAGCTCAGATGCGGGCCATATTCCCGGCAGCCTCCATGCCGCAAAACTTTGGCAGCGCATGGCCATAGTTGCCGCTGGCCCCATCGCAAATTTCTTGTTGTCTATCTTGATTTTTGCGGCTGCATTTTCAATCATCGGCATCCCTGTCAGCGAACCCCGCATTGACGCCGTGACTGAAGATGGCGCTGCTAAGGTTGCCGGATTATTGCCCGGAGATTACGTCCGTAAAGTGGATGGAATGTCAGTTCGCACTTTTGGTGACATTCAAGAACGAATGATCTTACGTGGCGAAAATCCAGTTGACTTGCAAATTGATCGGGCAGGACAGTTGATCGAAGTTACGATAGTTCCGCGCGTTAAAGAAATTGACGACAATTTTGGCTCAACCACGCGCACCAGTCTAATCGGCATTACCCATGACGGTTCGAAAGATAAAGAATTTACCGAGCGATTGTCGCCAACGGCAGCAATCGTAAAAGGCGTTGAACGCACATATTTCATCGGCTTAACCACCCTGCGTTACTTAGGAAAAATTATCCTAGGCTCTGAACGTTCAAACCAACTTCACGGTCCGTTGGGTGCTGCAAAGATTGCGGGAGACTTTGCTGCACATGGCCTTTGGGCCTTTGCCACCTTTATCGGCCTTATCAGCGTGAGCATTGGTTTGGTAAATCTGTTTCCAATTCCAATGTTAGATGGCGGTCATTTGGTATTCTACGCACTTGAAGCTTTACTCGGCAAACCTGTGAGCCAGCAGACCCAAGAATGGAGCTTTAGAATCGGACTTTCTGTTATCCTTTTATTTATGATATTTGTCAGTACGAACGATATTGGCCGTTTTTGGGCAATGAGCTTTGGCAGCTGAAAATTAACACTTATCTTTCATTTGCAATGTAAGGTAAAATGGTTAAAACGACCCCGATACATACTGTTCGAGGACGGCTCGTTTAGTTTTGAGAGTGACTTTTCTGATGCGTAAATATTTAGGGCTTGTTGGCCTCCTCGTTTTATTCTTTTCGATTGCAGCGCCTTTAGGTGGTGTTTCACAGGCTTATGCCGCAACCGTCTCGCAAATAACGCTTGAAGGCGGCCAACGTGTCGACCGTGAAACTGTGCTGTCCTACATGCAATTGGGCGCGGGCGATTCGTTTGACAGCGAGAAAATTGACGGCTCGATCAAGGCCTTGTTCCAAACTGGCTTGTTCTCGGATGTGCGCATCATCCGGCGCGGTTCAGTTTTGGTCGTTCAAGTTGTCGAAAATCCATTGATCAATGTTGTGAATTTTGAGGGCAACAGCGAAATTGACGACGACACCTTGCAGAAGGAAGTCGATGTCAAGGAACGCATGATTTATACCAAAGCCCGCGTTCAAAGTGACACGCGCCGCGTTCTTGCAATTTATCAAACCAAGGGCTTTTATAATGTGCGCGTTGCGCCAAAGCTCATTCGTCTGCCCGAAAACCGCGTAAATTTGGTTTTTGAAATTTCCGAAAATGGCAAAACCGTTGTGTCCTCCATTAATTTCACGGGCAACAATGTCTTCAGCAATTCTGACATTCGCGGTGTAATGGTAACCAAGCAAAAGACGTGGTGGAACCCATTTCTGCGCAACGTCACCTATGATGCCGATCGTTTGAACTATGATATGGAACTGATCCGTCGGTATTACTTGAAGCATGGTTATGCCGATATTCAGGTTATCTCCGCCGATGCGCAATTAACGCCAGACGGCCAAACTTTTGAAATCAATATCGCGCTCGAAGAGGGGCCGCGGTATTCAGTGGCCGATGTTGCTGTCAACGTGGGCCAGGTGAACTTAGACCCGAATGCTTTGACCAAGGTTGTAAAAACTGGCGTCGGCGACACCTATGATGCGTCACGCGTCGATAAATCTGCTGAAAATTTAACCCTTGAAGCCAGCGAACAAGGCTTTGTTTTTGCCAAGGTTGATCCAAAGGTTGACCGCGACGCTGCAAACAAAACTGTAAACATCACTTATAACATCAGTGAGGGCACGCGCGCCTACATTGAACGCATTGATATTGTCGGCAACACCCGCACGCGTGATGAGGTCATCCGCCGCGAGCTTCGCCTGTTCGAAGGTGATGCGTTCAACCGTACTCTAATTGAACGCGCCCGCCGCCAACTTACAGCGCTTGATTTCTTTGAGCGTGTTGAATTCAAGGAACAAGAAGGTTCGGCTCCTGACAAAATTGTTTTGGTTGTTGAAGTCGTTGAAAAATCAACAGGCTCCCTCACCTTCAGCATCGGCTATTCGTCGGTTGAAACTGTGGTTGGCAGCGTTGGCCTTTCAGAGAGAAATCTTTTCGGCAAAGGCTTGCAAGTTAATCTCAACACGTCGCTGAGCTTTAAAAAGCAACAAGTTGATTTCAGCTTTACCGATCCCTATTTCATGGGATCCCCGATTTCAGCTGGCTTTGATTTGTTTGCAACCAAAACCGATAACCAAGCTGCATCATCTTACACCAGCGAGCAAATTGGTGGCGCACTTCGCGCTGGATTTAAGTTGGATGAATATTCGTCGCTCGGCGTGAAGTATTATCTGACCTACCGTAAGATCACGGGCATTGACAGTTTGACGGCCTCTCCGGCAGTTATTGCTCAACAAGGCAACTCGTGGAAATCCGCTGTTTCAGTCAATTATACCTACGACGACCTCGACAATCCGGCCAATCCGAAGTCGGGCTTCCGGGGTGAAATCAACACGGAAGTGGCGGGCCTTGGCGGCTCAACTTACTATGGCAAAATTGAAGCCCATGGCTGGTATTTCATGCCGTTCTACGATGACAACGTGGTGGTGAAGTTAGAAGGCAATGCCGGCCATATTCAAGCTTTTAATGGCACAAACGTGCCCTTGCAGGATCGGTTCTTTAAAGGTGCTGATAGTTTCCGCGGCTTTGCTCAATCTGGCGTAGGTCCACGGCAAATTGGCAATGATGGCCAGTCCGATTCAATCGGCGGCAAAGATTATGCTATTGGCACGATTGAAGCCACATTCCCACTGGGCCTGCCAGAAGCCTTCGGCATCAGCGGTGAAGTGTTCTCAGATTTTGGTACTGTATTTAATTCGGGCGAGACTTCTTTGGCTCCGGTGACGGGACTGTGCACTGGTACATTTGCTTGCGATGTCCTTCAGGGTTCGAACCTCCGCGCCTCAATCGGTGCAGGCGTCGTGTGGGCCTCACCGTTTGGTCCGCTCAAGTTTGAATTGGCCTATCCCTTGTTGAAATCAAGCTATGATGAAACTGAAAAGTTCCGCTTCTCAATTGGAACGCGCTTCTAGACCTTTTCAAAACCCTTGCTAATATGATGTGGCGGTTGAAATTTCAGCCGCCACATTTTTGTATAAGGACCACCACATGAGCGACGCCGCAGCCCCAAAAAAATCTCTCGATATCATGCGCATCATGGAGCTGCTGCCGCACCGCTATCCATTTTTGCTGATCGATAAAATGATTGAGTGCAACGGCGAAGAGTCTGGCATTTCACTTAAAAATGTGACGATGAACGAGCCGTTTTTTCAGGGACATTTCCCGAGCCGCCCCGTTATGCCGGGTGTGTTGCTCATTGAAGCCATGGCCCAAACGGCTGGCGCATTGGTGCTGGAAAGCAATGTGGAACACGCTGGCAAATTGGTGTTCTTCATGTCGATCGACAAAGCCAAATTCAGAAAACCCGTAGGCCCGGGCGACACCGTGCAATTTCATGTGAAGCTCCAACAAAAGCGTCCACCCGTTTGGAAGTATTGGGCAGAAGCCTTTGTAGACGGCAAGAAAGTTGCAGAAGCCGAAATCGGTGCAATGCTAATTGATGAAAAGCGCGCGAAAGCTTAGTCGCGCTTTCCCATCTGCACATAGTCGCGTTTGGCTGGTCCCACATAGAGTTGGCGTGGGCGGCCAATACGCTGACTGGGATCTTCAATCATTTCTTTCCACTGCGAAATCCAACCCACAGTGCGGGCCAGCGCAAAAAGCACAGTGAACATGCTGGTTGGAAAACCAAGGGCGCGCAATATAATGCCGGAATAGAAATCCACATTTGGATAAAGCTTGCGCTCGATGAAATAGGGGTCGCTTAAGGCAATGCGCTCAAGTTCGCGAGCGACATCTAAAAGCGGATCATCCTGCTTGCCCAAGGCTTCGAACACTTCATGTGAAGATTCTTGAAGGATTTTAGCACGTGGATCATAGTTCTTATAAACCCGGTGACCAAAGCCCATCAAACGCACGTTGGATGATTTGTCTTTTACCTTCTCAATAAAGGCCGGGATTTTATCAACCGTGCCAATTTCTTCGAGCATCTTGAGAGCTGCTTCATTGGCACCGCCATGGGCAGGGCCCCACAAACATGCAATGCCAGCGGCAATGCAAGCAAATGGATTGGCACCAGATGAGCCGGCAAGGCGAACTGTAGATGTCGAAGCATTTTGCTCATGGTCGGCATGAAGAATGAAAATCCGGTCCATGGCGCGAGCCAAAACCGGGTTCACCATATAATCTTCACAAGGCACAGCAAAGCACATGTTCAAAAAATTTGCCGCATATGACAAATTGTTTTTCGGATAAACAAATGGTTGGCCGATATGATATTTATAAGTCATGGCCGCAATCGTCGGCAGCTTTGCAATCATTCTATGCGACGCAATTTCGCGTTGGCGCGGATCAGTAATGTCTGTTGAGTCGTGATAAAATGCTGACATCGCGCCAACCATGGCCACCATCACCGCCATCGGGTGTGCATCGCGGCGGAAGCCCCGAAACATCAGGGCCATTTGTTCATGGATCATCGTGTGGTGCGTGATGGCAAATTCAAATTTTTTGCGCTGATCAGCCGTTGGCAACTCACCATAAAACAACAAGTAACAAGTCTCTAAAAAGTCGCCTTGCATGGCCAGTTGCTCTATCGGATAGCCCCTGTGGAGCAACACCCCTGCATCACCGTCAATAAACGTGATAGTGGACTGACATGCCGCAGTAGATGTGAAGCCCGGATCATAGGTGAACATATCGGCATTTTTATAAAGCGAAGCGATATCAATCACATCTGGGCCCAATGTGCCTTTTAAAACAGGCAAATCGTGGGACTTCCCATTCAGAGTAATCTGTGCGGTCTTCGGTGCATCGGCCATGTTGCGGCTCCTCTTATATCTCAATCCTATTGCAGCGCAGCATAAAGGTCAATGATGCTGCACTAAAGGTGATCTTTAATCCGTGCCAAGCTTTCGTCGCGACCTAAAACTTCCAACACGTCAAAAATGGGTGGCGAAGTTGCTGTGCCTGTCAGCGCGGCCCGCATCGGCTGTGCCAATTTGCCGAGCTTCAATTGAGCCGTTTCGGCCGCAGTTTTGATGGCCGCTTCAAGGGCCGCAGCAGTCCAGTCTGAACTGGCACTCAGCACATCAGAGACAATTTTAAGTGCAGCCTTGCCATCGTCATTCAACAGGCCTTTCGCCTTGTCGTCCATTATTAACGGCCGCGCAGCAAACAGATAAGCCGCACTGTTTTTAAGCTCAACTAAAGTTTTAGCCCGTTCTTTAAGGCCGGGCAGGGACTTTAGGAATTTGGCTTTCATGGCGTCATCAATTTTTGCAAGCATGGCAGCGCCGCCTTCGACGTGAGTAAGAAAACCTATAAACAAATCCAATAATTCTGCATCTGGTGTGTGGCGTATATAATGACCGTTCAAATTTTCCAGCTTGGCAAAATCAAAGCGCGAGGCAGATTTGCCAATGCCGTCCAAATCAAACCAACGCACCAGTTCTTCTGTGGAGAAAATCTCGTCGTCGCCATGGCTCCAGCCAAGTCGTGCGAGGTAGTTGCGCAAAGCTGCTGGCAGATATCCCATTGCTCTATAGGCTTCCACGCCAAGTGCACCGTGCCGTTTTGAAAGCTTCGCTCCGTCAGGGCCATGGATAAGCGGCACATGGGTCATGCTCGGCACTGTCCAGCCCATTGCCACATAAATCTGGGTTTGCCGCGCCGCATTGGTCAGATGATCGACACCGCGAATAATATGCGTAACTGCCATATCGTGATCATCAACCACCACCGACAAATTATAAGTGGGGTTGCCGTCGGAGCGTAGGATAATCAGGTCGTCTAAATCCTTGTTGGGAATAACCACGCGGCCTTGCGCCTGATCATTGATCACGGTCTCGCCCTCTTGCGGGGACTTAAACCGGATGACGGGCTTCACACCAGCAGGCGCATCAGATGCAGCGCGGTTGCGCCATGTGCCATCATAACGAATGGGGCGCTTTTCAGCTTCGGCCTTTTCGCGCATCGCGGTCAATTCTTCTGGCGAGCAATAACAATAATAAGCGTGGCCCTTGGCCAAAAGTTCGTTCGCCACGTCTGCATGACGCGCCATCCTGGAGTGCTGTGAAACCGCTTCACCATCCCAAGTGAGCCCCATCCATGTCAGTCCTTCGAGGATCGCTTGGGTGGCACCTTCAGTTGAGCGTTCGCGGTCGGTGTCTTCAATGCGCAAAAGCATTTTGCCGCCATTGCCACGCGCATAAGCCCAATTGAACAATGCCGTGCGCGCTCCACCAATATGCAAGTATCCAGTGGGCGAGGGGGCAAATCGTGTAACGGGGGATGACATTTGCCAATTTCCTTGTAGCGTGAGAGCGGGGAGAGGCGCGATGGCCTTGTTGGAGCGCGATAGCACAGCTGGATTAGGCGTCAAAGGGGGTGCGGCGCTAGGCCGAATTATTGCCGCACAGGAAGGCCGCATGATGCTGTGGGCGCCAGTGTTTCTAATTGCGGGCATTTGGACCTATTTCAATTTAAGCCATGAGCCCAGCGGCATCGCCGTGGCCCTGCTTGCTGTTGGCACAGCAGTATTGTTTTATCTCGGCCAGCGCTTCACGTTGAGTTTGATCATCGCTCTGGTTCTATTCGGCTTCATTCTGGCCAAATTTCGCGAAAGCCAAATTCAAACGCCGCTGCTGCGGACCACAGTGGTTGAAAGTGATATTTCAGGGTATGTAGCCGATGCCGACAATCGCGGTGGCAAGCGCCGCGTGCTGGTGATAGAACTTGATAGCGCCACAAATGTTCCAAAAGACGAAATGCCGCGCCGCGTGCGGGTCACCACCTATCATGCCTCGGATGTTTTGATTGGCGACTATATTACTTTGCGCGCGCGGCTGTCGACTTTGCCTATGCCCGTGGCACCGGGGGCTTTTGATTACGGTCGCGATCTCTATTTCAAATCCATTGGTGCCATTGCAACGAGCAAATCAGAACCTAGAATTGAACTGAGAGAAGTGCCGTATCAATATGTAATAAGACGGTTTTTTCACGGTCTTCGCAGCGCCATGGGCGAACGTATTGCAGCGGTAATCCCCGGACCCATCGGGGCTTTTGCCAATGCCGTGATCACCGGAGAACGCGCCGCCATTCCCAAAGATATGAACACCAGCCTGCAGATTTCAGGACTGGCCCATATTTTGTCAATTTCAGGTTTGCATATGAGTTTAGTTGCGGGGGGTGTTTTCTGGATTGTCCGCGCCTTCCTTGCTCTGTTTCCGTTTCTGGCGTTGAATTACCCGATCAAAAAATGGGCCGCAGTGGCGGCCCTGATAGTTGGTTTGATCTATATGCTGCTGGCTGACTCAGGGTCTGCCACGGAACGGTCATACATCATGATCGCCGTGATGTTTTTTGCGATGTTGGTCGACAGGCCCGCCGTGTCGCTCCGCAACCTTGCAATTTCTGCTCTCTTAATTTTGGTCGTAAATCCAGAGGAAAGCATGGGTGCCAGTTTTCAAATGTCTTTCCTTGCGGTCATGGGTTTGGCTGCATTTTTTGAGTGGTGGAACAGGCGACCAGTGGACGTGAAACAAATGAGCGCATCCCGCCTATGGCGAACCGCAAACTATATGACCAAAGCAGCCGTCGGGTCTGTG
Organism: Hyphomicrobiales bacterium; assembly: GCA_031418535.1. GTDB lineage: Bacteria > Pseudomonadota > Alphaproteobacteria > Rhizobiales > Aestuariivirgaceae > Aestuariivirga. The sequence goes on along the minus strand of JANOXS010000004.1, from coordinate 5,899 downwards.
TTGACGACAGTTGTGGCCGGTGGCTTTTCCAGCATTGCTGCAGCCTATCATTTTTGCCGCATGGCACCCTACGGCACAATAGCCAATGGCCTGTCCTTGCCTGTGGTTGGGTTGATGGTCATGCCAGCGGCCCTGACCAGCGCTTTAGTCATGCCCTTTGGCTTAGAATACTACCCGCTCAAACTCATGGAAATTGGATTGCAAATAACCATGTGGATTTCCGATACAGTTTCCACTTGGCCGGGTGCCAATGTCATTATTGCCAAACCGAGCCTAGTGGGAATATTGATCACCGTGCTGGGGGCGACTGTGCTTTGCGTTGGCGTCGGTAAACTAAGAGTGTTTGGCGCAGTGGCACTGGTTGCAGGAATAATGCTTGGCCATCCAACAACGAGGCCAAACATATTAGTTGAAGAACGAGCGGCAAATGTTGCGGTGCTCGATGCTGACCAAAATTATGTTTTTGCTGATGCCGTGAAAGGAAAATTTGCCGCCGAAAAATGGTTGCAAGGCAATGGTGAAAAATCAAGTTTAGCAGAGGCCTCAAAACGGTCCGGATGGACCTGCGTTGAAGGTATGTGTTTTACTGATTTGGCGGCAAAATCAGTTGGCTATGTTCACGAGCAACCTACGAAGAGTTGGGTGTGTCCTCCAGTTGACATTCTCATTGCAGATTTCCCCTTGCACCGGGCCTGCCAAGACATTCCCATTCGCATTGATCGGTTTGATGTTTGGAAACACGGCGCACATTCTATCTCAATCAACAATGGAAAGGTGTTGATTGAAACGGTAAAGGGCGTACAGGGCGACAGACCTTGGGTCTATGTGCCGCGTGCAAGAGATAAACCTTATCAACCACAACCAGAGTTGCCGCTCACCTCGTTTTCAGGATAGACTGCTCCTATGACCACTGACTCTTTCCTCGCCTTCGTCCTCGCCGCCACAGCCCTCGCTTTGGTGCCGGGGCCAACCGTCACCGTCATCATCGCCAACAGCTTGAAGCATGGCAGCAGAGCCGGGCTTATGAATGTGCTTGGCACACAAGCGGGCGTCATCATTTGGCTTGGCATTGCAGCACTGGGCTTGGGCGCAGCCATTAAACTGATGGGCGTTTGGTTTGATCTGTTGCGTTATGCGGGGGCGGCTTATCTGGTTTGGATGGGTATCAAACTTTTTATGTCCAAAGGCGATTTGGCCGTAGCCACCGAACGCTTACGGCCACAGGGCAGTTTTTTTCTACAAGGGTTTGTGGTGATCATGTCGAACCCCAAAATGCTAGTGTTGTTTGGCGCTTTAATTCCGCCCTTCATCCCGCAAGGCGGCGATGTGATGCGCCTCACGTTAATCATGGGCCTGACATTCGCAGGCATTGCCGCAGCAGGCGACACCACTTACGCTTTGCTGGCGGGCAGGGCGGGCGCATGGCTTTCACAAAAGCGCATTCGCGGAATTGAAATTATCAGCGGCTTCTGCCTCGTTGGCGGTGCTGCTTGGATGGTGTTGAAAGGCAAATAATGCGCACAGGTTTTTACCCCGGAAGTTTTGACCCCATCACCTATGGCCACTTAGATGTGATCGCCAGAGCCGCCCGTATTGTTGATAAATTAGTGATTGGCGTTGGCACCCACGGCGCAAAGCAAGCACTGCTCACAGGAGCAGAGCGCGTGGCGCTTATAGAACAAGTGGTAAAACCCATCGCTGAACATTCTGGATTAAAAATTGGCGTGGTAACATTTGATGGTTTGACGGTGGATGCCGCCCGCAAAGCCCATGCTGGGGTGATCATCCGTGGCCTGCGTGATGCATCCGATTTCGACTACGAAGTTCAAATGGCGCAAATGAATGGCGCACTTTCGCCTGACATCGAAACCATCTTCATGGCCGCATCTCCCGCGACAAGAATGATCTCCTCATCGCTCGTAAAACAAATCGCCAAAATGGGCGGCGACACGAGTTTGTTTTTGCCGAAAGAGGCGGAGGTTTCGATCAGGGCTAAGATGGCGGCTGTTTAAGCGAATTGAATTTTAACGTCCAACGGGGGACCAAACTATGAAATACAGAAATGTGATGACTTGCTGCACTCTTCTGATTGCAGGATTTGTTTTTTCTGAAAGTGCTTTTGCTAAGAAAAAAGTTGAGTTTTGCAATACGCTTTATGCAAAGAAAATGGTTCGCGGCAGTTCACACAGAGCTTTTGCGACCACAGGCGGCAGATCGCAAAACGCGCCAGATATGTCATGTGGATGGTCAATGGACTATGAAATCAAAAAAGCCGCTCAGGTGCGGGCGCTCAAGGAATGCAGAGCTCAAGCCAAGCTGGATGGTCGTACCCAAAAATGTAAAATTATATTCTCGAAATAAATCTGAAATCCGTTCAGAAACTTCGAGTTTCCATCGTGCTTCGCCTTCTCTCTGTTTTAAGTCTCTTGCTCATTTTAAGCCTTTCCTCTCAAGCCCAAACTAAATTGTCAGGGTGCTATTCCCGTACTTACTCCGCTGCTGAACTGGCACGGCACCCAAAGATGCGGGTCGCTGTAATTCAAGTTATGCTGAAATCATTAGGCAGCAATGGCGAGGGCGACGGCGAGATTGGCGGAAAATATCGCGGTGAAAAATCGCTGTCTGGCAATGTGTTGTTTTGTAAAGCTAAGGCTAAGAGTTTGTACTGTCAGGTCGAAGGCGATGGCGGCAATTTCAACATTTCAGAAATGGAGGGCGGCGCACTCATTGTTGCTGGGCCAGATGGATTTTCATTTGATGATGAATATTCTGTCGGTGGCGAAGACGAAAACATTTTTCATGTAACGAAAATGCGGGACGCCGCTTGCAAGTAAAAGTCTGAAACCGCACTGGCTTCGTAACGACAGCATGGAAACAAAAACTCTCACCCCCGCCGTTATCAGCGAAGTCATTGCCCTTGCTTGGGCTGATGAAGTTTCGTTTGACGAAATTGAAAAGCGACTTGGCCTGAGTGAGGGCGAGGTGATCAGGTTGATGCGGGGTAATCTAAAAGCTGGCAGCTTCCGCGTGTGGCGGGCTCGGGTTTCGGGGCGAAAAGCCAAGCATAAGCAACTTTTGCGCAAAGACAGCCGCAAGAGCATCCAACCCCACGATGAGCATCTCGTTGATTTTAATGAAATCAATTGATCGCCCGCTTGACTTCACGAATCTGTGACGGCATACAGCGCACGCTTTCGGAGTTTCTTCGATTGTTTGTAATCGGGGGAGAGTGTCCCGAGTGGCAAAGGGGGGGGACTGTAAATCCCCTGCTTTACGGCTTCGTAGGTTCGAGTCCTACCTCTCCCACCATTACTATGTTATGAGTCGCAGTGTGGCGCCAAAAAGTTGCAGACTTTTTGGGGACAGCCACGCACTTCAGATAGTGCGGGTGTAGCTCAATGGTAGAGCAAGAGTTTTCCAAACTCAAGACGAGGGTTCGATCCCCTTCACCCGCTCCAAACCTGCATTAAAGCGTTTTGCATTGCAAGATTCGGTAACTCGGTTCATTGCAGGATTATGTCAAACCAGCAGACAACCTCTAAGCTTTCCCACAGCGAAGTTAAACTGATCATCACTGGCGTTGTGGTGGCAATGTTTTTGGCGGCCCTTGATCAGACGATTGTGGTTACCGCCATGCCGACGATTGGGCGGGCCTTGGGCCAGGCGCAATATTTGCCATGGATTGTCACGTCCTATTTGTTGGCCTCCACTGCGGTCACACCGCTCTATGGTAAAGTGTCAGATATCATTGGCCGACGCAAAACTCTGCTGTTCGCCGTTGTCGTTTTCATTGTGGGGTCAGTGCTATGCGCCGTGGCACCAAACCTCATTCTGCTCATTTTAGCTCGCGGCGTTCAAGGTCTAGGCGGTGGCGGTTTGATTTCGTTGGCGCAAACCATCATCGCCGACATTGTTTCCCCCAAAGAGCGTTCACGCTACCAAGTCTATATTGCTGGTGTCTATATGTTTGCCAGTGTCACCGGACCACTGTTCGGTGGGTATTTGGCTGAACATTGGCACTGGTCACTGATTTTTTGGATCAACCTGCCAGTGGGCATGGTGGCGTTGATAATGACTTATCATTTGCTAAAAAAACTCCCCCGCCACGAACGCCCGCACCAGCTTGATTATTCGGGGGCAGCATTGATGGCTGTGGCCAGTATTGCCTTGATGTTGGCATTGAATTGGGGTGGCTCTCAATTCCCATGGAATTCTCCGCAAATACTGGGTCTTATTGCCCTTTCAATATTGCTTTGGGCAGGGTTCATTTGGCGCATGAACACAGCACCGGAACCTTTTGTTTCTTTCGAAATCTTGGGCAACCCCGTGGTGGCGATGGGAACAGCCACGGCCCTTTTGATCATGGGCTGTTACGTTGGCTTCACCGCTTATTTGCCGATCTACATGGAGTTGGTGTTTGGGCTTTCTGCCAGCCTATCGGGCTTGTCGCTGATACCGTTTATGTCGGGCACGGTTGTGGGGGCCATAATCGCAGGCCAGTTCATGGCGCGGGCTGTGCACTATAAACGCCCCGCCTATGTTGGCTTGATTTTTTCCGTGATCGGTATGGTGATCTTGGCAACATCGCGAATCCCACCCAGTTTTTGGATGCTTGAAATTCTCATGGCAGGTTTAAGCATTGGTTTGGGCACAGTGTTTCCACTCACCACAATCGCTATTCAAAACGCTGTTCAACCGCATCAAATGGGCACAGCAACGGGCGTTATGAGTTTCTTTCGGTCACTCGGTGGCGCGATGATTGTTGCTATTTTTGGCGCTGTGCTTTTTGCCCAGCTGCCAAATTTTTCCAGCATGGAATCCGCAGCGGGCGTGAGGTTGGCTGATATTGTGGCCAATGGCACAGTGCACACCGCATTCCGACCCTTGTTTGCGACCGCAGCTTTGGTGCTGGCTCTGGCATTGGCAAGCTTTAGCCGCATGCCCGAAAAACCATTGCGCACGAAGGTGCATGTTGCCGAGACTATGGGCGAATAATCGGGCAGGGGCTGGCTTGTAAACACCTCTTGCCAGCACCACATAATTTCCATAAAGACCGCCCCAATTTGCAGCAGCGATGACTCGCTGCTTTTGTGTTTTAACCTAAGAGAGATGGAACAAAGCCATGGCCAAAGAGAAATTTAACCGCGACAAGCCGCATTGCAACATCGGCACGATTGGTCACGTTGACCATGGTAAGACATCGTTGACGGCAGCGATCACCAAGATTTTGGCTGAAACGGGCGGTGCGACTTATACTGCGTATGACATGATTGATAAGGCGCCAGAAGAACGTGCCCGTGGTATCACGATCAACACAGCCCACGTTGAATATCAAACTAAGGCGCGCCATTACGCGCATGTGGATTGCCCAGGCCATGCTGACTATGTGAAGAACATGATCACCGGTGCGGCCCAGATGGATGGTGGTATCCTCGTGGTATCAGCAGCTGACGGCCCAATGCCACAAACCCGCGAGCATATTCTGCTTGCCCGCCAAGTTGGTGTTCCTGCCCTTGTTGTGTTCATGAACAAAGTCGACATGGTTGACGACGCTGAGTTGTTGGACCTTGTAGAAATGGAAGTGCGCGAGCTACTTTCGTCATATCAATTCCCCGGTGATGATATTCCGATCACCCGTGGTTCAGCGCTTTGTGCCCTCAACGGCACCAATCCAGAAATTGGCCGCGAAGCCATTCTGGCTTTGATGAAGACAGTTGACGAATATATTCCACAGCCTGACCGTCCGATTGATCAGCCATTCTTGATGCCAATTGAAGATGTGTTCTCAATCTCTGGCCGCGGCACAGTTGTGACCGGTCGTATTGAGCGCGGCGTTGTGAAGGTTGGCGAAGAAATTGAAATCGTCGGCATTCGTGACACTGTAAAGACCACCTGCACT
>JANOXS010000003.1:0-66751 GCA_031418535.1 Hyphomicrobiales bacterium | reverse complement strand
ACAAAAACCAACAGCTTTGCAACTCATTCCTGCTGCCGTTTCTGGTGGGGCTGTTGCTACTGATTTGGGTGGTGCGGTTTATGAAGCTGAGCCTGATGAAGGCGAAATTCTGCGCGATCTGTTGCCGCGCAATATCTCTACGCAAGTATTCAGAGCACTGCTCGAGAATGCGGCCTCCGAACAAGGTGCGCGCATGAGTGCGATGGACAATGCCACACGCAATGCTGGCGATATGATCAACAAGCTGTCGATTAAATATAACCGCCAGCGCCAAGCACAGATTACAAAAGAACTCATCGAAATTATTTCAGGTGCTGAAGCACTCTAAGTTAAGAAGGACCGTTCATCATGGCTAAAAAAGCTGTCGCAAAATCTTCCGGCCTCGTGGGCCGCATCACTGCCGTAACCGGCGCTGTGATCGACGTTCAGTTTGATGGCGATTTGCCACAAATTTTGAACGCGCTGGAAACAACCAACAATGGCAACCGCCTGGTTCTTGAAGTGGCGCAACATCTTGGTGAAAAAACTGTGCGCACTATCGCCATGGATTCGTCGGAAGGTTTGGTTCGCGGTCAAGAAGTTTACGATACTGGCACCCCGATTATGATGCCCGTTGGTCCTGAAACATTGGGCCGCATTATGAACGTGATTGGTGAACCTGTGGATGAAGCAGGCCCGATGAAAACCAAACTCACCCGCGCCATCCATCAAGATGCGCCATTGTTTGTTGAGCAATCAACCGAAGCTGAAATTCTCGTCACCGGCATTAAGGTTGTTGACCTTCTCGCACCATATGCAAAGGGCGGCAAGATTGGCCTGTTCGGAGGCGCTGGTGTGGGCAAAACAGTTCTCATCATGGAGCTCATCAACAACGTGGCCAAGGCTCACGGTGGTTATTCCGTGTTCGCAGGCGTGGGTGAACGCACCCGTGAAGGCAACGATCTTTATCATGAAATGATTGAATCTGGCGTGAACAAGAAGGGCGGCGGCGAAGGCTCCAAAGCGGCTCTGGTTTACGGCCAAATGAATGAGCCTCCAGGTGCGCGTGCCCGCGTTGCTCTTTCTGGTTTGACTGTTGCTGAACATTTCCGCGATGAAGGCCAAGACGTGTTGTTCTTCGTCGATAATATTTTCCGCTTCACGCAAGCCGGTTCCGAAGTGTCAGCTTTGCTCGGCCGCATTCCATCCGCCGTGGGTTATCAGCCAACATTGGCCACTGACATGGGCACCATGCAGGAGCGCATTACGACAACGCAAAAAGGTTCAATCACTTCAGTGCAGGCCATCTATGTGCCAGCCGACGATTTGACCGATCCGGCACCCGCCACATCATTCGCGCATTTGGATGCCACCACAACGCTGTCGCGTTCGATTGCTGAAAAAGGTATTTATCCAGCAGTGGACCCACTGGATTCCACCTCACGCATGATGGATGCCCGCATTATTGGTGTTGAGCATTATCAAACGGCGCGCCGCGTGCAGCAAGTTCTGCAACGCTACAAGGCGCTGCAAGATATCATTGCTATTCTCGGCATGGACGAGCTTTCAGAAGACGACAAAATCGCTGTGGCTCGCGCCCGCAAGATCGAACGCTTTATGAGCCAGCCATTCTTCGTGGCTGAAGTGTTCACCGGTTCACCCGGCAAATTGGTGCCCTTGGCCGATACCATCAAGGGCTTCAAAGGCCTGTGCGATGGCGCCTATGATCATTTGCCAGAAGCGGCCTTCTACATGGTAGGCACCATTGAAGAAGCCGTAGAAAAAGCCAAGAAAATGGCTGCTGAGGCGGCGTAATTTAAGGGACCTCATCCGGCCCGTTGGGCCACCTTCTCCAAGGGAGAAGGGCGGATTTGGATACCGAGCTAAACTTCACCCTTCTCCTCTGGAGAAGGTGCCCCGAAGGGGCGGATGAGGTCCCTACTAGACTGAGGAAAAAGCGATGGCATTACATTTTGAACTAGTCTCCCCTGCGCGGCTTTTGTTTTCGGGCGATGTGGCCTCCGTCATAATCCCCGGCACTGAGGGTGAAATGACAATCATGCCGCAACATGCCCCTGTGCTTTCAACCTTGCGCCCCGGCATTGTGACCGTGGCCAAAGATGGTGGCACACAAGAAAAGATTTTCGTGCGCGGCGGCTTTGCCGAAGTGAACGCCAAGGGCCTGACTGTGTTGGCCGAGACTGCCATTCCGATGGCTGAACTTGATGCAAGCGCCATGAGCGCTCAGATCAAGTCTGCTGAAGATGAAGTGACAGCCGCCAAAGATGACGAAGGCAAGCGCAAGGCCCATGAAGCGCTGGAACAATTGAAGGGCCTACAGGCTGCGATGTAAATCGTCAGTGAACGGATGAATTCGAAAAGCCCGCGACATGTCGCGGGCTTTTTTATCTTAACCCCTCCCCCTTGTGGGGAGGGTTAGGGTGGGGGTCGCTCCGGTTTCGGCCACTGCGACCCCCACCCGAAAATTGCGAAGAGCAATTTGTCGACCTCCCCACAAGGGGGAGGTTGAAGAAGGAGATTAGCGGGCTAGTTTCTTATCAATCGCAATAAACACCAGCGCTAGAATAATAAACGATACGGATAAAGCCGCAATGCTTGCAACCATTCGCACCCCATCAAGTTGAGTTGGATCAAGGAACCAGTAGGCATACCAGCCGTCGTTAGCTCCGCGGATTAATGCGTAAATGCAATAAGCAACAGGGGCCACAATAGCCCACGCCGCGTCACGCCAATGCAAGGTGCCATGTTCGGACGACAACCAAGCAACCACAAACAAAACTGGCGTTGCATCATGCAACATATGATCAGCCACGGCTTGCCAGCCCGTGGGTTGCCACGTAGCGCGTAAGGCTACGGAATAGACGATGCCGACAAAGGCAATGGCTGAGACTGTTGCAAGTCGTGTGACGGCATTTGGTTTCATAACAACCATCATCGTCGCCACCACGGCCACAGCGATGTTTGATAAAATTGTGAAAAATCCGAAGAAGCGCCAGATGGCCGCCGCCACTGTAGCGCCTTCAGATGTCATCTTTCCGATGACGAGAGTCAGTTGCAACAGCAGGGCTGACCATGCTGTTGCAGCAGTCACAATAGAAATGCTTCGGCGCAGATTCATTGTATTGACTTACACTTTCCCCCTCGCGGGGAGAAGGGTGAGGTTCCTATTACCGCATCGTCGGAATCAAGAACTGTGCGCCTTCTTTGGTGCCAGAGGGCCAGCGTGATGTTACGGTTTTGGTTTTGGTGTAGAATCTGATCGCATCTGGGCCGTGTTGATTAAGATCGCCGAAGCTGGAAGACTTCCAACCGCCAAACGTATGATAGGCCAGTGGCACAGGAATGGGCACGTTAATGCCGATCATGCCTACTTGCACTTTGGCCGCGAAATCACGGGCGGCATCACCGTCTCTGGTATAAATCGCGACGCCATTGCCATATTCATGGTCGTTGCACAGGCCCAAGGCTTCTTCATAGGTTTCAGCGCGGAGCACACCCAGCACCGGCCCGAAAATTTCTTCCTTATAAATGCGCATGTCCTTGGTCACATTGTCAAACAATGTGCCGCCCAGGAAATAGCCATTTTCATAACCTTGCATCTTAAAGCCACGGCCATCGACCGCCAGTGTGGCGCCTTCTTTGACACCAATATCAATATAACCGCGAACGCGGTCCAGAGCCATTTTGGTGACTAGTGGGCCATAGTCTGCTTCACGATCGGTGGACAAGCCTACTTTTAGCTTTTCAACACGCGGAATAAGTTTTGCCATCAATGCATCAGCAGTGGCTTTGCCCACGGGCACAGCAACTGAGATGGCCATGCAGCGTTCACCAGCTGAGCCATAACCAGCGCCGATGAGTGCATCAACGGCTTGGTCCATATTTGCATCCGGCATAATCACCATGTGGTTTTTTGCACCGCCAAAACACTGGGCACGTTTGCCAGTGGCAGTGGCCCCTGCATAAACATATTGCGCAATGGCGGTGGAGCCCACAAAGCCCACGGCCTTGATGTCTGGATCATTTAATATGGCATCGACGGATTCTTTATCACCGTTCACCACGTTGAGTATGCCCGGGGGCAGGCCTGCTTCTAAGAACAGTTCTGCAATGCGCAATGGGCATGAGGGGTCACGTTCCGATGGCTTTAAAATGAAGGCATTGCCTACAGCAATGGCGGGCGCGCATTTCCACAACGGGATCATGGCGGGGAAGTTAAAGGGGGTAATGCCAGCAACTACGCCAAGGGCTTGGCGCATGGAATACATATCAATGCCGGGGCCAGCACCGTCCGTGAATTCTCCCTTGACGAGATGGGGCACACCGCAGGCAAACTCTGCCACTTCAACACCGCGCTGCAAATCGCCCAATGCATCGGGCACGGTTTTTCCGTGTTCTATTGAAATCAACGTGGCCAGTTCTTCGCGGTGCTTGTTGGCGAGTTCTACAAACTTCATCATGACGCGGGCGCGGAACTGTGGGTTCTTGGCGGCCCAAGCGGGCTGGGCGGCTTTGGCATTTTCGACGGCAGCGCGAAGTTCCGCCGCGGTTGCAAGTGAAACGCGGGCTTGCACTTCGCCCGTATTGGGGTTGTAAACATCAGCAAACCGGCCAGACGTGCCCTTAACGTGCTTGCCATTGATAAAGTGACCGATTTCCTTGACCATTTGAACTCTCTCTAAAATTTTGTGATGTGCGGATTTACCAGAAGATTGTTCATTATACGAGTTCCAGTCACAATGGAACAAATAAATCATTCAGTCCAGATAATAGAATTTAAATTCTATTTCTTAAGTTGGACAATGACTTCTTCAAAAGCTTGGAGGATTAAATCCAGATTTGCCAAATAGTGTATTTCCCGGCCCACCCGCCTTTGCAGTAAAATGTTACGCAAGGTCATATCTTTAAGATGAAACGAAAGGGTGGGCGGTGCAAGACTAAGAGCCTCGGCAATTTTGCCTGCGGCCATGCCGGTCGAACCGTCGACCTTCGACAGGGGTGCCACTAATTTCAAGATTTCTAAACGGGTTGCTTGGCCCATAGAGCCAAAAATAGTCGAAAGTTGTGTCGTTTCCATATTTCAATTACTCACGAAATATAGGCATATCATAGCTTTAAGGTGATGTTTAGTTAATCTGTGCGAACTGCTGAAACGGTTTTGTCAACGACTTCAACGAAATTCACAAGCGCAGTGTTTAGTTGATGATCACGTCGCCCACGTGCGAGCCTTGTTCGTCATGCACATAGCTCACTTCACAATTGGCCATGTTGCAGGGATATTTTACACCTTTCTGGCGCAAGGCCAAAAGGAAGAAGGCCGCCGTGTCCATGGCCAGATCTGGCATGTCGGTCATTTCATCTTCATCTAATGCAGAATGAATGCGGGCGGCGGTTTCTTGCACCAACTTATCAACCCGCGCCCGGCCCAATGCACATGTGTCACGCCAGTTTTCAAGGAGGTCACTGCGTTTGAGTTCGATCACCATGTCTTGATCCAGAACGAGCGGTAAATTTCCTCTGGCCCTAATATCGTGAATGGGCGAGTTTGGCTCTGCCACTTCGGGGCAAGACACCGTGAAATCGGTAAACACAGAACTGAACTGACGCATGATACACCTCACACACAATATGAAGTGTGCGCCGATCATGTTGCAATTTGGTTAATCGTAATTGACGTGGTTATTTCAACAACCACTGATGCTCCGGCGCATTGTGGAATTTCCACGTGCGCTTGGGGCCTGCCATGACATTGAGATAATACAGATCATAGCCATGCACCGTGGCGCACGGGTGATAGCCTTTAGGAACCAAAGTCACATCGCCATCTTCAACAGCCATGGCTTCATCCAATTTTCGGTTATCAGTATAAACGCGCTGGAAGGCAAAACCTTGGGGTGGGTTGATGCGGTGATAATAGGTTTCCTCCAAGTAAGATTCTTTCGGCAGATCATCTTTGTCATGTTTATGCGGCGGGTAAGATGAGGTGTTGCCGTTGGGTGTGATCACTTCAACGACTAGCAAGCTTTCGGCAAGAGGATCTTGTTCTGGCAGAATGTTAGTCACGTGGCGGGTGTTTGAACCTTGCCCACGAATTTCTTGAGAAAGACCTTCAGGGCCAATGACGCGAGCAACGTGTTTACCTTTCGCAGGAGCGGAACAGACCGCAAGAGTCATTTCGGTTGTGGCAGCAACTGACCACTTAGAGCCGGGCGGCACATAGACCGACCATGGTTTTCCTTCAAAGGGTGACATGCGGTCTCCAATCACGCCGAAGTCCTTGCCGTTGATCGTGACCCGGCCTTTGCCGGAAACGAAGACTAAACATACCTCGCGTTTTGCCTCCGACCCCTTGGCGATTTTGCCTTTGGCAGACCTCCAAAGATCAAAACCCACATATTTCCACTTGGCGGATTTTGGCGTGACGTGCGTCACGCGACCGTCGCCTTTTTTTGGTTTGACGAGAAGTCTTGGCATAGAATTTTCCTTGTGTTGAAGGGGCGGATGAGGTCCCTTTCTTAACTCCCTACACGTTGGTTCTTCAGCGCTTTCACATATTTCTTTCTTGCGGCAACGACCGTTGGCCTCGTGGAAACTTCAGGCACGGCCACTTCCCACCATGAGCCTCCGGCGTCGGTTGTTTCCATGGGATCAGTGTCGATGAGGATTAAGGTCGTGCGCGTGTTTTTCTTGGAACGTTCTAATGCAGTTTCTAAATCTGCGAGCGACGATACTTTTTCAGCAATCGCTCCCATGCTTGCCGCATGAGCCACGAAATCTATGGAGGGGGAGACATCTTGTTTTGTGTTGTAGTCGAACAGATTATTAAAACGCTCGCTGCCCGTCGCAAATTGCAAGCGGTTGATGCAGCCGAAGCCACGATTGTCCAACAGGACGATTGTGAGTTTATGACCGAGCATGACAGATGTGGCCAGTTCAGAGTTGGCCATCATATATGTGCCATCCCCCATCATCACCACAACATTGGCATCAGGCCGCGCCATTTTAATGCCGAGGCCGCCTGCAATTTCATAACCCATGCAGGAGAAGCCATATTCCATATGATAGGAGCCTGGAATGCCTGCTTGCCATAATTTATGCATTTCACCGGGCAGACCACCTGCCGCTGACATCACATGGGCCTCGCTGCCAAGGGCACGTTGCACGGCACCAATGACTTGCGAATCTGAAGGGCGTTCAACATTGCTGGATTTGGTATATTTCTCCGCAATCTTAATCCAATCCAAGCGTTCTTTCTTGGCGCGGGTGGTCCATGCGGCAGGGGCTGCCCATTTGCCAAGCCCTTCGCTCACTTCTTCTAAGCCAATTTTAGCATCTGCGACCAATGGCATTGAACGATGTTTAGTAGCGTCAAAAACCTGCGTGTTAAGACCGATGATTTTTTTCTTGTCGTTTTTAAAGAGCGACCACGAACCCGTGGTGAAATCTTGCAGTCGTGTGCCAACCGCGAGGATAACATCTGCTTCTCCGCAAAGAATATTTGAAGCTGTGGTTCCCGATACACCCATGCCGCCCATATTGAGTTCGTTTGCAAATGGCAGCGACGATTTTCCGGCTTGGGTTTCTACCACCGGAATGCCGTGTTTGGCCGCAAAGGCTGCAAGGGTTTCTGACGCTTCGGAATAAAGCACGCCGCCGCCTGCGATGATCACCGGTTTTTTGGCAATACTCAGTGTCCGGATGGCTTGATCGAGTTCGCCTGCATCGGCGCGGGGTCTGCGAATTGACCAGACTTTCTCGGCAAAGAAATCGAGGGGATAGTCATAAGCCTCAGTTTGGGTGTCTTGGCACATGGCCAATGTCACAGGCCCGCATTCAACCGGATCAGTCAGCACAACCATGGTGCGATTAAGAGCTGGGATCAATTGCTCTGGCCGCATGATGCGGTCGAAATAACGCGACACGGGTTTGAAACAGTCCGTGACGGACACCGTGCCATCATTAAAATCTTCGATTTGTTGCAACACAGGGTCTGGCTTGCGGTTAGCAAATATGTCGCCGGGCAAGAGCAGTACTGGAAGGCGGTTAACGTGTGCTACAGCTGCGGCAGTTACCATGTTTAGCGCACCCGGCCCCAAGCTTGTGGTGACGGCCATCATGCGGTGGCGGTTGCTGGCCTTGGCATAAGCTATGGCCGAATGGGTCATGGTCTGTTCGTTGTGGCCCCGATAAGTTGGCAATTCTTTGCGAACCGGAAAAAGCGCTTCACCAATGCCGGCCACGTTGCCATGGCCAAAAATCGCCCACATGCCCGCGAAGATCGGAACCTTCTTGCCATCGACCATAACCATTTGCTTGGTCAGGAATTTAACCAATGCTTGGGCTGTCGTGAGTTTTACTGTTTTGGTTGTATTAAACACCGCGTGCCTCGTTCCAAATTTTGACCAGATTGCCGAATTTTTCGGCCATCATGGTAACAGCAGCTTCATCGCTAATAGTGCCGCGAAGCCATTCTTGGGCTGCTTCATTAAAGATTGTGCGGCCCACTGCAAAGCCCTTTACGTATTTTTTTCCAACAACAGCCTTAAAACCTTTCGCTAGTTCATCTTCAGGCGCTTCTAAACCCAGTAGCACGATGCCGCGGCAGAAGGGGTCTTCGGCATCGATGACGGTGCTAATTTCATCCCATGCTTTTGGCGACGCCTGTGGCTCCAATTTCCACCAATCAGGCTTTATACCTATAGCATAAAGCTCGGTCATGGCCCGTGCGATGGTGTGATCGTCCATGGGGCCATTTTTGCTGGCGATAATTTCCACCAACAACTCGCGGCCGACTTTGCGCGCCGCTTCATAAAGCGTGCGTAACTTTTCTGCCTGCTCGGTTTTCAGGTCTTGAGGATCATCAGGGTGATAGAAGGCGAGGCACTTGATCGTGTGGGTGACGGGCCAATCGACCAGTCTTGCGCCCATATCTTGGGTGAATTCAAAGCGCAGAGGCTTCGATCCTGGATGCTCCAAAGGCCTGCCAATCCATAAGCCCAGCTTGGCAGCATCAAACATGGCTTCACGGCCATATGTGTCATCTAGCAATGTGCCGTAACCCGGCTTGCCGCCAGACACTTTGCCAATGGCTTGCATGGCGAGGCGTTTGAACGGGGCAATTTTATCACGAGACGCGCCCAGCTTATCAGCCATGTCTTCGAGTTGTTTGCGGTGATCAATGGCGAAAGATAGAATTTGATCAGGTTGTTTGCGCCGCGTGGTGGCCCAATGGATGTGGTTCAAGGTTTCATCGTTGCGCAGCGCATGATGTTTGCTGCCATTTTTCAAGAAATAATTTAATTCCGTCCAAGTCAGATATTCAGGCGAACACAGCAGGCGGGAAACGGCAAAGGCTCCGCAGGCATTGGCATACGTTGCGCAAGTTTCAAAATTTTCGCCTTTCAACCAACCGCGCAAAAAGCCTGACATGAAAGCATCGCCTGCGCCCAAGACATTATAAACTTCGATGGGGAAACCCGTGCCGACAATTCCTTCATCAAGAGATGAAGGAATTGCGGCTGGATAAACCACGCAACCCATGGGGCCACGTTTTAAAACAATTACTCCATTTGAATAAGAGCGGATTTTGCGCAAGGCTTCGAGGGTGTCTTCGGAACCACCGGCGATGTGCACTTCTTCTTCGGTGCCAACAATCAAATCGCAATCAGCGAGAATTGTTTGCAGGTGCGCGGTTACTTTATCGGACTTGATATAACGCTCTTCGCCAGCGGCATGGCCTGCTAGGCCCCAGAGGTTTGGGCGATAATCAATGTCGATGATGATTTTGCGACCATTGGCTTTGGCAATGGCCATGGCTTTGCGTTGTGCTGCATCAGTATTGGCCTTGGCAAAATGCGTGCCGGTCACGAGCAATGCGCCTGCCGAGAGAATAAATTTCTCATCAACATCGTCAGCGTCGAGAGCATTGTCGGCGCAATTATCGCGGTAGAAAATCAGCGGAAAAGTTTTGTCGTTTTCAACGGCGAGCAAGACGAGAGCTGTGAGACGCTGCTTGTCAGTGGTAATGCCTTTGGTGGCCACACCTTCTCTGGCCATTTGCTCTAATACAAAGCGGCCCATCTGTTCGTCACCCACACGTGTGATCAATCCGGATTTGAGGCCGAGACGGGCGGTGCCGATGGCAATGTTAGACGGAGAACCTCCAACTGATTTGGCAAAAGATGCAATGTCTTCGAGGCGCGAGCCGATTTGCTGGCCATAAAGATCGACCGAGCAACGGCCCATAGTGATTACGTCCAATGCAAATGACATTATGCAAGCCCTCTATAAAGCGTCTGTTTGGAACTAATGAAACGCCAATTCTATTTTCAAGTCAAGATAGAATGATTGTTCCAATTTAGTTTTTTGGATTCCTGCGGCGTTCTGCGACGGCAACTGTCAGTGTCATGGCCAATGATAGCGTTGCCGCCATAGACCGGAAACCCTCAAAATTGGCTTCTGTCACCTCAAACCAAGTTCTCGCGATGGGAGCAAGCGGCGAAAATGGAGAATCTGTGATTGCGACAATAGGCACATTGCGGGCATGGGCCGCTTGGCTGAGGCTGATAGTTTCAGAGGCATAGGGTGTAAAGCTGATTGCCAGCACCACGTCTTTTTTTGTGGCAAAGCTCAAATCTTCTTGGGCCAAGCCGCCCATAGCCCCGATCAAGTGATTGCGAATGCCAAGCTTGCCAAAAGCATAAGACATATAGGATGTGATCGGAAATGAGCGGCGCAGGCCCACCAGATAAATCGTATCTGCTTTGGCAAGCATTTCAACGGCTTCTTCAAGTTTTGCTGGATCAAGTTTTTCGCGCAGATCATTCAACGATTTTTGTGCAGCGTCACTGAAGCCGCCAAAAATAACTGAAGCTTTAGTTGCATTCAGATCATGCTGGCGCAAATGTTCAAGACGTTCATCATAGTTGAGAATGCGGTCACGCAACCTTGAGCGAAACACATCCTGCAAATCGGAAAAGCCTTGATAGCCCATGCTTTGGGCAAAGCGCACCAAGGTTGAAGGTTGCACATCGGCGGCCACTGCGATGGATGCTACTGTGCCAAAGGCAATTTCGTCAGGGTGTTCGAGTGCATAACTTGCCACTTGCGTCAGGCGGCGGGGAAGACCTCCGGCCCGCTCGGCAATTCGGAATTTTAAGCTGGCGTAATCGCGCGGGTTTTCGGCATCGGTCATACCGCATTAAATCACAGGTTTGGTATGCTGCCAAGAAAAATGGAACAGATATTCTATGGCGAAATGACTTAAGTCTCGTCAAATCCACGGGCGCGGTAGGGACGTCTGCGCTGCGTGTTGATCGCGGGCAAAGCACTTTCATCTGGTCCGGCAAGAGCGCGCTTCAACTTTCTGAGTAATACACCGCGGTCTTTATCACTGGCCGCATTTTTCAAAGCCTCTTGCAAATCTAAAATCAGACTTTCGGTATCGTTGTGCCAATCCGGTTTGCCAACTACTTCCAGATCAATGCGCGGTTTTGCTGTTCCAGCAATCAAATGTGCGGTTTCGCCGGTGAGATCGTAAGCCTCGTCTAACGCGGGGCGGATAATGCGGTTTTCCGGCACCATGGACTTTACGTCATTGGCGAGAGCCAAGCTGCTCTCCTCTTCGCCATGGGTTAAGAACAGGTTTTTGCCAATGGGCAGGCGTTCTTTAATCCATTGCACCAGTTCTGGACCATCAGCGTGGCCCGAATAGTCTTCGATACGCCGTATCGTGGCGGCCACAGCCACCTGTTGGCCCATGATGCGCACATTCTTTTCGCCCTGTTCCAACATGGCGCCAAGCGAGCCTCCAGCTTGGAAGCCGACAAGTAAAACCGTGGTTGATTTTTGCCAGAGGTGGTTCATCAAATGATGGCGAATGCGGCCTGCTTCGCACATGCCTGATGCAGCCACAATGATGTGGAACCCAGAAAAATGTGCGAGGCCTTTGCTTTCATCCACGGTCTCAGTTGCCTTGACCAAGGGTGACGCAAAAGCTTTGGCAAGATCGCCACCGTTTTCAATTTCACTGGCGTGTTTCCGAAAAATCTCAGTCGCTTTATTGGCCAACGGGGAATCGATGAATATATTAGCTTCTGGTGCAAGCTTGTGGTCCATCAGATAAACCAGATCGGTCACCACTTCCTGCGTGCGTTCGACCGCAAAGGACGGAATAAGCATCACGCCGCCGCGCGCTGCCGCATCTTTGAGCTCGTTTGCCAAAATCTCTCGGCGTTTATCCAAGCTGCGCTCAAATCTATCGCGTCCACCATAGGTCGATTCACACACGACATAATCCCATGTCACAGGTGCTTCCGGATCTTGCTCAAGCAATTTATTGTCGGGGCCAATGTCGCCTGAAAATAAAAGCCGGGTTGGTTTTTGACCTGCTTGTTCAATCTCAACTTCAATTGAAGCAGACCCTAACAAATGGCCTGCGTTCCAATAGCGCGCGCGAATTCCCTTCGCTGGGCTCATCCATGTTTCATATTCAACGGGCCTGAAATGCTCAAGAGACTTCATTGCGTCTTCGAGTGTGTAAATCGGTTCAACTGGATCGAGTCCACGTTTGGCGTTGCGTTTGTTGAGTTGCTCAACATCAGATTCTTGGATGTGGCCTGAATCTGGCAACATGATTTGGCAGAGATCAACGGTGCCTCTGGTGCAATGAATTTTACCTTTGAAGCCATTCTTCGTGAGCTTTGGAATAACCCCTGTGTGATCAATATGGGCATGGGTTAAAAGCATGGCGTCAATGGTGGCCGGATCAAATGGAAATGGGCGATAGTTCAGCTCGCTCATGGTTTTTGAACCTTGGAACATGCCGCAATCAACGATAACTTTAGCTTCGTCAGTTTCGATCATGTAACATGATCCTGTGACAGTTCGAGCTGCGCCATGAAATGTGAGTTTGAGGACCATGTTTATTCCTTAGGAATGTGCAGGCCGCGCTCAACAAGAGCGTCCCATGCTTGTTGAGGTGTATCTGCGAATGTAAATAAATCGAGGTCTTTAGGGTTGATCAGTTTTTCTTTGGCAAAATGTTCAAAGTTAATGGCCGAGGTCCAGAAGTTTTTGTCGAACAAAACCACGGGCAAAGGCTTGGTCATTTTGCCAGTCTGCCGCAACGTGAGAAGTTCAAATAATTCATCCAACGTCCCAAAGCCGCCGGGGAATACTACCAATGCTGCAGCCCGCATTGCAAAATGCATTTTGCGCATGGCGAAGTAATGAAAGCGGAAGGTAAGCTCGGGGGTGGAGAACGGGTTTGGTTCCTGTTCCATTGGCAGGGTGATGTTGTAGCCGATTGATTTTGCCTGCGCGTCATAGGCACCACGATTTGCGGCTTCCATAATGCCGGGGCCGCCGCCTGTGGCAATCACATTATAACGTGCAGATTTATTGTGAAGCTTGGCCCCGCTGTTTTCTGACGAAAGCTTGGCAAAGGCTCTGGCCTTTTCATACCAGCCATTTGTATCGCCCTCTTTGACGCGGGCCGAACCAAACACCACGATGGTGGACTCAATTGCTAAGTGGCGCAAGGACTCCTCTGCCTTTTGATATTCCAATTGGAAGC
This sequence comes from Hyphomicrobiales bacterium, assembly GCA_031418535.1. Taxonomy (GTDB): domain Bacteria; phylum Pseudomonadota; class Alphaproteobacteria; order Rhizobiales; family Aestuariivirgaceae; genus Aestuariivirga. Next base: position 53,175 of record JANOXS010000003.1, on the reverse strand, counting down.
GCAGGCCGCGGGTTGAATCGCCTAACAAAAAATCTTGATCAAGAGCTGGCAAGCGAAAAGCGCTGGATGCCATTTGTGGTTTATTAGAAGGACGGTCAGTCACTACGAATCCTTATTTTTAACTGTAATATAGGCCTAAGCGCATCGCCACTTGCAATCAAGTGACGTCTCGGTAATTTAAACTGAACCAAAAGGAAGAGCCGATGTCATTTGCCGAAGACTATCTCGTAAAACCCGGAAAGTCCGTTGATCTTTCGAAGCATGACCCGCGCGATCTGGGTTCGTTCAAAGACAAAGACAAAACGAAGGAGCAGACTGCCGCAGATGCGGTGGCCATCGACGTTTTGCAAAATGTGCTTTACGCCGAAGGCAAGCGGGCATTGTTAGTTGTGTTGCAAGGAATTGATGGTTCCGGCAAAGATGGTACGGTTCGGGCGGTGTTTAACGTCTGCGGTCCTATTGGCGTCGTTATGACCTCGTTTAAAGGACCATCAGCCGATGAATTGGCCCATGATTATTTGTGGCGTATTCATAAAGCATGTCCGCCGCGCGGCATGATCGGAATTTTTAATCGCTCGCATTATGAAGACGTTTTAGCTGCCAAGGTTCGGAAATTTGCAACGGTTGAACAGATTGAACAGCGCTATGAGCAAATCAATAATTTTGAAAAGCAGCTCAGCGAAAATGGCACGAAGATTTTAAAGTTCATGCTTCATCTCTCGAAAGAAGAGCAAGCCTTAAGGATGCAAGAGCGGGTTGACGATCCCACTAAGCGTTGGAAATTTAATCCCGGTGATCTTGACGATAGGATGCTCTGGGATGACTACACCAGAGCCTATGAAGCCGCTTTGGAGCGCTGTTCGACCAAACATGCGCCATGGCACATTATTCCGGCGGATCGCAACTGGGTTCGAAATGCCGCCATTGGGCGCATCGTGCGCGAAACGCTTGAAGACATGAAACCAGCCTTTCCAGAACCGCATGGTTGGGACCCCGCCACAATCAAGATTGTGTAACAATATTGCTGGCAGTCGCGCCTTGGGCGGGTGAAATTCTATTTTAGATTTATCGCTGAACGGCGCGGGCTTGTTTTAGGGTATGCACAGGTGATGCTGGCAAATCGTGATGCCGCGACAATCAAGTTAAAATTTGATTTTTACTATATTAAACACTTTTCTCCTTGGCTGGACTTATTGATTGTATTGAAGACCGTACAAACCATTTTATCAGGGTTTGGGGCACGATAGTATTAAGGTAGGTTTTTAACCATGAAAATTGCAGTTATTGGAACTGGCTATGTGGGCTTGGTTTCGGGGGCCTGCTTTTCGCATTTCGGCTTTGACGTTGTTTGTGTCGACCAAAATGCCGACAAAATTTCATCTTTAGAAAAAGGTGTCATTCCGATTTATGAACCGGGGCTTGATTTGGTTGTGGCTGCCAGCAGGCGCAAAGGCAATTTGGCCTTTACAACAGATTTAGCGGCAGCATTGCATGAAGCTGATGTTGTCCTAATTGCCGTTGGCACGCCAACGGCTGCTGGTGATGACCATGCCGATTTAACTTATGTTTTTGAAGCCGGCCGACAAGTGGCGAAATTAATTTCAAGGTATACTGTTGTGGTCATTAAATCGACTGTGCCAGTTGGAACTTCGGCACGCCTTCACAAACTGATGGCCGAAGCTAATCCTGATGCCTCGTTTGACGTGGCTTCCAATCCTGAATTTTTACGCGAGGGCAGTGCCGTGGATGATTTCTTGCATCCAGACCGCGTGGTGATTGGCGTTAACTCGAAAGCCGCCGAAGAGGTTATGCGCAAACTCTATCAACCGCTTTCGGCCAGCTCTGTGCCTTTGGTGGTCACGTCCTCGGCCTCTGCTGAACTGATTAAATATGCCGCCAATTGCTATTTGGCCATGCGCATTGGGTTTGTTAATCAGGTGGCCGATGTGTGTGAAGCGGTGGGGGCTGATATTAAACAAGTGGCGCTTGGCGCAGGTTTAGATAAGCGCATTGGCCTGCATTATTTCGCACCAGGGCCTGGCTTTGGTGGGTCGTGCTTTCCAAAAGACACGCGGGCTTTGATGGCTTTGGCGCGCGATCACAAAACGCCAGTGACAATTATTGAGGACGTTGTTGCAGCCAATGAGAGGCGTCGTCATGCTGTGGCGGACCGTATTGTAAAAGTTTTAGGTGGCGATGTTAAAGGGCGCCAGATTGCGATTCTCGGAATCGCCTTCAAAGCAGATACGGATGATATTCGCGATGCCGCAGCGCTCGAAGTGATCCCCGCCCTCCAAGCCAAGGGCGCCAAAATCTCGGCGTTTGATCCGGCCGCCATGGAACATGGTAGTGCTACTTTTGAAAATGTTGTCTGGTGCCATGATAGTTACAGTGCTGCCCAAGACGCAGACATCATTGTAGTTTTGACGGAATGGAGCGAGTTCCGCGGTTTGGATTTTGCTAAGCTTAAGAAGGCGGTTAAAGGCCGGGTGATTTTAGATTTTCGCAATCTCTATGTGCCTGAAGATGTGGTCAAAGCAGGCTTTTCATATCATTCACTAGGTCGGCCCAGTGCCTTAGTGCAATAAAGGAAATTTGTTTTGTCAGTATCTAGGCGCATATTGGTGACGGGCGGGGCCGGTTTTCTGGGTTCGCATTTGGTTGAAAGACTGCTCAATGAAGGCAATGACGTTATTTGCCTTGATAATCTTTTTACCGGCAGACTTTCGAATGTGGCGAAGCTGCATAATAATCCCCGCTTCACGTTTATTGAACATGATGTGGTGACACCGATATCGCTTGAAGTGGATCAAATATATAATTTGGCCTGCCCTGCTTCGCCAGTTCACTATCAGGCAGACCCAGTTAAAACCATGAAGACCAGTGTGCTCGGGGCTTTAAATCTACTTGATCTGGCGCGCGAAAATGGCGCTCGCATTTTTCAGGCCTCCACGAGTGAAGTTTATGGCGATCCCACTGTGCACCCGCAACCAGAATCCTACTGGGGGCATGTGAACCCACATGGCATTCGGTCATGCTATGATGAGGGAAAGCGTTGCGCAGAGACTTTATTTTTTGATTATCACCGTCAATATGGTGTCGAAATTAAAGTGGCCCGTATTTTCAATACATATGGCCCGATGATGGACCCGAAAGACGGGCGGGTGGTTTCTAATTTCATCGTACAAGCTTTACGTGGCGATGATTTGACAGTTTATGGTGAAGGCCAACAGACAAGATCGTTTTGTTATGTAGATGACCTGATAGAAGGGTTTGTTCGGTTAATGAATAGTAAAGATGGGGTCACGGGCCCTGTAAACTTAGGCAACCCCTATGAGTTCACAATGATTGAACTTGCTGAAAAAGTTTTGGCGCTGACACAGTCTAAATCTAAATTGATTTATCTGCCATTGCCGCAAGACGACCCAAAACAACGACAACCTGATATTTCATTGGCCAAATCAATTTTAGATTGGGAACCAAAGGTTCAACTTGAGAACGGATTGGTAAAGACAATCGCCTATTTTCGCACCTAAATAGCGGGATGGGCGAATCAACTTCGCACTGCAATTTGGGAAGTTTAAAGTATGTCGATTGGCCCGCGCCAAGATTTGGTGCCAAACAGTCTGGACTATGAGCAATTGCCATTGGTTAAAGCCACGGGCTTTCGTGAATATGACGCGCGCTGGCTTTTTGAAAAAGAAATCAACCTCTATGGCGTTCAAGCCGTCGGCCTTGGCCTTGCCACGCTTTTGCATCAGCGCGGCGTTGCCCCCCGCATCATTGTTGGCCATGATTTCAGAAGTTATTCAGCAGCCATCAAGCAAGCGTTGATCGTCGGTTTGATGAGTGGTGGTTGTCATGTTTATGACATTGGCTTGGCCATGACACCCATGGCTTATTTTGCGCAATTTGAATGTGATGTGCCAGCGGTTGCAATGGTGACAGCTTCGCATAACGACAATGGCTGGACCGGCATTAAGATGGGCATGAACCGCCCGCTGACTTTTGGGCCTGAAGACATGTCGGCCTTGAAAAATATCGTGATGCAAGGACAAGGCGTTTCTCGTGGCGGCGGGTTTCTGACTCGTGTTGAAGGATTGTTTGAAAAATATAAAACCGATTTACTCAAAGACGGAAAGTTGACGCGCAAGCTGAAAGTTATTGCTGCCTGTGGCAACGGAACAGCGGGTGCATTTGCGCCAGAGGTTCTGCGTGCTCTTGGCTGTGAGGTGATCGAAGTTGATTGCGATTTGGACTTTGATTTTCCAAATTATAATCCCAATCCTGAAGACATGAAAATGCTGCATGTGATGGCACAGGCCGTGAAACATCATAACGCCGATATTGCTTTTGGATTTGATGGCGATGGCGACCGTTGTGGAATTGTCGACAATGAGGGCCATGAAATTTTCAGCGATAAGGTGGGCGTGTTGCTGGCTCGTGATTTGGCGGTGCAAATTCCAAATGCAAAATTTGTGGTCGATGTAAAATCGACCGGCCTTTATAAAACTGATCCACTTTTAAATCGCTTGGGCGCAACAGTTGATTACTGGAAGACGGGGCATTCTTATATCAAACACCGCACCAGCGCTCTAGATGCAGTGGCAGGCTTTGAAAAGTCGGGGCATTTCTTTTTCCGCGCCCCATTCGGCCATGGCTATGATGATGGGCTGACTTCGGCCATTGCCATTTGTCGGATGCTTGACCGCGCCTCTAGCAAAACCATGGCCGAACTTTACCAAGACCTACCGTTAAGTTTTACCACTCCTACCATGTCGCCACACTGTGCGGATGACTTAAAATATGGTGTGGTAGATCAGTTGATCGCCCGCATAGAAGGATTTCAAAAATCGGGCCGAATAATTGCGGGTCAAAAAATCTCCGAGATGAATAAAATTAACGGTATAAGATTCGGGTTCGCAGATGGCAGCTGGGGCTTGGTGCGGGCATCCTCGAACAAACCAGAATTGGTTGTGGTGTGTGAAAGCTTTAAATCGAATGCTCACTTGCGTGAAATTTTTGCGTTTATTGAAACTGAATTTTCGCATTATCCGCAGATTGGCGAATTTAACCAAAAGATTCCGGCATGAGCAACTCAAAAATAATCCCTATTGTTTTGAGCGGTGGCGGCGGCACACGGCTGTGGCCCTTGTCTCGCGAAGCCAAACCTAAACAGTTTTTGCGCTTTGGTTCGGAACACAGCCTCCTTCAGGAAACCCTGCTTCGGTGTTCGTCTGAAATTTTTGACCAGCGCCCTATTATTGTTTCAGCAGAGGCCCAACGCTTCTTAATTGCCGAAGATTTACGCGAAATTTCTGTTGCTGCTGATATTCTTCTTGAACCCTTGCGCCGCGATTCCGGTGCGGCAATTGCTGCTGGTTGTTTGCAAGCTTTGACACGTTCGCCAGATGCAATGGTATTTATTTTAGCGGCTGACCATAAAATTCCAAATTCATCGGCATTTACTGCAGCTGTACTTGCCGCGAAAGTGGACGCTGAAAATGGCTATCTTACGACCTTTGGTGTTTCACCCACATTTCCGGCCACAGGTTATGGCTACATAAAGCCGGGTTCATCGCTGCGAGAGGGCGGGAGTTACAAGCTTGATTGCTTCGTGGAAAAGCCTAACGAAGACAAAGCCAAAACATATATTCGCGAAGGTTATTTATGGAACAGCGGGAATTTTCTTTTCTCCGCAAAACTCTTTTTAAGTGAACTCGAAAAATCTGCTCCCGATGTTTTAAATTCGGTGCGCAAATCTTTTGAAAAGGCGCGCGTTGAAACAGATTTCAAATGGTTGGATGTTGACGCCTTCGCAAAGTCGCCCCGAATTTCGGTAGACTATGCTGTTATGGAAAAGACTGACCATGCTGCGGTTTTCAAAGTAGATTATCAGTGGAGTGATATTGGATCGTGGGATGCCGTTTATGATTTGGCAACGCATGACCCAAGTCATAATGTTGTCGAAGGCCACGCCATTGTCGTTCAAGGATCAAACAATTATGTGCGCTCAAATGGAATGCTCACGGCAGTAATTGGCGTTGACGATGTTATTGTTGTTGTTGGTGAAGATGCCGTGTTGGTTACGAAGCGAGGCCAATCGGAACGTGTTAAAGATCTCGTCACTGAATTAAAAACTAGAAATTTCAAGGAAGCTGATTGAGATGACGTTATCTGCACGCAAAACTGCATTGATCACTGGTATTACCGGGCAAGACGGCGCCTATCTAGCCGACTTGCTATTGGCAAAAGGTTATGCTGTGCATGGTGTCAAGCGGCGATCGTCTTCGTTTAATTCGGCCCGCATTGATCACATCTATCAAGACCCGCATGAAAATGATGTGCATTTCAAATTGCATTATGGCGACATGACGGATTCTACGAATCTCATTCGCATTGTGCAGGAAATCCAGCCTGACGAAATTTATAATCTTGCGGCCCAAAGCCATGTGCAGGTGAGTTTTGAAACTGCTGAATACACAGCCAACGCCGACGGTATCGGCACGCTCAGATTGTTGGAAGCCATCCGGCTTTTAGGTCTTGTCAAAAAGACCCGTTTCTACCAAGCGTCCACCTCTGAGCTTTATGGCTTGGTGCAGGAAGTACCGCAACGTGAATCAACACCGTTCTATCCGCGCTCACCTTATGCGGCAGCAAAGCTTTATGCTTACTGGATCACTGTAAACTACCGTGAGGCATACGGCATTCACGCATCGAACGGAATTTTATTCAACCATGAAAGCCCTATTCGTGGTGAGACTTTTGTAACGCGCAAAATTACTCGCGCGGTGGCTGCAATAAAACTTGGACTGCAAGAAAAACTCTATCTCGGCAACATGGATGCCAAGCGTGACTGGGGCCATGCCCGGGATTATGTTGAGGGCATGTGGCGCATGGTGCAACAAGACCATGGCGACGACTATGTTCTGGCAACCGGCGAAACCCATGCGGTTCGGGAGTTTGTGGAGAAGGCATTTCTTGAAGCTGGCATTACCGTTCGCTGGCAAGGCACAGGCGTTGATGAAAAAGGGTTTGATGCTGCAACGGGAAAAATTTTAGTCGAAATCGATCCACGATATTTCAGGCCAACGGAAGTGGATTTGCTGATTGGCGACCCAGCCAAAGCAAAAGCCAAGTTAGGCTGGACACCGACAACAACATTTGAAGCTTTGGTCAAAGAAATGGTGCGCGCAGATTTGAAACTGGTGGCACATGAGGCAGGATCACGCCGGACCGATGAAGAATTAGGACGGCGATAGAATGAAAAGAGCAGGCGGCAAATTGCATGTTTGAACTCTCAGGAAAACGCGTCTGGGTTTGTGGTCACCGGGGTATGGTGGGGTCGGCTTTACTGCGGCGGCTGGCCACTGAAAATTGTGAAATTCTCACTGTGACGCGCGACCTAGTTGATCTTGGGCGACAGGCGCAAGTTGAAGACTGGATGGCTGAGGCAAAACCGGATGTTGTGTTTCTGGCAGCGGCAAAAGTGGGTGGCATTCAAGCTAATAATTCTTTTCCGGCTGCGTTTCTCTACGAAAATCTAATGATTGAGGCCAATGTGATTCACGCGGCGTTCAAAGCCAAAGTTTTAAAATTGATATTTTTAGGTTCGACTTGCATTTACCCTAAAATGGCCGCCCAACCGATTGTTGAAGAAGCACTCTTAACGGGGCCATTGGAGCCAACAAATGAATGGTATGCGATTGCAAAAATCGCCGGTATCAAACTGTGCGAAGCCTACAGAAAGCAATATGCTTGCGACTTCATTTCGGCTCAACCCACCAATCTTTATGGGCCGCATGACAATTACGATTTGGCTTCCAGCCATGTGCTTCCTGCTTTGTTGTGCAAAGCTCACGAGGCAAAAATAGGTAACGCCGAATCCTTCACTGTTTGGGGCTCGGGCACACCTTTACGAGAATTTCTCCATGTTGATGACTTGGCCGACGCACTTGTATTTCTCGCAAAACACTATTCTGGCGAAGGCCACATCAATATTGGTTCGGGTCATGAGGTTTCAATTCGTGAGTTGGCGGATAAAATTTGCGCAACTGTCGGATACACTGGCGCCTTGAAGTTCGACGCAACTAAGCCAGACGGCACACCCCGTAAACTTTGTGATGTGAGCAAACTTACGGCACTTGGGTGGAGCAACGCCCGAGGCTTGGAGGAGGGTCTCCGGCAAACCTATGCAGATTATTTGCAAGCGCTTGAAAGCAGGTAATGCCCGGCTGCTATACCCTGCGCCGCAATTTTTCTGAAAACGGGCAAACAAGTCTGAATTTATTTCAGAACAAGTCCTCGAAGAAGAATTTCCACTACAGCCGATTTAGTGGTGTCTAAGTTAGGTTGGCCGTTAATGAGACTCTCAACCTGCACTGAAAAATCAGCGTAATGTTGGGTGACCGACCACATCGCAAAAATAAAATGATAAGGTTCAACGGTTCGAATTTTTCCGGCTTTGATCCAAGCATTGATCACATGGGCCTTGGCCTCCACCAAATCGCGCAAGGGACCTTTGAGGAATTTTCCGACATGGGGTGCACCGTGCAAAATCTCATTGGCAAAAAGTCTGGAAGCGGCGGGATTTGAAAATGACATGTCAAGCTTGGCTTCAATGTACCGCGTCAATTCAGAAATAGGATCCGCGTTGATATCGAGCTTGCGCAAGGGAATGAGCCATTCGGTTAAAGTATGCTCCAAAACGGCCGCATAAATGTCTTCCTTGCGGCGAAAATAATAAAGCAAGTTTGGTTTTGAAAGCTGGCATTTCTCAGCAATTTGGTCGACTGTCGTGCCTCTGAATCCATGACTTGAAAAAACGTCTAAGGCGGCTTTCAAAATCAAATCCCGATTTTCACTTTGAATGCGCGTTTTGGCGGCAGGTTGTGCCTTGTCTTTAATCATAGTGCCACTTTCTTCATTCTTGATCAAATGGTCAAGACGCGTTAGCGTAGCCCAATAATAAGAAAATTGGGAGTCGTAAGTGGCTGCTGCCGTAATCGAAGCGCGTGAATTAGACCTGACTTTTCAAACGGCAGATGGACCGATTTTTGCTTTGTCTAAAGTCGATCTCACCGTGAATGACGGTGAGTTTGTGTCTTTCATCGGGCCATCTGGCTGTGGCAAGACAACGTTGCTCCGCGCTATTGCGGATTTGGAACCGATTAGTTCTGGCGCCCTGGGCGTCAATGGCATGAGCCCAGAACAGGCGCGGCTTTCGCGCATGTATGGCTATGTGTTTCAGGCGCCAGCCCTTTTGCCGTGGCGCAATGTGGAGCGCAATGTGGGCTTGCCGCTTGAGATTATGGGGTTAGATGATTTAGAGGGCCGGGTTCAGCGCAACATCGATTTGGTCAATCTCAAAGGATTTGAGAAAAAGTTTCCGTGGCAATTGTCAGGCGGGATGCAGCAGCGGGTTTCAATTGCACGGGCTTTGGCGTTTGATCCAAAGTTACTTCTGATGGATGAGCCTTTTGGTGCACTTGATGAAATTGTGCGCGATAAACTCAATCAACAATTGTTAGAACTTTGGGATCGCACGAAGAAGACAGTGGTGTTTGTGACGCACTCGATTCCCGAAGCCGTATTTCTATCGACCAAAATTGTTGTGATGAGCCCGCGGCCTGGCCGCATCATCGACGTGATCGAAACCAAGTTTCCACGTCAGCGCAATTTGGACATTCGCGAAACGCCAGAGTTTTTAAAAGTGGCCCAACGCGTGCGCGAAGGATTGAAGGCGGGGCATTCTTATGAAGACTGACCGGAATAGTAGCGCCATGCCCGTTGCTGTGATCAGCTTTGCTTTGCTGGTGATTTGGTATGCCGCTGCTATCCCCATGAATGCAGTTGTGGCGCAAACCAAAATTGCGGAGGCGGGAGGAGGATTGCTCAACACGCTTGCCATATCATGGAATTTCGGAAGGCCCGTCTTGCCCGCTCCACATCAGGTGCTTGCAGAAATTTGGAGAACTGTTTTTCTCATAGAGCCTTGGAAAGTGAAGTCACTTTTGTTTCATTGCTGGGTGACATTGTCATCGACACTTTTGGGATTTGTTTTGGGAGTCGCACTTGGCATCGGGCTGGCCATTGCCATCGTACACTCTAAACTCTTGAACAAGGCTTTGTTGCCCTGGATTATCGTTTCGCAGACCATCCCTATTCTCGCTATTGCGCCGATGATTATTGTGGTGTTGGGGTCGATGGGGCTCACAGGGCTTTTGCCAAAATCTCTCATCTCAATGTATCTCTGTTTCTTTCCCGTCACTATTGGCATGGTAAAGGGCCTTACTTCGCCGGATATTTTTCATCTCGACCTCATGCGAACTTATAACGCGAGCAAATCTGAAATTTTGTGGAAGCTAAGATTTCCAGCAGCGGTGCCATTTTTGTTCACATCACTGAAAGTTGCGATCGCCATTGCCCTGACAGGTGCCATTGTAGGTGAGCTGCCGACGGGGGCCCAAGGCGGGCTTGGTTCGCGCATGTTGGTTGGGTTTAATTTTGGACAAACCATGCAAGTGTGGTCAGCACTTTTTGCAGGCTCTATCTTAGCAGCCTTGTTAGTTTACGGCGTTGGTCAAACAGAGAAACGAGTGCTGCAAGTCATGGGCACAAAGCCATGAAAACTCTGCGCGAAAATTTTCCAGCTATTATTTTGGGCTTTGCAGTTTTAGCGTTCTGGGAATTTGCCGTGCGGGTCTTCGCGATCTCACCAATATTGCTGCCGCCGCCCAGTGCTGTGTGGGCAAGGTTCATGATGTCCTTGCCGTTGCTGGGTGAAGATTTCATTGAAACAATTCTGAAAGCCATGGTGCCGGGTTGGACTTTGGGCTGCGCTGCTGGTTTACTTGCCGCGCTGGTGTGTGACCGCCTGCCATTTTTTCGGCGTGGGCTTTTGCCGCTCGGAAATTTTGTGTCCGTGCTGCCGTTGGTTGGCGTGGCCCCCATTATGGTAATGTGGTTTGGCCCCGGTATTGCACCGAAAGTTGCGGTGATTGTTATTATGACTTTTTTTCCGATGTTGGTGAACGCCACTGCGGGCTTGCAAGCTTCAGGACATTTGGAACGGGATTTAATGCGCAGCTATGGTTCGAACTGGATTCAAACACTTTTACAGTTGCGGTTGCCTGCGGCCATGCCGTTTATTTTTAACGCGCTGAAAATAAATTCAACTCTTGCGCTCATTGGTGCCATTGTTTCTGAATTCTTCGGAACCTTGGTGGTGGGCATGGGATTTCGCATTCAAACAGGATCAGGCAGTCAATCGCTTGATTTAGTCTGGGCTGAAATTGTGGTGGCTGCCATCACAGGGTCAGTATTTTATGGGTTGCTCACGCTCTTTGAACGGCGGGTAACTTTTTGGCATCCGTCTTACCGTCGGTAGGATGGAATTTTAACAGGAGGACTAAAATGAAAAAAACACTATTGGCCGCAGCAGCGTCAGCCGCACTGCTTATGGCATCCACAGGTGCGTTTGCAGAATCGGTGAAGCTACAACTCAAATGGGTTACGCAAGCACAGTTCGCCGGTTATTATGTGGCCCAAAGCAAAGGCTACTATAAGGATGCTGGCCTTGATGTAACAATCATGCCCGGCGGCCCAGACATTAACCCGCAGCAAGTTCTCGCTGGCGGCGGTGCTGATGTGGTTGTGGACTGGATGCCATCAGCTTTGGCTACCCGCGAAAAAGGTTCGCCGGTTGTGAACATTGCGCAGCCGTTCAAAAAATCCGGTATGATGCTCACCTGCCGCAAGGATTCTGGTGTTGCAACACCGGCTGACTTTAAGGGTAAGACTCTTGGCGTGTGGTTCTATGGCAATGAATATCCATTTCTGTCTTGGATGAGCCAACTTGGCCTTAAAACTGATGGCGGTGCTGATGGTGTGACTGTGTTGAAGCAAGGTTTCAATGTGGACCCCATTTTGCAAAAGCAAGCGGCCTGCATTTCCACCATGACTTATAATGAATACTATCAAATTCTCGAAGCTGGCATGAAGCCTGAAGAACTGATTGTGTTCAAATATGAAGACAATGGCGTGGCCACTTTGGAAGACGGGCTTTATGTGCTCGAAGGCAAATTGGCTGATCCAGCATTCGTCACCACCATGGCAAAGTTTGTGAAAGCTTCGATGAAAGGCTGGGATGATGCACGTGCCAATCCTGCTGATGCTGTGAAAGCGGTTCTGGAAAATGATGCATCAGGCGCACAAACTGAAGCACATCAAGCAACCATGATCAAGGAAATCAACGCGCTCACCGAAGGTTCGGATGGCACGCTTGATGTGGCTGCGGCTGAACGCACTGTGGCAACATTGATGAAGGGTGGTTCTGATCCTGTGATCAGCAAAGCCCCAGTGGGTGCTTGGTCAGATGTTGTGACCAAGGCTGCCGCTGGAATGTAAGAGTTGAGGGGCGGCGAAAGTCGCCCCTTTTTTAAGTGATCTGTATACGGAGGATAAAATGTCCACAGTCATTCGCGGCGGCACAATTGTAAATCATGACCATTCGGTGAGAGCTGATGTTTTGATTGATGATGGAAAAATTATTGCCATTGGACAAAATCTTGTCGGCGATATTAGTGTTGATGCCGGCGGTTGTTTTGTAATGCCGGGTGGCATTGATCCGCACACGCATATGGATATGCCGTTTATGGGTACGACCACGGCGGATGATTTTGAATCCGGCACGATGGCGGGGCTTGCGGGTGGCACGACGATGACGGTGGATTTTTGTTTGCCAGCGCCGGGTGAATCCATGTTGAAGGCGTATCAGGCTTGGCGACACAAGAGCGAAAAGGCGGCGGCGGATTATTCCTTCCACATGTCGGTGACGCAATGGAGCCCGATGATCCATGATGAAATGGAAACGGTGGTGAAGACTTATGGCATCAACACCTTCAAACATTTCATGGCCTATAAGGGTGCTCTCATGGTCAATGACGATGAGATGTACAATTCATTCAAACGCTGTGCCGAGCTTGGCGCCTTGCCACTGGTTCATGCTGAAAATGGCGATGTGGTGGCGCGGATGCAGGCTGATCTTTTAGCCCGTGGCATTACCGGCCCTGAAGGCCATTCTTATTCGCGGCCACCAGAAGTGGAAGGTGAAGCTGCTAATCGCGCCATCATGATTGCCGATATGGCCGGGGTGCCTTTGTATATTGTTCACACCTCTTGCGAGCAAACCCATGAAGCCATCAGGCGGGCGCGGCAAGCAGGCAAGCGGGTTTATGGTGAGCCGCTGATTCAGCATTTGATGCTGGATGATTCCGAATATCAAAACAAGGATTGGGACCATGCCGCAGCCCGCGTGATGAGCCCGCCGTTCCGCAATAAATCGCATCAGGATTCTTTATGGGCGGGGCTGCAATCAGGCTCGCTTTCTGTGGTAGCCACGGACCACGCCACATTCACGCTGGCGCAAAAGCGCATGGGCGCTAAAAACTTCACGCAGATTCCAAATGGGACTGGTGGCTTGGAAGATCGCTTGCCGGTGTTGTGGACGGCGGGTGTGAACACGGGTCGCTTGACGCGCGAAGAGTTCGTCGCCGTCACCTCCACCAACATCGCGCGTATTCTGAATATGTATCCGCGCAAAGGGGCTGTGATGGTGGGCAGCGATGCTGATATCGTGGTGTGGGACCCGGCAGCCACGAAGAAGATCACGGTTAAAAAGCAAATCAGCCGCATTGACTATAATGTGTTCGAGGGTTTTGAGTGCAAGGGTGCTCCCAAGACTGTGATCTCACGCGGGAAAGTGGCGTGGGAACAAGGCGACATGCGCGCCAAGGCTGGCGATGGTGATTTTGTGCCGCGAAAACCCAATGCTCCAGTAATTCAAGCCAACGCGATTTGGAAAGGGGTGACCCAGCCGAAGGGTGTTAGCAGGATGGAGGTTACGCCTTGATGGTGCGAAAAGGAGCTTAACTTTGGCAGATTCTAACGACATTCAATGGTTCCCTGTGCTTACTCTAATTTTGGGATTTGCTTCTTCAGCCATTCTGGACTTGTGGAGAGACCACAGAAGCTCAGAGATCAAATCTCGTGAAAAAATTGAAGAGCGGGAGTATTTGGCAAAGCAGCGACAAAATGAGTTTCAATTCGACAATCTAATTGCCGCACAAGACTCGATTGGCAAATTTCTCAGAGCCAATGGGGAGGCTCATCACATAGACGAAATGGAATATCGAAAGTCCAAAAAATGGGGGCATTTACAACTTGGCGAGGAATTGAATCAGCGTCTGTTTGATGAAAATGCACTATTGAATAAACTTTCTTCCCGTATTCAAAACGAAGAATGTAGAAATCTAATTGGAGAATTACGGACATTGCATGGGAATTTGAATTTGGCAAAAAGTCAGGATGATGCAAACAAAAATATAATAGCCATGGCTCAAATCGCCACTAGACTGAATGATATCATTGGCCAAGAAATAAGAAGTATCCCCTACAATTGATAGCAAGGTAGGTCAAACAAAAATGGGTATTCCTTACCCTGAGGTGACCGCTGCATTGTGGGCCTCGAAGGGTTGGTTGATGTGGTAAGGATGCTTCGAGGCTCGCTACGCTCGCACCTCAGCATGAGGGTAATTGGAGATTGGAATTGGAAATGAAGAAATGATCAGACACGTCGTACTTCTAAAACTTCGAGACGCAGTTGAAGCTTCGAAAATCTTCACCGTACTCAAAAACCTCCAATCTCAAATCCCCGGCATCCTCGCCATCAGCACCGGCACTGATTGCAGCCCCGAAGGGTTGCAACGTGGGTTCACGCATGGCTTCACGGTTGATTTTGTGGATGCGGTGGCGCGGGATGGTTATTTGCCCCATCCGGCGCATCAGAAAGTTGGGGCCATGATTGTGGCGGCTTGCGAAGGTGGCGTGGAGGGTGTGTTGGTTATGGATTGGGAAATCTAAAATGTTGAAAGATGTTCACACCAATCCATTTTATAGACCGCTGTGGCGCAGGCTGCTGATTGTTGCAACAACGATCATTTGGTTTGGGCTCGAGCTTTGGTCGTTGAGTGGATTGTGGACGCCTATTGCTGCCGCCATTTGCGGATTTTCGATCTGGGCCTTTTTGATTGCCTATCCAAAATCGCCACCAACAGATATTTGAGGAGACCTAAAATGGAATATCGCAATCTGGGATCATCAGGCCTTAAAGTTTCTTTGCACACGCTTGGTACGATGAATTTTTCCGGTGAAGGATTTTTTGATATCCCCGGCAGTTTGGACATCAAGAGTGCATCGCGTCTAGTGGATGTGGCGGTTGATCATGGGGTCAATTTTTTTGACACGTCCAACGCTTATACGAAGGGTCGATCAGAAGAGGCGCTGGGTGAAATTCTCAAAACCCGCTCCACTCAATTGTTGGTGGGCACCAAAGTGCGCTTTGGTATGGGGATAGGGCCGAATGAACAAGGGCTTTCGCGTTATCATATTATTCAGCAATGCGAAGCCAGTTTGAAGCGGCTGCAACGCGACCATATTGATGTTTATTTTTTGCATGAGTGGGATGGGCAAACCCCCGTTGATGAAACCATGGCAGCGCTTGATACACTGGTTCAACAGGGCAAGGTGCGCTACATTGGCTGTTCTAATTTTTCCGGTTGGCACATTATGAAATGCATGATGGCCTCAGAGCGCAATCGCTTTGACAAATTTGTGGTGCAGCAAATTCATTATACCATTGAGGCGCGCGAAGCAGAATATGAGTTGATGCCCGTTGCTGTGGACCAAGGCGTTGGCATTCAAGTGTGGAGCCCGATTGCAGGAGGGCTACTCTCTGGAAAATTCCGACGCAATTCTTCGCCCGAAGTGTCACGCCATTTGTCCGGCTGGACTGAACCGCCGATCCATGATCAGGAGCGGCTTTTTAAAATTATTGATGCGCTGGTTGCCGTGGGCGAAGGGCGAGGTGTTTCTGCAGCGCAAGTGGCTTTAGCGTGGACGGCGGGCAGGCCCGGTGTGGCATCGCTGGTTATTGGCGCGCGCAATGAAGCGCAGCTGGTGGATAATCTGGCATCGGCGTCATTGGTGCTGACTGCTGAAGAACGAAAGATATTAGACGATGTGAGTATGTTGCCGCTGCCTTATCCTTATTGGCACCAGCGAAATTCCGTGTCGGATCGATTGGGCGCAGCTGACCTAGCATTACACGCGCCACATAGTGCTGCAAAAACCTGAGGCTGCCATGACATCGAAAACAAACCTCACCATAAACCCCCAGCGACTGTGGGATGATTTGATGGACACCGCAAAGTTTGGTGGCACGCCGAAGGGTGGCATTAAACGATTGACTGTGTCTGATGAAGACAAGCGCGTGCGTGATTGGTTCAAAGCTGAATGCGAGAAATTGGGCTGCGTGGTTCAGGTTGATGAAGTGGGCAATATGTTTGCAACTCGTGCAGGCAAGAAAAATATTTTACCGATTGCCATGGGCTCGCATTTGGACACGCAACCGACTGGCGGAAAATTTGATGGCGTGCTTGGAGTTTTAGGGGCGTTAGAGGCTTTGCGCAGTTTGGTTGATATGGGTTACGAGACCAATGCACCGATTATGATTGTGAATTGGACCAACGAAGAAGGCTCGCGCTTTTCTCCGGCCATGCTGTGTTCAGGAGTTTACGCAGGCGTGTTCACACCGGAATTTGCCTATTCGCGTGAAGACCGGGCAGGCGTGAAGCTTGGCGATGAACTCGTGCGTATCGGCTATAAGGGCGAACATAAAGCAGGCGCTGTTAAATTTATTTCGATGTTTGAATTGCATATTGAGCAAGGGCCGATATTAGAAGCGGAAGACAAAATGATTGGTGTGGTCACTGGCGTTCAAGGCATGCGCTGGTATGAAGTGACTGTGACTGGTCAAGAGAGTCATACTGGGGCAACTCCCATGGGGCTTCGTAAAAATGCACTGCTGGCGTCTTCCCGTATGATTGATATGATTGACCATGTTGGCATGGCGCATTTGCCGGGTGTTGCTTCTGTTGGGTTGATTGAGAACCGCCCGAACAGCCGCAACGTGGTTCCGGGCGAAGTGTTCTTCACGGTTGATTTGCGGCACCCTGATGAAAATATTTTAGATCAGATGGAAGCTGCGATGCGAGAAGCCCTGCCTAAAATTGCTGAGGCGGCCCATGTGACATTTGAAGAGAAATGTATATGGAAATCTCCCGCTGTGAAATTTGCTCCTGACTTAATTGAGTGTGTACGCGTCGGCACGAAGCAGGCCGGATTTAAATCACGCGACATGGCTTCTGGCGCTGGGCATGATGCGGCTTATATCGCTCGTGTTGCACCCACCACAATGATCTTCGTTCCGTGCTTGGGCGGCATTTCGCACAATGAAGCGGAGTCGACGACGCTGGAAGAATGTGGGGCCGGTGCGCAAGTTTTGTTGAACGCGGTGTTGGCGCATGATGCGAGCTTTGCATGAGAAATGATTTGGCGGTGCGGGCAAAAGAGATTGCGCTCACCCTTACATCTTGGCCATCGGTGACGGGATCAAAAGATGAGGCAGATTTTGCAGCGCGGTTGGCAAATACCATTCAAGGTTTTGATAAAGTTTGGATTGATGCGATAGCAGGCGATGCCTTTGGCCGCAGTAATGTCTATGCCTTAAAGCGGGGCCGTTCCAATCGCACCATCGTTTTGACTGGGCATTTTGATGTGGTTTCAATTGAAGACTATGGGCTTCTTCAACCTTTGGCATTTGAAGCGGAAAAATTGCTGCCGGAAATTATTGCGCAACTTAAAGCCAGCGGAGAAAACCGCCAAGCGCTGACAGATTTTGAAAGTGGCGCATTTCTGCCGGGGCGTGGCCTGCTTGATATGAAAGCAGGTCTCGCGGCCGGATTAGCTGCCGCGGAAAACTACAATGGCGACGCCTCAATTTTATTCGTTGCCGTAAGTGACGAAGAAGAGCGTTCCGCTGGTGCAAGGTCTGCCGCATCGCGGTTGCGTGACATTGCCGTTCAACACGAACTGTCCATTGAATTGGTGATTAATCTTGATGCGATCTCTGATCAAGGTGACGGCCACAAAGCGCGGGTGGCGACGTTGGGTTCAATTGGCAAACAATTATTGACGGCCTATGTTGTTGGCAAACAAGCTCACGCTGGCTATCCGCAAGACGGAGCCAATGCTGCTTATCTCGCGGCTGAATTGATCAGCGAATTTGAATTATCACCAGAGCTTTCAGAGACCACTGACGGTGAAGTTGCAGCGCCCCCCACGTGTCTCCATGCTAAGGATTTAAAGCAAGGCTACAACGTGACCACACCTGCGGCCTCCTGGGTGTATTGGAACACTATGCAGCACAAGAGAACTGCGCAAAACGTGTTTGATGTTTCACTATCATTGGCGCGGCGCGCCATGGACCGCGCGGCACAACGGGTGAAGCGTGAGGTGTCGGTTTTGACTTATGACTCTGTGGCAAGGTTGGTGCCAACACATGTTATCAAAGCAAAAGCAGATGAAATCGCTTTGCTTACAAAACTCGATTTTCCTGCCAGAGCAAGGTTAATCACTGAATATGTTTGGGCGCAATCAGGGTTGGTGGGGCCTGCTGTGGTTCTGGGGTTTGGGTCACTGCCATATCCTGCTGTCGCACTTTCGAATACTGCGATCAAAGACAAAATTACGTTAGCATTGCAGCCTTTCGGCATTGGCACTCTGAATTATTTTGCCGGAATTTCGGACATGAGTTTCTTTGGTGAAGCATCAGGCGATCTTTCGGTGGTTGCTGCTAACACACCGATTTGGGGCACCAGCTTTGAAATGCCCGAAGCTGCAGGTTACCCGTGCATCAACCTCGGCCCGTGGGGCCGGGATTATCATCACTGGCTGGAACGGCTTCATGCGCCTTATGCTTTTGAAGTGTTGCCTCTGGCGCTGCTTGCCGTGATTGACGCTGTGGTTTAGAGAGCTTTCAAATTTAACAGGAGACGAGAATGACGATTACGCGAATTGGTGTTGGCAAGCGCATGAGCGAAGCTGTGATTTATGGTGGCGTTGCCAGACTCGCGGGTTTTGTGGCTGATAAGACTGCTGGTAAATCAGTTAAAGAGCAAACCGCTGAAATTTTATCTTTGGTTGATGCCACACTCGCTCAAGCTGGCACCGACAAGACCAAGCTTTTGAAAGTTAACATCTGGCTGACGGACATATCGACTTTCGCGGAAATGAACGCAGCATGGGATGCTTGGGTTTCTCAAGGCAACACTCCAGCGCGGGCTACGGTTGAGTCAAAATTAGCAGCGTCCGGTCTTGACGTTGAGATTATGGTTGAGGCAGCTGTTTAAGACTGCCTTATTTCGGACTTATTTCCCTCTATGTTGCACTGCAGCATAGGGGGGATTATGAAAAAATCATTATTTGCAGTTGTTTTACTGACGTTGTTGAATTCTGCATCTGCTCAGTCTGCAACAGTCGGTTGGGCATCATATTACAAGATGGGTCGCCTCACCGCCAATGGCGAACACTTTAAGCCGATGGGGCTGACAGCTGCGCACCGCAAATTGCCCTTCGGCACAAAACTTAAAGTCACAAACTTGCGCAGTGGAAAATCAGTTTTGGTTCGCGTAAACGATCGTGGACCGTTTATCAAAGGCCGGATTTTAGATTTAAGTTTGGGTGCTGCCCGCGTTATTGGGCTTCATAAGTCGGGCGTGGGTAAAATCTCATATGTGGTTGTAAAGTAATTCAACTTTATTGCGACTGCCGTGAAATAATCATATTTGGGTCGTGAGCGTGCCGTGATTGGATGCGATCTAAGCATCATCAACAAGTGGGGCTTTACATGAAAAAATTTATCGTATTGGGTTTGCTAACTGCTATTGGCGCTGTTTCGTTTGTAACGCAGGCCAGTGCAGAGAGCCGCTATTGTCGGTATAATCCTGATGATCCCATCTGCCAAGATTATTACAACAACGACGAAGATTATTCAGGCAATCCTCCTAAAGGGCCTTATCGGCCCCGCGATTCATATAATCAATATGAGCCCGACTATCGCTATCAGGATCAATATGACCAAGGCCCTGTTTTAAGCTTCAGCTTTGGAAGTGGCCAGAAATATAGCTGCGATATGCTTGCAAATTCTTTGCGCCGCTCCGGTTATCGTCAAGTTCGACCCGTCGATTGCGCTGGTCGTGATTTTGCATTTATCGCAAGACGCGATGGCGAGCGCTTGAAGGTTGGCATGTCGAGCCGCACGGGCCGCATTAATAGTATCCGCCCATATTGAACCGATGAGGCCTGCTTGCTACTGTTCCCGCTGATTAAATTGGGAACAAATTTTATGGCCGGCAGACTCAATGGAAAAACTGTTTTTGTAACCTCCGCTGCTCAAGGCATTGGCCGGGCATCGGCACTTGCTTTGGCTAAAGAAGGTGCAAAAGTTTGGGCAACGGATATTCAGGCTGAGGCCCTTAAATCACTCGAAGCAGAACAAGATGGAATTCAAACACTTGTTCTAGATGTGTTGGATCCAGAGGCCATACTTGCCGTGGCAACAAAAGTTGGGACGCCCGATGTATTATTTAACTGTTCTGGCTTCGTGCATAATGGCAGCATTTTGGAAGTTACAGACAAAGACTGGGACTTTTCCTTTGATCTCAATGTGAAAGCACATTTTAGAATAATCAAAGCTTTCATGCCGGGATTTTTAAAGCGTGGTTCGGCTTCCATCATCAACATGGCTTCTGTTGCATCTTCTATTAAAGGGGTTCCGAACCGTTTGGTTTATGGGGCATCGAAGGCCGCAGTGATCGGGATGAGCAAAGCTTTGGCTGCCGATACTGTTACTAAAGGCATCCGCGTGAATTGCATTTGTCCGGGCACGGTGGAAACGCCATCACTTTATGACCGGATGCGCGCCAGTGGTGATTTTGAAAAGGCCAAAGCTGCATTTATTGCGCGCCAACCCATGGGTCGCTTAGCACAGGCCGAAGAAATCGCTGCGATGGTGGTCTATCTTGCGAGTGATGATTCAGCATTTATCACCGGCCAAAGTTTTGTAATTGATGGCGGCATGTCAAATTAACACGACCGAAGTACTGGACCTATTAATTTATAAATCTGGCCAGCGACGGATTTGTGATCATCCGATCGTCTATCCCACAATCAGGGCCGTTGCTCTGAATTGATGGAGAAGAAAATGATGAAACGAATTCTTTTGGGTGCCTGCGCACTTGTAGTCTTGGCTGGAATTGCGACGGCGCAAACTGCCACGCCAGACAATAATCCACCCCCACCGCCTCCACAGGAGCAGCAGGCCAACGGGCCTGATTCACAAGGTGGCGGCTGGTTTAGCGGCCGGCGACATGGTGGTCACCATGGAGAAATGGGCCGTGGCATGCGAAATGGCATGGGCATGGGCGGACCGGGCATGCGAATGGATGGCAAAGGTTTTGGCATCATGGTTGGCCCTGGCCATGGTCTGCATGTCAATTGTGGTGATGAGCCAATCAAAGATTGCATCGCCTCAGCCCAGCCCTTGATTGATGCATTAGGTAAACTCGATTTTAAAGCTCCAGTCCCACCTGCTGGCGCGGTTCAACCGGCTCAATAACCGAAAATGATGCTTGGGGCGGCAGTGATGCCGCCCTTCGCCCCTTGGCTTTTACAATTTGCCGTCTTAGGATTGTAAAAAAAGCCTAAGGGAGAGAAAGTTTGAAGCCGAAAAAAGCGGCCATAGAAGCCCGTGGTGTTAGCCGTGTGTTTGCGGCCAAAGGCCAGCATGCGGTTGCAGCGCTTGACGATGTTTCTGTCACCATCCATGAAAATGAATTCTTCACCCTGCTCGGACCATCGGGTTGCGGCAAGACAACTTTGCTTCGTTTGATTGCCGGATTTGATTTTCCGACGTCTGGAGAAATTTGTTTGTATGGCGAAGACATTGCCATGCTGCCGCCGTTCAAACGGCCCGTGAACACCGTCTTCCAAAACTATGCTTTGTTTCCCCATATGACGGTGGCGCAAAATATCGGCTTTGGTTTGGAAATGTTAGGTAAGCCCCGCGCTGAAATTGATGCGCGCGTTTTTGAAATGTTAAAACTGGTGCGCATGGAGGATTTGGCTCTGCGCAAGACCAGCCAGATTTCCGGCGGCCAACAACAGCGAGTAGCACTGGCGCGGGCCCTAGCGCCGAAGCCAAAAGTATTATTGCTCGATGAGCCCTTATCTGCGCTTGACTATAAGTTGCGCAAAGACATGCAGATTGAATTGAAGCGACTGCAACATGAAACCGGCATCACATTTATTTTCGTAACCCATGATCAGGAAGAAGCCCTGACCATGAGTGACCGTATTGCGGTGATGAGCAAAGGCAAGATTTTACAAGTGGGCTCACCTCATCAAATTTACGATGAACCATCTGTGCGCTTTGTTGCTAATTTTATTGGCGAGACGAATTTTCTGAATGGTGTCGTTACAAAAAACGGTCGGGTGAAATTGGCTGCAGGGCCGGAGATTGAAGCGGCGGGCTCTTCCTCATCTGGCTCAGTGACTGTCGTTGTGCGGCCGGAACACGCCAGCCTTACTTCGCTTGCTAAAGGTCAACTGAAAGCAGTTGTCAGCAACATTGTTTATTTTGGAACCGACACGCACTTTCATGTGACGTTGGCGGATGGTGCTGTCTTTATGGTGCGCCAGCAAAATAGTGGCGGGGCGGCAGCAAAGCTTAGCCAAGGTGATAAGGTGGGTGTTTTGATTGCCGCTGGCACCGCTCGAATTTTGCAGGATTGATCATGGCGATACTTGCAAGCACCGCCGATACTCAAAATGCTAAACGCAATAGATGGCTTTCGGCCCCAGCACTCATCAGCATTGTGATATTCGGCATTCTGCCTTTGCTGGTCATTTTGGTTTACTCGTTTTTGAAACCTGCACCTTATGGCGGTGTGGTTTGGAAATTTTCGACTGAAGCCTATTCAAGCTTTCTATTTCAGCGCGATATTTTTGATGATACGCTTCAGTTTACGCCCGACTATTTGATTATTTATGCGCGGTCGATTGGCTTTGCGATTTTCACAACAGTGGTGTGTTTGTTACTCGGTTTTCCAACCGCTTATTTCATGGCCACGCGGCCACCGGAACAGCGCAACTGGTGGGTGTTGCTGATCACTATTCCATTTTGGTCCAACCTTCTCGTGCGCACGCTAGCTATTATGTTTATCATTCGGGATGAAGGCTTGATCAATCACATTCTCATTTGGGCGGGCGTGATAGATAAACCAATCGTGATGCTTTACACGAATTTTTCCATCATGCTGGGACTGCTCTATTCCTTTTTGCCTTTCATGGTTTTGCCGCTTTATTCCAGCTTGGAAAAAATGGACTTTAGGTTGGTAGAGGCAGGCTTTGATCTTTATGCCGATAAACGCGCTGTGCTGTGGCGCATTATTATTCCACTGGCCAAGCCCGGAATTATTGCCGGGTGTTTATTGGTTTTCATTCCAGCACTTGGTGCCTACGTGACACCGCTGATATTGGGTGGCGGACTTCATCTCATGATAGGTGATTTGATTGCCCAGCAATTTGGCTCTGGTCGAAATTGGCCACAAGGTTCAGCATTGGCTCTCATCCTGATGGCGGGTGTTTTGATTTCGCTGTTTTTCTATGTGCGCAACACCACAGGAAAAATGCATCATGGCTAAACCTGTACTTGATATTAAATCGCAACCCGGTTTTAAAACGATTGCCATATTATGTTTGGCTATTCTTTATATTCCAATTCTCATTCTGGTAATCTTTGCATTTAATGCCGGCGACTTGGTGATGAGCTGGGAGGGGTTTAGTTTCAAGTGGTTTGGTATTGCGTTTGAAAATCAAGAATTTCGCAACGCCGCTAAAAACACATTGATGATTTCCAGCGTGGCTACTGTAATGGCAACCAGTTTTGCTACATTGGCTGCCATTGGCATGACGCGTGTTAAGCCGTGGCCGGGGCTTGCAGCTGCAATGATGGTGATTAATTTGCCATTGATGGTGCCTGAAATTATTACGGCGGTGGCCACACTCTCATTCTTTGCATTGTTGGCTGGTGCATTCGGATTGAACTTTGGCATCGGTAATATCATGCTGGCGCATATTGTGTTCTGCATTCCCTTTGCATTCATGCCGATACGCGCGAGACTTGAAGACATGGACCTGACATTGGAGAATGCGGCAGCTGATCTTTATGCATCGCCTTGGCAGGCCTTCAAGCGCGTAACATTGCCTTTGCTCATGCCGGGGGTGGCGTCGGGTGCGGCACTGGCATTCATTGTGTCGTTCGATGATTTCACCATCACACAGCTGGTGGCCGGGCCGGGGCAAACGACGCTACCGCTTTATATTTGGAATAAAATTAGAAGGCCGATCACGCCTGAGATCAATGCAATTTCGACTATCTTGATTTTGATTTCAATTGCATTTGTGGTGACCTCATTTTTAATTGCGCGAAGACGCAAAGAGTAGAACTTTTAACTTAACCGGGAGACGAACATGAAAAAAATACTATTGATGGCAGTTTCGGCTTTAAGCTTAGGAACTGCACCAGCCATGGCGGCAGGTGAATTGCATATTTACAATTGGGGTGACTACACCAGCCCAGATTTGATCAAAAAATTCGAAAAAGCCTTTGATGTAAAAGTGACTTTAGACAGTTACGATTCAAATGAAACGATGCTGTCCAAAGTGAAGGCCGGTAATTCGGGCTACGACATTGTGGTGCCTTCTGACTACACCGTAAAAATTATGGTGGATGAAGGCCTGCTCGAAAAGACTGAACCAAGTGCCATGCCGAATTTCAAAAACATGGACCCACGTTGGGTGAACATTTATTGGGATGACGGTCGCCATTATTCGGTGCCATGGCAAATTGGTGCGACTGCATTGACGGTAGATACCGCGCGGTTCAAAGGCGATATTGATACGCTGGCTTTGCTTTATAATCCGCCAGCCGAGCTGAAAGGCCAGATCAATATGCTGGATGACATGGGCTCAGTGATCCATGGCGCTGAGCGCTATCTGGGTGTGCCGCGCTGTGGTGCCGATAAAGAAAATCTGAAAAAAGTGAATGATCTTTTGCAAGCAGCAAAACCATCATGGAAGACCTTCAGCTATGATACGCTGACCAAGATGGGTGAAGGCGATGTGATTGTTTCGCAAAATTGGAATGGGTATGGCTGGCGCGCGCGTCAGAAATTGCCAACGGTTAAGTTTGCTTATACTAAAGAAGGCATGGAAGGTTTCATGGACAATGTTGCCGTGCTGAAGGGTGCTGCCAATCTTGAAAATGCTAAGCTATTCCAAAATTTCATTATGGACCCAGAAAATGCTGCGATGATTTCCAACTTCGCACGCTATGACAATGGCATCATGGGCAGCCATGATTTCTTGGATGCTGATTTCAAATCGGCGCCAGAAATCAATCCTCCAGTTGGTTCACCAGCAGCAGAATTTGTGCCGCCTTGCTCGCCTGAAGTTATTGAAATTTACAATAAAATTTGGACCAAACTGAAGGGTTAGTGAATTTCTGAAATGGCCTCCTTCAAAAGAGGGGGCCATTTTTTTGAAAGGAAATTGCAATGAAAAAATATGTTTTCGTGGCCGTAACAGGGCTGTTATTGTCAGGGTCTGCCTCGGCCCAAGGAGAATTACATATATACAACTGGGGTAATTACACGAACCCCAAACTTATTGAAAAATATGAAAAACAGTTCAGTGTTAAGGTGACACTGGATAGTTATGATTCAAACGAGACGATGCTTTCCAAAGTACAAGAAGGCAATTCTGGTTATGATGTTGCAGTGCCTGGCGATTATACCGTGGCGATTATGATCGAAAATGGACTGCTGGAAAGAACTGAACCCAGCACTATGCCTAATTTCAAAAATGTCGATCCACGTTATGTGAATGTGTATTGGGATCAAGGGCGACATTATTCAGTGCCGTGGCAATTAGGTTATACGTCTTTTGCAGTCGATACAGCTAAATTCAAGGGAGACATTAACACTTACGCTTTGCTTTTTAATCCACCCGATGAATTGAAGGGCCAGATTAACATGCTCGAAGACATGCCTTCCGTTATTCATGCGGCTGAGCGCTATTTGGGACAGCCCCGTTGTTCTTCAGACAAAGCTAATTTAAAGCGGGTGAGCGACCTGTTAGAATCAGCAAAACTTAACTGGAAAACGTTCAGTTTTGACGTGCTGGCAAAACTCACGTCGCATGATGTGATTGTGTCGCAAAGTTGGAACGGCGATTCTTGGCGCGCCAGACAAGAACTTCCATCAATAAGTTTTGCTTTCCCAAAAGAAGGCATAGAGGCTTTTATGGATAATGTTGTGGTTCTGAAAAACGCAATTAACATAGAGAACGCAAAGCTATTTCAAAACTTCTTAATGGCTCCTGAAAATGCTGCGTTGATTTCTGATTTCGCGAGATTTCAAAATGGTATTTTAGGCAGTAAGGCGTTTATGGAAAAAGATTTTGCCGCAGCCCCTGAAATCAATCCGCCCGCGGGAACACCAGAGGCTGAAT
Source organism: Hyphomicrobiales bacterium (assembly GCA_031418535.1). Lineage (GTDB taxonomy): Bacteria > Pseudomonadota > Alphaproteobacteria > Rhizobiales > Aestuariivirgaceae > Aestuariivirga. The sequence continues at coordinate 26,643 of JANOXS010000003.1, read as the reverse complement.
TCGTGCCGCCATGCTCGCCTGAAGTCATTGAGATTTACAATAAAATTTGGACAAAACTGAAGGGTTAAATAAACTTCTCCCTCTCTCATGTGGGGAGGGAGGACTTACGCCAGTAGGCTTCGCGAGATGATGTTGCGCTGAATTTCAGAGGTGCCTTCATAGATGCGCATGATGCGGGCATCTCTGGCATAGCGTTCCACCGGCAGGCTTTGCGTGAAGCCATAGCCACCATGAATTTGCAAGGCCTTGTCGGTGACGCGACCGGCCATTTCAGAAGCAAAAAGCTTTGCCATGGAAGCCTCTAACGAATAGCGCTCGCCATTCATGCGTTTGCGGATTGTCTCCAAGCAGAGCCCGCGCGCGGCGGCAATATCAGTTGCCATGTCCGCCAGCATCCATTGCAAACCTTGATAGGCCGAAAGAGCTTGACCGCCCATTTTGCGGTTTTTCATCCAGTCTAAAGCCGCAGCATAAGCTGCCTCAGCAATGCCCACGCTACACATGGCAATATCAATGCGGCCTGCATCCAAGGTTTTCATGGCGGTGCGAAGGCCTGTGCCTTCCTCGCCCAAACGATTGGCGGCAGGCACTTTTGCATCAATGCTGAATTCAAAAGCGTGCGCGCCTTTCAGGCCCATGGTGGATTCTGGCTTGCCTGTGGTGATGCCGCCATTTTTTCGCTCAACCACAAAAGCGGAAATGCCTTTGCCGCCTAAGGCCGGGTCAGTCTTGGCATAGATCACAATCACATCAGCCGCTCCGGCATTGGATATGAAATGCTTGGTGCCTTTGATGTGATAGAAATCGCCTTCTCTTGTGGCTTGCGTCGTCATGCTGGCGGGATCAGACCCTGCACTCGGTTCGGTTAATGCGAACGCGCCGAATAATTTTCCCGATGCCAAGTGTGGTAAGTATTTTTGCTTTTGCTCTTCGCTGCCACCAAACTTAATTGAATCGCTGGCAAGAAAATGTGCGGACACCATGGAGCCAGTTGAAGCGCACGTGCCGGAGATATTCGCCATGGCTTCCAGCAGCGTGTAGGCGTCCAACCCCATGCCCCCGTATTCTGCGCTGAGGTTCATACCCATTATACCCATGTCGCTTAGAGCCTTCATATGATGGGTTGCAAAGCGGGCTTCGCGGTCTGTTGTGGCAGCTTCTGGCGCTAATATTTTTTTACAAAACTCTGCTATGGAATCAACTATGGCAGTGTCTAATAAATCGGCGGGAAAGCGGGTCATGGTTTCATCCAAGCGGTTGCGGGGTTGGCACGAATGGCGGGTCCATGTTCATCCAATTTTGGAGCGGGCGCAAGATTGCTAAGGGCCCGCGCATAGCTCTGCGCTTGTTTTGCATCCAACACTTCAGCGGCGGGAACATTTGCCGCCATTAAAATTTCTACAGCTTGCTGTGTGCCAAGTTTCAATGACCACGACTGAATGATGGCGCGTAAGGCCGCTTCGTTTCCAAATCGTTTTGAATCAGTCACAAAACGCGGGTTGGATAAAATATCGTTACGATCCATTGCGATGGACAAGGCCTTAAATTGTTTGTCGTTGAGCACAGCCAAAACGAAAGTGCCATTCTGCGCTTGGAAGGCCCCGAAAGGTGCTGATATGCCGTGGCGATTGCCGACGCGGGTGGGTGTTACGCCAGTGGCTTGCAGCCTTGCTGCAATCAGAGGCTGGAGCTTCAACATGCACTCCAACATGCTGATATCGAGATGTTGGCCTTTGCCTGTGATGCTGCGCTGGACCAATGCGGTGAGTACGGCGTTGGTTGCGAACACACCGGCTGTAACATCGGCGATGGATTCACCAATTAATGTGGGCGGCCCATCAGGCTCACCTGTCACAGACATGATACCACTCATGGCTTGAATGATAATGTCGTATGCGGGCCTTTGCGCCATAGGTCCAGTTTGACCGAAGCCGGAGATGCTGGCGTAAATAAGTTTTGGATTAAGCTTGTGCAATTCTTCAAAGCCAATGCCAAGTTTTGTAGCCACACCGGGTCTGAAATTTTCGACCAGCACATCTGCGTGTTGCGCTAATGTTAAGGCCAAGGCGAGATCTTCGTCATTTGCCAAATCAAGCGAAATGCTGCGCTTGCCGTGGTTTACTTTATCAAAGAGGCTGCTGGAACCGTCTTTAATGAATGGTCCGATATGGCGGTATTCGTCGCCCGTTGGTGGCTCGACTTTAATTACATCAGCACCGCTATCTGCCAGCATCGCTGTGCAGTAAGGGCCAGCAAGCACGCGGGTGAAATCGAGTACTTTGAGATGGGCAAGGGGCTTCATGCGTACATCTCAGCATGATTGAAGCTGCTTTGCCAGCAGGCAGCTATTTTAATGCCAGTCTGCCGTTGCGCTCCAAGAATTTCACGATTTCAGTGGCGGCTTCTTCAGGACTTGAGACAGCGGTATCTATGCGCAGCTCTGGATTTTCCGGAGCTTCGTAAGGTGAGGAAATGCCGGTGAAGTTTTTAAGCTCGCCTTTGCGGGCTTTGGCATAGAGGCCCTTCACGTCGCGCTTTTCGGCTTCATCCAAGCTTGTATCAATATGAATTTCCACGAATTCATCCTTGCCCACAGCTTCTCTGGCCATCAAGCGCTCGGCACGGAAGGGCGAGATGAAGGAGACAAGTGTGATCAATCCAGCATCGGTCATCAGTTTTGAAACTTCTGCCACCCGGCGGATATTTTCCACACGGTCCGCATCTGTGAAGCCTAAATCACGGTTGAGACCATGGCGCACGTTATCGCCATCCAGCAAATAGGTGAGTTGGCCTTTGGAGTGCAGTTTCTTTTCGACGAGATTGGCGATGGTGGACTTGCCAGCGCCGGATAGACCTGTGAACCACAACACAGTTGGCTTTTGCTTCAGCAACACGGCTCGGGAAGATTTATTCACATCCATGGCCTGCCAATGAATGTTGGCTGCGCGGCGCAATGCAAAGTGAATGAGGCCTAAGCCCACAGTGGTGTTGGTGAAGCGATCAATGATAATAAACGACCCCAATGTTTTATTCTCCGTATACGGAGTAAATGCCAGTGGACCATCGAGTTCCAAGTTGCACACGCCAATTTCGTTCAGCGTTAGTGTTTCAGCAGCCGTGTGTTCCAAGGTATTCACGTTGGTCTTGAATTTGAGTTTATCCAAGGTGCCGGGCAGGGTTTTGGTGCCGGACTTAATAATGTAGGGGCGACCGGGCAACATGGCCTCGTCACCCATCCACAAGACTTGCACTTCAAATTGGCTGGACACTTCAACTGGTGCTTTTGCAGCGCAAATGACGTCACCACGGCTGGCGTCAATTTCATCAGCGAAGGTTATGGTCACGGCTTGGTCGGTGGTGGCTTCTTCAAGATCGCCGCTATAGGTGACAATGCGCGTGACTTTAGAAGTTTTTCCCGAAGGCAAAACTTTAATATCGTCGCCAGCTTTCAATGTGCCGCTGGCAATGGTTCCAGCAAAGCCACGGAAATTTTGATCGGGGCGGTTGACCCACTGCACCGGCATTCTGAAAGGCAGTGCCGATTGGTCGTCGCCTACTGGAACAGTTTCTAAAAAGCCCATCAGGGTGGCACCTTGATACCACGGCATGTTGACCGAACGATCAATGATGTTGTCGCCCACCAATGCAGAGGCCGGAATGCAGGTTATGTTTTTAGCATTCAGTTGGGCCGCAAAGGCGCGATAATCAGCTTCGATCGCCTCGAAAGTCTCGCGGCTATACCCAACCAAGTCCATTTTATTGATGCAGACCACAAGATTTTTAATGCCTAGAAGTGTGGCAATAAATGTGTGGCGGCGGGTTTGGGTGAGAACACCTTTGCGCGCGTCGATCAGAATAATTGCAAGTTCGGCGGTGGAAGCGCCAGTTGCCATGTTGCGGGTATATTGTTCGTGGCCCGGCGTGTCGGCTACAATGAATTTGCGTTTTGACGTGGTGAAAGCTCTGTAAGCCACGTCAATGGTGATGCCTTGTTCGCGTTCAGCGGCAAGGCCATCGACCAGCAATGCAAAATCTAGATTGCCGCCTTGGGTGCCGAGCTTTTTGGAATCGGCTTCCAATGCTGTGAGTTGGTCTTCGAACAACATTTTGGATTCATAAAGCAAGCGACCAATGAGCGTGGACTTGCCATCATCCACTGAACCGCAGGTGATGAAGCGCAACAGGTCTTTATTCTCTTGGGCGCTGAGGAAGGCATCAACATCGCCGCCTTGGAATTCAACAAAGCGTGCCATTAGAAATATCCCTCTTGTTTCTTTTTTTCCATCGAGGCTGATTGATCTTTATCAATCACGCGGCCCTGACGTTCAGAAGACGTGGCCACCAACATTTCTTCGATGATATCGAGCAAAGTGGTTGCGTTGGACTCGATTGCACCCGTCAGTGGGTAACACCCCAAAGTGCGGAAGCGGATTTTTTTCATTTGTGGCGCTTCACCGGGCAGCAGGCGCATGCGGTCATCATCGACCATAATCAATTGGCCATCGCGCTCCACAACGGGGCGTTCGCCAGCGAAATACAGCGGCACAATGGGGATGTTTTCGCGGTGGATATATTGCCAGATATCAAGCTCGGTCCAATTGGACAGTGGGAACACGCGGATGGACTCGCCCTTGTTCTTGCGGGCATTATAGAGGTTCCACAATTCGGGGCGCTGATTTTTGGGGTCCCAGCGGTGTTTGGTATCGCGGAAGGAAAAGATGCGCTCCTTGGCGCGAGATTTTTCTTCATCGCGGCGAGCACCCCCAAAGGCTGCGTCAAAACCATATTTATCGAGCGCCTGTTTCAGGCCTTCGGTTTTCATAATTTGCGTGTGCAGCGCTGAACCATGGTCAAAAGGATTGATGTCTTTGGCAATGCCTTCTGGATTGATGTGGACGATGAGATCAAGGCCCAAACGTTTTGCAGTTTCATCGCGCAGCGAAATCATCTCGCGGAATTTCCAGCGGGTATCGACATGCATCAAAGGGAAGGGCGGCTTGGCTGGATAAAAAGCCTTCATAGCCAAATGCAACATGACGGCGGAATCTTTGCCCACGGAATAAAGCATCACGGGTTTATCGCATTCGGCCGCCACTTCGCGGATGATGTGGATTGATTCAGCTTCCAGTTTTTCCAGATGGGTCATGCGGTGCGGAGCGATCATGGTTTTTGCTGTTTCCTGATGGGTCGTGGTGCGGATGAAGCTTCGAAGTTTTTCGATGGTGCGGGTGGATGGCGAGCGGCCTTTGCGCAGATCAAAAACAAAGGACGGATCGCCCAAGGCTTGTTTGCCAAAACTGGTGGCATCAATATCGCTTATGGCGAGATAAGCCTCTATTTCGGCCAGAAAAGTTTGTGCAATGATATCCATAATAGGATAATACCTATTTTCGCGGAAATGTATAGCTCTAAAAGGTTAAATCCTATTTATTGTGGAGGTTAGATTTGTGATATGTTGATATCGAATCTTTAGTTTTCCGAGGTGATCAACTTGCGTGGATTTTTGAGTATTGCCGTTTTCGCTTTATTGCTCTCAACGGCGTCGGCCCAAGTTAAACTGCAAGGGCAATTTGTGGCGACACAATCTTGCCCGGCATTGGCCTCCATCAAAAAAGGTAAAAACCCCGGGGGCGTCTCAGTTGTAGCTGGAAAGTCTTATGATCTTTTGGGCAAGAACAAAGATCAGGCTACACATTATTGGGTGACAGTGCCGGGTGCAAACCCTGCGCAGCGCTGGGTGGCTTTAGAGTGTGGAACGGTTGATGGAGCGCAAGCGGGCGCCGTGCCGAATGGTGGTGCCGCAGTTGAAACTCCTGATGGAACCGTGAAGCCCAAGCCCAAGCCACAGCCGCCCAAAGATGGTGTGCCGTTTTTTGTTTTGGCGCTCAGTTGGGAGCCCGCATTTTGTTCTTCTATGAAGGGCAAGGCTGAATGCAAAAATGAAACTGCATCAAGTTATGAAGCCTCACATTTTTCTTTGCATGGCCTGTGGCCGCAACCACGGCGCAATGTGTTTTGTGGTGTGGACCGTGCAACAGCTGCTTTGGACGACCAACACAAATGGGAGCAATTACCAGTGCCAGAGGTGAGTGCCGCAACCAAAGCAGCTTTGGATAAAGTGATGCCGGGCACACAGTCGGTTCTTGAACGCCATGAGTGGATTAAGCATGGCACCTGTTATCCCGGCGGCAAAGCCGAGACTTTCTTTCAAGACCAAGTTCGGTTGATCAATGATGTAAATTCTTCTGTGGTTCAAAGTTTCATGGCTGCCAACATTGGCAAGACCGTGCAAACTTCTGACTTGCGCGCGAAATTTGACGAGGCCTACGGCAAGGGTTCTGGGATGCGCGTTCGGGTGTCATGCAGCAAGGACGGGATGTTCAGTGAACTGACGATTGGCCTGAAGGGCGATATTTCATCGGGGGCTAAGCTTGCTGATCTCATTGCAGCTTCAGAGACAACTGATGCGGGCTGCCCGGCAGGATTAGTGAGTGCTGTGCATTAACGCGTCTGCAAGTTTAGAAATTCTTCTAGCCGCTTCAGAAATTTGTTTTGCATCAACTGTCAATGACACGCGGAGGTGGCCTGCGCCACAGAGGCCGAAACTTTCGCCGGGCATGGTGACAACATTGTGCTCGGCCAGCAAACGGCGGGCAAAGTCTTCGCCGGATAATCCGGTTCTGCGCACATCGACCATCACAAACATGCCACCTTCGGGCATTCGGGCGCTGATTGATTTTGCTTGCTTCAAACCTTCGATCAAAACTTTAGCGCGTGCTTCATAGGATGCACGCATGGCAACAACCTCTGGAAAGTCAGTATCTAGAGCAAAGGCAGTTGCGTCTTGTAAAAAGGCTTGGCTGCCAAACAGCATTGACTCGCTAATTGATAAAGCTTGGGCGCAGAAATTTTCGGACGCTGCAATCCAGCCACAGCGAAAGCCGGGGATGGCATGCGATTTTGAAATGGAAGATGTGACGATTGTGCGTTCTTCCAAATCTTTGTCAAAGAATGGCGACGTGAATATATTTTTGCCATAAATAATGCTGGCATAGACTTCGTCAGATACAATCCAGAGATCGTGTTTCTGGCAAAGCTTGCCGATGGAAGCAACTTCTTCACGCGTGAAAACAGCACCTGTTGGATTGCTCGGCGAGTTTAAGAGCAGCGCTTTGGTTTTTGGCGTGATGGCAGCTTCCAGCGCTGCCAGATTGGGATGAAAACCAGTATCAGGATCAAGTGGCACTGGCACTGGCACGCCGCCGGGTGCTGCAATCACACCTTCGTATGTTGCGTAATAGGGATCGAGCAATAACACTTCATCGCCTTCATTCAAGATTGACATGAAGGCAATAAATAATGCTGTTTGTGTGCCAGGCAAAAACAGGAACTGATTTTTGCTAATGGCACGGCCTGTTTGTTTTGTGTAATAACGCGACAAGGCTTCGCGCACTGACAGTTCACCTTGACCGGGTGAATAATGCAATTTACCGGGGCGCATTTCGCGCCGTGCTACTTCCAAAATTTCGGCGGGAGGGGCCGCATCCGGTTCGCCGATTGATAAAAAAATCATGGGCTCGCCAGCGGCAGCGCGGCGTTTTCCTTCAGCGTGAATGGCCCATTTTTCTGATCCTAAACCTGAAAGGCGTTCGGCAATTTTAGCAAGTTTCATTCAGGTACTTTTTCTTTCGCCATACGGGCGATGGCAGCATAATCTGTTTTGCCAGATCCGAGCATTGGCATTGTCTCTACCTGAAAGACCGTTTTAGGGATCATCAAATCTGCGACACCTTGGCTCTTCAAACCGTCAGCAATCACTTTGCGGTCGGGATTTTCAAGTGTTGTAAAGAGCACCAGTTGTTCACCTTTGCGCTTATCAGGCACGGCGACGACAGCATGGGATAAATCCGGATATAAAATCTGGAGTTTGGCTTCCAGCATTGTGAGGGACACCATCTCGCCAGCAATTTTTGCAAAGCGTTTGGCGCGACCTAAAATAGTCACATAGCGTTGGTCATCGACACTCACGATATCGCCCGTGTCATACCAACCTTCGGGTGGAGCCTCGATGACACCAGGGTTATCAGCGCGGAGGTAGCCCATCATGATGTTCGGGCCTTTCACATAAAGCCTGCCGCCTTCATCAATTCCGGGAACTGCTTCCAACTTATAGGCAATACCATCCAGCAAGCGACCCACTGAACCAGAGCGATAGTGCATCGGCGTGTTGACTGAAATGACTGGCGAACATTCGGTGGCACCATAGCCTTCCATGATACGCAAGCCGAATTTCTCAGTCCAGATGGCGCGGGTTTCAGGTTTCACGCGCTCAGCGCCAGCCACTACAAACCGCATGTTGAAGAAATCGTAGGCGTGGGCATTTTTGGCATAGCCTGTGAGGAATGTATCAGTGCCAAACAGAACTGTTGCGTTGGTGTCGTAACACATTTCGGGCACGATTTTGTAATGCAAAGGTGAAGGGTAAAGGAACGAATTCACGCCGCCCAGAAGTGGCAATAGTAATCCGCCAGTTAAACCAAATGAATGGAACACCGGCATGGCATTGAACACTTTGTCTTGCGGGGTGAAGGGAATGCGCGCGGCCACTTGCAACCAATTGGCATTGAGATTGCGGTGGGACAACACCACGCCCTTGGGCACACCTTCTGATCCCGATGTAAACAGTGTGACCGCAGGTTCATTGGGGTTGGTTGCAACGCCCGCCCGCTTCAGCGCAAGGCCGGGCGCCAATTTGGTCCATAGGCCATAAATTTTATCACTGAGAGTGATCGACGCTCGCACATCTTCGAGATAAATTATTTTGCAATTTCTTGAGAGCAGCTCGATATCACTTTGCATTTCGGCAACTTCGATAAATTTTCTGCTGGTAACAATGGCCCCTACTTCAGCAGCCGTACAAGCCGCCGACATGTTAATTGCACCTGTCGAAAAATTCAGTAGAGCAGGCACACGGCCTGTTGCTAGAATACCGAAGAAGGCAAGTGCGCCGCCGATTGCATTTGGCATCAACACGCCGATATTTTTTTGGCCTGGTGTGAGCTGTGCCAGTTTGCGGCCCAGCACCAAGCTGCCTGTTACGATGCGATCATAATTTGCTGGTTTGCGTTCGATGTCTTCAATGATCTCGCGGTTGCCGCCATGGGTGGCTTGCGCATCCAACAATGCTTGCCACAATGTGCGGTCAATTTTCGATGTTTGAAACATCATGTCGGCCATCACATCATAAAGTTTTTCGGCTTGATGTTCGCGCAGTGCTGCGCCTTTGATGTGTTCAGGTGCATCAAATTTAACGGGCGGCAAAAATGTGATGGTGATTTTTGGAAACCATTGCAGGCGCAATTTGCCGCGCATCATCGAGAAGGGCGAAAACTGCGCACCGGAAATGCGCACAGGCAAAACTTTGGCTCCGGCCATTTGCGCAATGGCAGCAGGGCCTTCATAAACTTTCATCAAAGCGCCAGTAACTGTAATGCGGCCTTCTGGGAAGATGACCACTTTCTGATTGTGCTTCATTCGGTCTACTAATGTGCGAAGCGCCAAGGGATTGCCGGGATCGATGGGGCACATATCATAAAGTACGAAGGCGGGCTTCACCCACCAGGCTTTGGCCATATAGGTGTTGATGGCAAAGGCCGCACGCTCTGGCAAAAACACCGAAAGCAGAGGACCATCGAGCAATGATGTGTGATTTGGCACAATGAGCGCTTTGCGGCCCGCAGCCTGATAATGCTCCATGCCATTTACTTCCACACGGTAGAGCAATCGAAACAGACCTCTGATGGCTGTTGCAAACAGGGTCTGCGGAAGTTTCATAATGATATAGAGTGCCACACCCAGATTGATGACGCCCAGCACCAAAAAGATCGTGCGCACGGACACGCCAGTGGCGAGCAACACGCCGGACAATAGCGTGGCCGCAATCATGAAAATGGCGTTCACAATGTTGTTGGCCCCGATGACGCGGGCGCGGCGATAGAATGGCGTGCGCACTTGCGTTAGCGCATAAAGCGGCACAACAAATAGGCCTGAACAGAAGGCGATAGCACCAAGATCGAAGAGGCTTCTCAGACCGGAGAAGCTTGTAAGTAAATCGGTTGGTGTTGCGGTGGTGCTGGCAAAGACTGCGCCAGTTCTGCCCGCTGCAAAATACAAATCAAAAATGAACACGCTCATGAGCAAACATGAGATGGGCAGAAAGGCCAAGGTGACTTTGCCGTTCAAAAGTTTGGTGCAATAAATCGAACCCACACCCGTGGCCACGCTGAACACAGCCATAATTAGCGTAGCTGATTTTGGATCTGCGTGAAGGTCATCTTGCGTGAAGGGTATGATTTGCGTCAGAAACACCACACCCAAAAACCAGAACCATGAAATACCAAGGATGGCGAGCAGCACTTCGCGCTTTTCGGCGGCTTGTTTCAGCACCGTCCATGTTTCGGAAATGATATTGTAATTTATTTTAAGATCAGGCTGCGCCGATGGTGCCGATGGAATGAACCAAGCCGAGATATAAGCCAAGACCGACAGGCTGATCATGGCACTGGCCACATAGAATTCGCCACCCTCCATGCGAATGAGAATGCCGCCTAAAATGGTGCCGAGCAAAACTGAAATGAAGGTGCCCATTTCCACCATGCCGTTGCCGCCGAGCAATTCATCCTTGTTTAGATGCTGCGGCAGAATCGAGTATTTAATAGGTCCGAAAAATGCAGACTGAGTGCCCGCCAAAAACATGCAAAACAGTTGTAACGTGGTGTTGCCGCTGAACAGTGAATAACTGCCCAGTGCCACTATGCCGATTTCAAAAAGTTTGACGCGCCTTGCGATGGTGGCTTTATCAAACTTATCAGCCAATTGTCCGGCGAAAGCCGAGAACAGGAAGAAGGGCAATATCAGGCAAGCAGCTGAGAGCGTGTTCAATTGGTTGGCTGCATCTTTACCGATTTGTTTGCTGACGATCGTCACAAACAACATGGACAATGCACTTCTGTAAACGTTGTCGTTAAAAGCACCGATGGATTGGGCGATAAACAGTGGCAAAAACCGTTTGGTTTTCAAGAGTGCGAATTGGCTGTGGCCGCTCATATCTTATCCTTCAGTATCACAGGTTCAGCAGAGATTTGATCAGCTGACTCGTCATGGTGTGGTTGTTGCTCAGGTGTGTTGCACCCGCCGCTTTCAGAAGTTCTAAACGCTTTGGACTTTGGCTGAAGCCAATAAATTTTACGCCGTTCACAAGCCCTGCTTCAACATCATTCACATTATCGCCAATATACACAATTCGGTCTGGGGGCAGGTTTATATTTGTGAGCGTGCGCTTCAAAATTTCGTGTTTGTGGCCACCGCCATCAGCACCTTGGGCATGGTGCTTTACATAACTCCAGAAGCTTGCATCGGTGAGGCGCAATTCGGCGGCCTTCCTGAAATTTGCAGTGGCAATCCCCAGATGGGCGATTGCTGAAAACTCATCTAATAAATTTTTTGCACTTTGGATGATATCGGATTTTAGCTTACCTGTTTTGAGGTTGTTTTCTAAGAGATTTAGATAATTGAGTTTGATCGTTTCAGCTCGGCTTTGAGGCAGACCTAAGCGGTTTAAAATTTCTTCAACAATATTTTCATCATTGCGAATTTTATAGGAATTCCAATCGCGCGAAAGTGTTGCAGTGTCGGTATAATTGGCAAAGGCTTGAAAAAATAAATCTTCTTCAGTGGGCGTGAGTTCTAAGAGCACGCCGTCCACATCAAAGATGATAGCACATTCAGCCATGCACCATCCGTGGAGTCATCTCAATTAAAGTGGGGCCATCGGCCTTCAATGCAGTTTGAATGGCAAGCCCCAGGGCTTTGAGCGACTGAGGTTTTTCGGCGTGGGCACCATACGCCCTCGCTAGCATTTGAAAATCTGGATTCTGCAAAGTTACAGCATTGGGTTGGATGCCAAAGCTCACCATATTGTCGTGAATGGCCCCGAGGCTTTCATTGTTCCAAACGAGAATGATGATCGGCAATTTGTGTTCTGCCGCAGTGCCCAGCTCATTGAGGGTGTACTGCAAACCATAGTCACCGACCAATACGGCAACGGGCGATTGCGGTTTGCCGAATTTCGCACCAATGCCCGCAGGCAATGCAAAACCAAGTGTGCCAAAGCCAACTGGGTGGATCCATGTGCGCGGTTCATAAACCGGGAAGGCCTCGTTTGCCACATAAGCGATTTGGGTCATGTCGGAACAGACAATTGTCTCGCGTGGTAACGTAGCGCGGATCACATCCAGCACTTTTAGAATGTCTTGCTGTTTTGTGTCTGTAATCACATTGCGCAGATAATCCGTCTCACTCTCCGCGATCTCGCTCTTGGCCGTGCCCGTATGCTGACCAAGGCCTGCAGCTATTGCCTCCAGCGTGGCTTTGGCATCAGCTTGAATGGCAATTTCAGCGGTATGCGGTTGGGCCAATGAATCGGCATCGATATCAATGCGGATCAGGTTCTTCTCGATCACCACATCATCTTGCCAGAAGTCGGTTTCCGAAAGTTGCGAGCCGGCACAAAGAATGGCATCGGCTGATCGGATGAAATCCACAGCGTGTGAGCGGCCCATCCGATAGCCCATGCAAAGTGGATGATCTGCCGGAATTGCACCTTTGCCAGCTGTTGTGGTGAGGATCGGTGCACCTAATTTTTCGGCAATAGCGAGTGCTGCCTTGCCGCAATCAAGGGCTCCGCCACCGAGAATGATGATCGGGCGCTTAGCTGAATTCAGTCGCGCCACCACCGCAGCAATCTGATCGGCCTGTGGCAATGCGCGGCGTGGCATTGGCCTGTCATGCCAGCCGTCACCTGCTGCAACTTTCAACATATCAAGTGGAATTTCAAGATAGGCAGGTCTTGGCCTTTGGCTGGAGAAATTGGCGAAAGCGCGGGCTACGCCATCGCGTACGTCTTTGGGTGTATATGCTCGCATGTGCAGATTGGTGACCGATGCGGCGGCAGCGCGCTGATCAATCATCTCGTGTAACCGCCCACGGCCTTGGGCGCTGTCGGCCATATCAAGGGCTGAAGCGATCACCAGCATATTGCTCGAGTCAGACCATGCTTGTCCCATGGGGGTTAGAATGTTGAGCAGACCTGGCCCGGTGATGGTAAAACACACGCCGGGCTTTCCGGTGGCCCTAGCATAGCCATCGGCCATAAAGCCTGCGCCTTGTTCGTGGCGGGTTAAAATGTGTTTGATATTTGAACGCGGCAGAGCGCGGTACATTTCAACATTGTGCACACCGGGAATGCCGAAGATGGTGTCAACCCCGTATGCTTCGAGCAAGCCAACAAGGGCTTCTCCAACGGAAAGTTCGGGACGGTTGGCCATGATTACCTCAAGCGTTCGGGGTGAATGTCTGCGATGTTTAATCCAAAGCTCAATACATCTTCGGGGGCGGGTTTGTTTTGTGCTAAGGCCGCAGCTGTTCGTGATAAGGCAGGGGCTGATTCAATGCCGTAGCCGCCTTGGCCGACCAGCCAGAAAAAACCCTCTGTGTGTGGATCAAATCCGACCACAGGATTTTTATCTGGTGCAAAGGTGCGAAGCCCTCCCCATGAATGATCTAAATGTGTTACTTCAAATGTAGTGGCATTCATCAAGCGCTCAATGCCCTCGGCAACAGCCATATCATCAGCGTAAGCATCATGGGGTTCGACGGGTGTAACATCCGCGGATGAAATTATCATTTTTCCGCTTTGAGGTTTTGCGTACCATGTTTCTGCCGCATCGGTTACCATGGGCCACTTTTCGAAACCGTCATATCCATTCACTGACACGACGCCAATTGAGCGGCGTTTAGGAACTATGCCAAGGGCTTTTACGCCTGCTAGTGTGGCCACCACATCACCCCAAGCACCGGCGGCATTGATTATTGTTGGGCTTATAAATGTTCCCGCTGGAGTTTTTATCCGCCACTTATTGTTCGTGCGTTCAATGGATTGAGCGCCAGCGTTGTTGATCAAATTTCCGCCGGCGGCTTTGAACATGCGTAAGTAGCCTCGATGCAGCAGGTCTACATCAAGATCGCCCGTTGCATCATCATAGAAAAAACGTTTTGCATAGCCCGGTCGTAAGATCGGATAAAGTGTGGTGGTTTGAGCTTCGGAATATTCTTTCAAGCCAGAACTCTTAGAAAGAAGTTCATCCATTTCTTTTTCTTGATCGACAGGCTGGAAGAAGAATGAGCCGCGTGGCGAAAAAAGTGGCGCTTCAGTGAAGCCTTTTGGCGGGGCCATAAAGAAATTGTGACTGGCCCTGATTAATGCAAGCATGGGAACGGGTCCGTAATTGGGCTCGTAACTTGCAGCGGATCTTCCTGTTGTGTGATAGCCTGGGCGATCTTCCATTTCGAGAATGAGCACTGTGTGAGAAGCGGCTAGGTGGGCTGCCACCGATGCGCCCGCAATGCCAGCGCCGATTACGATAAAATCATAGTTATTGTTCATTCAGCAGTGGTAGCTGGGTCAAGGGCCTCTCGTCAAATGCTCTGACGGAATACGTCCGTGCTCAGATAGCGTAGTCCGGAATCGACAATCAACGTTGCCACAGTTGCATTGGGCCCAAGTCGCTCGGCCACGCGTAGGCTTGCTACGATATTGGCACCTGTGGACGTGCCAGCAAAAATCGCTTCTTCCTTGGCCAAGCGCCGTGCCATGGCTTTGGCGTCGTCCGTTGAAACGGTGAGAATTTCGTTTACTTCGGCGGGAAACCAAAGCGGCGGTAGAAAGCCAAGACCGATCCCTTCAATTTTATGGGAGCCCGGAGGGCGGCCCGACAGGACTGCGGATTCATCAGGTTCAACAGCAAATATTTGAATATCAGGCTTTTGGTTTTTAAGAGCGCGGCTTACGCCATGAATGGAATGCGCAGTGCTGACGGTGTGAACAAAAGCATCGACTGTGCCGCTGGTCTGCCGCCAAATTTCTTCACCGAGTCCGGTGTATCCCGCCGCACCGTCTTCATTTTTTAATTGATCGGACCACCAGTGGTTTGGTTTTTGGCTAATTTCACCCGCCTTAGCGATCATGGCTTGAATGAGGTCCTTGGTAATTTTCTTATTATCGCTCAGAACATCGGTGATCTCCGCGCCAAAGGCCAACATCGTGAAACGCTTTTCATCGCTGAAGGCATCGGAGAAGGCGAAGTGGGTTTTGTATCCCAAAGCGCGGGCGACGAATGCAAGCGAAATGCCCGTTGTGCCAGCGGTGTATTCAACCACAGTACCGCCAGCAGGTAGCAGGCCTTTTCCCGCAGCGCTTTGAATTAAATTCCGCGCCAAGCGATCTTTCATGCTGCCCGTGGGGTTGGCCGATTCGAGTTTGGCAACAATGCGCGCACTGCCTGTGGGAACAATATGCCGAAGTTCAACCAGCGGTGTATTGCCGATGGCGTCGAGGATGTGGTGGCGATCAAACATTTTGGAACTCCTCGGTTTTGTAAACTTCAGTGCTCAAATATTTTATCCCGCTATCAATCAGGATTGTAACGATCGTGGCATTCGGCCCAAGGTGCGCGGCCAAGCGCAGGGCCGCAACCACATTGGCTCCGGTTGAGGCGCCAGCAAACAGGCCTTCTTCGCGGGCCAGACGCCGTGCCATAGCCATCGCGTCGCTCGCTGAAACCGTCATAATCTCATCTACAAGTTCGGCCTTCCACAAAGGCACGACGTAGCCCATGCCAATGCCTTCAATGCGGTTGCTGCCGGACTTTCCAACTGACAGCACTGGCGATTCCTCAGGCTCAACTGCCACAATGCGGATGGTGGCATCGTGGCGTTTGAGTGCCTCTGCTGTTCCGCGCAGTGATCCTCCGGTTCCCACACAATGCACGAAAGCATCAATGTGACCGCCAGTCTGTTTCCATGCTTCGTCGCCCAAGGCCGAATATCCGGCCAACACATCAAGATTGCTGAATTGATCAGCCCAGAAGTGGCTCGGCTGCAAGCTCAATTGGCGCGAAGCTTCAATCATGGTGTGGACCAGTTCTGCGGTAATTTTCTTATTGTCGCTTTTCACAATCTGCAATTCGGCACCAAGGGCTTTCATGTGGGCGAGCTTTTCGTCGCTGAATGCATCTGATGAGACGAGAAGGCATTTGTAGCCGAGGGCAACAGCCACACTAGCCAAGGATGTTCCGGTGCTTCCGCTGGTGCATTCGACAATTGTTCCGCCGGGTTTCAGCCGACCATTCTCAGCAGCCCTGCGGACAATTGCCAAAGCGGCGCGGTCTTTCATGCTGCCAGTGGGATTGGCCGATTCGAGTTTGATGAGAACCTTGGCGTGACCCACCTTAGTAACGCGCCGCAGTGGTAGCAGCGGGGTGTTGCCGATAAGGTCGATTACGCTGGCTTGCATGGTCTTCTCGTCACCCGTTCAATGCACATGTGGTTTCAAGACATGCAGCGACACATACGGCACATCACCCACCACCCAGCTGTCATGCGGGGTGGTGGTGATGTAAAAAACCGTTCCCGCAACGAGATCGAGATATTCGCCAGTTTCATATTGAACGGCACCATGACCTGACAAGACTGTTCCCGTATGAGGGGCAAGGCACAGGCTGGTGCCAACGATTGGCGCATTATGGACGGACCATTTCCACCCGGGCTGATAGGTAGCGCGGCCGAGTGAGACACCGTCGAGATGAATGATCTCAAAGCGTCCGAACGGGAACTCACGGATTTCGTCAGGTTTATCGAAGGTTTTTAACAAGGTTTCAGACATGTGTGTCCTCCCTAGATCGTCTCTTCGAAGAACTAATCTCGCCCAGTATGACACAAAATTGATGTTCCTCCAAACAGCGCGTTTGGATGAGGCGAATACCTTGTGGCCTTGCATCAATTTGAGGCTCAGGCCATTGTAGAAAAAAATTCAGAGGAGTTTTCTTTGACCAACTTCAATCAACCCGTTTCTGGCCTCGTTACGCCGCGCTTTGGCGGGCTATCGACGTTTTTCCGTTTGCCTCACGTGGATTTAGAACAGGCGCAGGGTATCGATATTGGAATTGTCGGCATTCCATGGGATGGTGGCACCACAAATCGCCCGGGCCCGCGTCATGGCCCACGGCAAATGCGCGATCAGTCTGCCATGGTTAGGCGTATGCATCAAACTTCGCATGTGGTGCCTTATGATTTGGCCAATGTGGCTGATCTTGGCGATTGCCCCGTGAACCCGGCCAATGTGGATGATGCTTTGGCGCGGGTTGAGACATATTATAAAGCACTGGTGGCCAAAGGCATTCGCCCGCTTTCGGCGGGGGGGGACCATTTGTGCTCGCTTCCGGTTTTGCGAGCACTTGGAGCCAAGAAGCCCTGTGCGATGATCCACTTTGATGCCCATACAGATCTTTATGACAGTTATTTTGGTGGCTTTAAATATACCCACGGCACGCCCTTCAAACGGGCCATTGAGGAAGGTGTGCTTGATCCTAAACGCACCATTCAAATTGGGCTGCGCGGCTCAATGTATGATCTTGACGATTTTAATTACGGTGCAAAAATGGGTGTTCGGCAAGTGCGGATTGAAGAGGCGATGGAAAAAGGCCCGAAGGCCATTATGGCCGAAGCGCGTTCAATCGTTGGAGACTCCGATGTGTATGTCAGCTTTGATATTGATATGCTTGATCCGGTTTATGCTCCGGGAACGGGCACACCGGAGATCGGTGGTTTCACAACTTTCCAAGCACAACAAATGTTGCGCGAAATGCGCGGACTTAACATTGTAGGTGCCGACGTGGTTGAAGTCTCGCCGCCCTTTGATCCATCCGGCATGACCGCCTATGCGGGCAGCGTTATGATGTTTGAGATTTTGTGCTCGATGGCAGAAGCTGTAGTAAAGGCTCACCGCTAGTTAATTGCCGCGATTGCTTTGAAGGCGCGCCTGTTGTTCGGCAACGCGCTTTCTCGGTACTCCCGCATTATCTGCCAGTTGATAAATCAGAGCTTCCTCTGAACTGTGAAGCTCGTCATCTGAAAGTGCGATATCCCACAACATGCTAATCAGGTTTGTGCGATCGTCGATGCTCAATAATTCCTGTAATTTGCTGCTGGCTTTTTTCATGTGTTCAGCGGAAAGGCCAATATTTGCGTAGGACAAAGCTGACTTCAAAATGTCGGCGCTCAAATTGTATTTTGTTTGAAGGTGTGACTTCAAGTGTTGGACTTCGACGGCTTTAATTTTGCCATCGATTGGCACAATTGTACCCAGAATTGCGGCCAGCAAAAATTTTCTTTGGTTAGAGTGTAATCGCGAAAATCCGTTTGGTGTATCAAGCGTCGCAATAATTTCAGTTATTGCGTGCACGCCATCAAAGGCACTTTCTGCAGTGTTTCTATCGTTCATTTTGTCCCCAGTCTCAGCAGCGCATAAGTAGCCCGAACTGCCTCGCTTGCTATGGTAGCAATTCTTGCTTTAGAGAACTAGTTAATAAAAAGGGGTAATTCGTTAACAAATGCGAACAGCTGTGAATAATTTGTTGCTTTGGTTGGCTGATTTGACGCGATTTCACAGGCTGTTGTCGGTTTTTGCACTCGGACTATTAACTGGCCTTTCGATGCCACCTATCGATGCATGGTGGATTTTAGGAATTACGTTTCCGGCCTTTATTTTGGCTTTAGATTCGGGTGGCGACACCAAGCGCCGAGAGTCTTTTTATCTGGGTTGGATGTTTGGGTTTGGATATTTTCTCGCGGTCTTGCATTGGATTGCTTTTGCTTTTTTGGTGGATGCTGATGCTTTCTTGTGGATGATGCCTTTTGCTGTTTGCGGCCTTGCGGCGCTGTTGGCTTTGTTCTGGGCGCTGGCGGCTGCGGTCGGACACAGGTTTGTGGTTCATGGCACTCCGGCAATTTTAGTTTATCCACTTAGTTTTACAATTTTTGAATGGCTTCGGGGTCATATCCTTACTGGTTTTCCGTGGGCAGTTCCGGGGCTTGCTGCAGATGGGATGGGAGGGGTTTTGCAGCTTGCCTCGGTTGTGGGCATGAACGGCTTGACACTCATGATATTGCTTTGGGCGTTGGTGCCACTTGGTCTTTGTCAGACTGATCAGCGCCAGCGCAGTGTTGCAATTCTAATTGGAATAAGTTTGCCGCTGGCCTGGGCTTGGGGGGAGTGGCGTGTTGCGTCATTTGTGCCGGAATTTTTAGACGGCCCCGTGGTGCGCTTGGTTCAGCCCAATATTGCACAAAGTGATAAGTGGCGGGGCGACAATGCCCGGGCGATTTTTGATCAATTGCTACAGCTTTCGGCACAGCCTGCGAAGGGCGCAGAACCGACAGTAATTGTGTGGCCCGAATCAGCTGTACCGTTTTTGATTGATGAAAGTGAAGAGGGCAAAAATGAACTGCGTAAAATATTGCTGGACCGAAAAATTCTTTTAACTGGTGCGGTGCGGCGCACATCTGCTGATGCAGCAGTTGCAAATTATTTTACCAGCATTCTGGCCTTTGATGGCCAAGCCAAAGTTGTTGCCACTTATGATAAACACCACTTGGTTCCAGGTGGCGAATATTTGCCACTCGCATGGTTGATTGAGCCTTTGGGCTTTCGAAAAATTGTGAACTTACCAGAAAGTTTCAGCAGCGGTGCTGGGCCCACAGATGTGGAGGTCCCGGGGCTTGGTTTGATTGCGATGCAAATTTGTTATGAGGATATTTTTCTAGCTACAATCCCAAGTAGAGGCAAACGGCCAGATTGGTTGTTAAACGTGACCAATGACGGATGGTTTGGAAATTCTGCGGGACCGCGACAACATTTAGCGCAGTTGCGGATGCGGGCCGTTGAACAAGGATTAGGCACTGTTCGCGTCGCCAACACTGGAATTAGCGCAGTGATTGACACAACCGGAGGTTATGTCCTACAATCAGAGATGGATCAAATTGCGGTTCTCGATTCGCGGGTTCCGAAGTCATTGGCTAGCACTGTGTTTTCGATGTGGGGTGAGTTCGTTTTTGTACTGTTAGTTTGCGTGTGTCTTACAGCGACAATTATTTTGCGCCGGCCGCTCGAAAAGGTCGAGGCCTAAGGGGTGGAAATTAGTAATATGTTAAGGAACAAATATTGCATGGCGCTAGACTTATCCTATGCTGATGGTCTAATGAAGCTTAGGAAGATTTGTATCATTGTAGGCTGGGGGCAACGGTCTGAGGTACTACTATGACACGGCGTGACCCAAATTACATAGATGTCCATGTTGGATCGCGCATAAGGATGCGCAGACAGTTGATCAGCATGTCGCAAGAACGACTTGGTGAACTTCTTGGGATTACATTTCAACAAGTTCAAAAATACGAAAAAGGCTCAAACCGCATTAGCGCCAGCCGCCTGTTTTATGCCAGCAAAACCTTGGGCGTTCCCATTCAGTTTTTTTATGATGGCTTGCCTGAGGTTGATCAGTCTGGCGGCTTGGCCGAGGGCGTCAATAACAATGATCTCATTGCACAAATGATGACACCTGAAGCTATTCAATTGGCAAAAGCCTTTAAAAATGCTGATGCCGAATTGAAACTCAAGATCATCGCCAATCTTTCGCGCATGGTTGGCGAACCAAAAGCCTGATGTTCAATTGTAAGTCGTCAAACTTTCCCGTTTTAAAACCGCGGGAGGTTTTGGCTTGACCTGTTTCTTGCGGACTGTCATTAAGGCGAAATCGGTATAAAGATTTCCTTATATAGTTTTTTAATTCAAGCGGGGAACCCCATGGCACTCAAGAATACGGCACGTAGCTCATATCTCTTCACCAGTGAATCTGTATCAGAAGGTCATCCTGACAAGGTTTGCGACCGGATTTCTGATGAAGTCGTGGATTTGTTTTTCCGCGAAGCTTTGGCCGAGGGGATGGACCCATGGCAAGTGCGTGTGGCTTGCGAAACTTTGGCAACGACAAATCGCATTGTGATTGCTGGCGAAACCCGCGGTCCAAAATCAGTGACCCATGCCAAGATTGAAGCGGTGGCGCGCGCTGCCATCAAGTCAATCGGCTATGAGCAACAGGGCTTCCATTGGGACACTGCAAAAGTTGAAATATTGCTGCATGACCAGTCAGCTGACATTGCAGTTGGCGTTGATACAGCCGCCAATAAAGATGAAGGTGCAGGCGACCAGGGCATTATGTTTGGCTATGCCTGCGATGAAACGCCAGACCTTATGCCGGCTCCACTCTATTATTCGCAACGCATATTGCAGTTGCTGGCTGAAGCGCGCCACTCTGGCAAAGCCAGCCAGTTGGGGCCTGATTCTAAAAGTCAGGTGACTGTTAAATACAAAAACGGCAAGCCAGTTGGCGCTACACAAATCGTCGTGTCACACCAGCATATCGATGAACACATGACTTCGAAAGATGTTTTGAAGTTAGTCACACCTTATGTGAAAAAAGCTTTGCCAAAGGGCTGGATTACCAAGGACACAGTTTGGCACGTGAATCCCACAGGCAAATTCTATATCGGTGGCCCAGATGGCGACTCAGGCCTCACTGGCCGTAAGATCATTGTGGATACTTACGGCGGTGCTGCCCCTCATGGTGGTGGCGCATTCTCTGGCAAGGACCCAACAAAGGTTGATCGTTCGGCGGCTTATGCTGCACGCTATTTGGCCAAGAACGTGGTTGCTGCCAAGCTTGCAAAAAAGTGCACCATTCAATTGTCATATGCCATTGGTGTTTCGCAACCCTTGTCAGTTTATGTTGATACGCATGGCACCAGCAAAGTTGATGATGCAAAAATCGAAAAGGCATTGCGCAAGGTGATGGACCTCAGCCCACGCGGAATTCGCACACACTTGGATTTGAACAAGCCGATCTATGCGCGCACCTCGGCTTATGGTCATTTTGGCCGCAAGCCCACCAAGGACGGTGGCTTCTCATGGGAAAAGACCGATCTTGTTGATGCCCTCAAAGCGGCGGTTAAGTGATTTCTGAACCGCCGAAGTTTCAATTTTATGGACGGCGCAAGGGGAAACCTTTGCGCCGTACGCATGTTGGTTTGATGGATATATTGTTGCCACAGGTGGCGGTGGATTTGTCGGCCCCACTTGCAGGAACGAGTGAAAAACGCTGGCTGGAAATTGGCTTTGGTGGCGGAGAGCATCTGGCGCATCAAGCAGCGCTGAATCCTGAAGTCACGATATTGGGTGCTGAGCCTTATCTTAACGGTGTTGCCAAATTGCTAGCTGAAGTTGACGAGCGCAGACTTACAAATGTGCGGGTCCATTATGGTGATGCACGGGTGTTGCTTGACGCTTTGCCCGACGGATGTTTTGAACGGGTTTATCTGCTTTATCCAGACCCGTGGCCAAAGGCCCGGCAGAACAAACGGCGATTTGTTTCGCCAACAAATCTAGTGCAAATTCACCGTGTTCTCAAACCTTCTGGACAATTTTGGTTTGCTAGCGACATTGAAGAATATGTGCTGTGGACGCGCGAACACATGGCCGCTCATGCGGGCTTCATGGAAGAAGGCGACCCCTTGCAACCTTTTGAGAATTGGACGCGTACTCGCTATGAAGCCAAAGCTGTGCGTGAAGGCCGGGGATCAGAATATTTGCGTTTTCGGAAGTTGTGAGTTTACCAATTAAGCCACTTTGATGCTGCTATCAGGTGCGCTATGCCGATTTAGGGATGGAGGGTTTTGCCAATGTTTGATTTTTTCAAAAAGCTGATGCCGAAGGAGGAGAAGTTTTTTGATCTCTTTGAAGCACACGCCGCAAAAGCCGTTGCTGCTGCGGCCTCGTTGCGGGCGATTTTTGAAGGTGGCAAAACCATAACAGCAAACTGCAAAAACTTGATGGCCCATGAAGATGATGCCGATAGAATTACCGATCAGGTGATGCAGGCGTTACGAAAAAGCTTCATCACGCCATTTGATCGCAGCGACATTAAGAATCTGATCAGCGCTATGGATGATGCGGTTGACCAGATGAATAAAACTGCCAAGGCTATTTTACTTTTTGAAGTATCAAGTTTTGAACCAAACATGGTGAAGATGGCCGAAGATGCAGTGAAGCTTGCAGCACTTAATGCTGAGGCCCTGCCGCTGCTTCGCAATGTTGGTAAGAATGGCAATCGTCTTCATGTGATTACTGAGCAAATGATTGCGATTGAAGATGCTTCAGATCAACTCCATGAGGAAGGCATTAAAGCCTTGTTCAAGGGCAAGGGTAAAAAAGACCCGATGACATTTATTGTCGGTTCAGAAATTTATGAGCATTTGGAAAAAGTGGCTGATCGCTTTGAAGAGGTTGCTCACGTGATGAGCGGCATCGTGATTGAACACGTTTAAGCTATCAAAGGAGCTAACTCATGGATATGGGTGTTGTCACTTTTTCGCTTGTTTTTCTCATCGCGGTTGCGCTGTTTTTTGATTTCATCAATGGTATGCATGATTCAGCAAACTCGATTGCAACAATAGTTTCCACCCGCGTTTTGAAACCGCAATATGCGGTTTTATGGGCCGCTTTTTTTAACTTCGCGGCTTTCTTCATTTTCAGCACGCATGTGGCAACAACAGTAGGCAAGGGCATTGTTGATCCAGCGCTCATTGACGATGCCATGGTGTTTGGGGCACTCGCTGGTGCTATAACGTGGAACATCATCACATGGCGCTTGGGCATTCCCTCTTCTTCGTCTCATGCGTTGATTGGTGGCATTGTAGGTGCTGGCATTGCAAAAGCGGGTGTTGGGGCAATCAAATGGTCTGGTCTCAGTAAAACCATTTATGCAATTGTGCTCTCTCCCTTCACAGGCTTCCTCCTCGGAATGCTGTTGATGCTTTTAGTGAGCTGGCTCTTTGTGCGCGCCAACCCAGCTTTTGCAGATGGCCTGTTTCGCAAATTACAGCTTATTTCGGCAGCACTTTATTCACTGGGCCATGGCAGCAATGACGCGCAGAAAACTGCGGGCATTATTTCTGTTTTGTTATTTTCACACGGCATGTACGCAGAGTTCACAGTGCCAGCATGGGTGATATTTTCGTGTTATACGGTGATGGGCCTTGGCACCTTAATGGGTGGCTGGCGCATTGTGCATACGATGGGTTCCAAGATCACCCGCCTTACACCTACACAAGGGGCCTGTGCCGAAACAGCCGGAGCCATCACCCTGTTCATGGCAACTTACCTTGGCATTCCAGTTTCAACCACGCACACAATTACCGGAGCAATTGTTGGCGTGGGTTCAGCACGACGGGTTTCCGCAGTGCGTTGGAACATAGCAACCGGCATTGTTTATGCTTGGGTGATTACCATGCCAGCCGCGGGCATTATGGCGGCGTTGTTCTATTGGCTTGTTCATTTCGTGTTGTGACAGAGAAAAAGCCAGCCCACAAAATTGCGGCCCTGCCCATTCGAAAGCGGCGGGGCAGAGTGGAGATATTGCTCATCACGTCGCGTGAAACAAAACGTTGGATTATTCCAAAAGGCTGGCCCATGGACGGGCTTAAAGACTATAATGCTGCAAAGCGTGAGGCATTTGAAGAAGCTGGCGTTGAAGGCCGCATAAGCTGCAAATCGATTGGGGCCTTCGATTATATCAAACGCTTGAAGGATAGTGCATTGCTGCCCTGCCGCGTGATTGTATACAAGCTCACTGTTAAGGCGATATTGCGGAACTGGCCCGAAAAAAAGCAACGCAAGCGCAAATGGTTCAGCGCTTTGAGGGCAGCAGAATTGGTGCAAGAACCTGAATTGCAAATTCTTATTAAAAAGTTTTTGCCAGTTGCGTAACTTCACGACGGAATGAAAGTTCATCCCCGCGATCTGGTTCATCTAACTCTCGGGCAAAACGGTGACCAGCATAGGTGGCCCAAGCGATCGGGCCGGGGGCTGCGGCATCGCCGATGAGTTTTACAGTTTTAATGCCAGCATCGGCCCATTGGTTTTCACGGGCGCGGAGGGCGTGGTAGAGTTCATCGGTGCTGGTGCGCGAGGTGACCAGCACAATGGCATTGCAAGATATCACATTGGTTTGGCCTGTGTAAGTGCAGTTGGTCACAACGCCATCATTGCGAACCTCTGTCAGTCCACGATTGAGAACAATGTTCACTCCAGTGGTCACAAGCCTGCGGTGGATAGCGCCTTGTTCCAATGTGTTGCGCGTCCAATCCGATACGAAAGCGGAGGGTGTTAGCAGTGTTACAATGCAGCCTTTTTGTGCTAACAATTCTGCCAGCACGCCCCCCATGTAATAATGGTCATCATCGTAAATGACTACGTCTCCGGTTGACAATTTTCCAGACATAATATCATCGGGGGTGAACACAGGCATGGCCTTATCCATAGGAGGGGCCACAACGTGTTGACGCGCCACGCCATCGCGCCGCCAAGTGGAGCCGGTGGCAATGCAGATATTTTCAAAACCAAATTCCATCACATTGTCGGCATCAAGAAAGCTTTCGAGATAGGTTTGCACATTGGGGCGTTGGCTCAATTGATATTGTCGATAATCGACCACGCGGCCCCACGCAGAGAGGCCAGGAAGCAAGCGCTCACGCGCCACGCGTCCACCGATTTCGGTTTTTGCTTCGGCAATGGCCACATCATAACCACGCATCGAAAGGGCGCGGGCGGCCTCAAGCCCGGCGGGGCCTGAACCTATGATGAGAGCATTTTGACTTGCTCCCTTGGCATTCATTTTTTCAGGATGCCAGCCTTTGCGCCACTCTTCCATAAAGGTGGGGTTTTGGGTGCAGCGGCTGATGGATTGTGTCATGTCGCCTGTGATGCATATATTGCAGCCAATGCATTCACGAATATCTTCAACACGGCCTTCATCAATTTTGTTTGGCAAGAAGGGATCAGCGATTGAGGGTCTGGCGCAACCGATAAAATCTAACACGCCTTGCTTCACCATACGCGCCATCACATCGGGGCTGGTGAAGCGTCCAACGCCTACGACTGGTTTGGAAGTTAGGTCGCGGATGCCTTTAACCAAAGCCTCTTGGGCGGCTTCTTCTTTGAAGCGCGAAGGGCCCGAGCATTCATCCCAGCTTCCTTGCGCCAAATCCCAGCAATCGGGCAGGTCACGGTTCATATCAATAAATTCGCGCAATTCAGCATTTGAAAAACCAAGGTTGCCAATGCTCTCATCTAATGACACGCGCATGGTGAGGCCCATTGTGTCTCCCACAGCATCGCGCATATCGGCCACAACCTCTCTGGCAAAGCGCGAGCGGTTTTCCAGTGAGCCACCATATTCATCGGTTCGGTGATTGGTGGCGCGGCTGAGGAAATGTTGGAAAATGCCAAAGCCATGGGCGCCATATAAACAGATCAAATCAAAACCTGAAGTGCGCGAGCGCTTAGCGGCGTTCACAAACCAGCGGCGCAAATTTGTGATGTCAGTTTTATCCATGGCACGGGCCTGCACAGGATCATTGGTGAAGGTGCGAATGGGCAAAGCAGTAGGTGCTAGAGGCACTTCTTTGGTGTAAAAATTGGGACCATTGATACCGGAATATGCCAACTGAATACCTGCCAGCCCGCCATGGGCTTTCATTTTTTCAGACATGCGGCGAAGGCTTGGAATGTCTTGGTCTTCCCACAGGCGCAGTTCAATGAAGGGCGTGATTTCAGAGGTGTGGTGCATTTCCGTCTGT
>JANOXS010000002.1:0-10933 GCA_031418535.1 Hyphomicrobiales bacterium | reverse complement strand
CAGTCCTGATTTGCCGTCAGTCACACCGCAAGCAGCACCAGTTGCAGCCGCTCCAGCTGATGCAGCTCAAGCCGCGGCACCAGCATCCAATCCCGGACAGGTCGATCAAATGGTAGCTAAGCTTACAGCCCGCTTGCAGGCCAATCCAAAGGATGCTGAAGGCTGGCGAATGTTGGGTTGGTCGCAATTTAACTTGCAACATTATCCAGAATCGACTGACGCTTATGCAAAGGCGCTGGAACTTGATCCCACAAACACCGAATATAAGTCGGCCTTTGCCGAAGCCATTGTGCAAATGTCGCAAGGCATCGTGACGCCAAAAGCACAAACCTTGATCGCCGAAGTCTTGGCCAAAGAACCAAAAGACTCACGTGGCCGTTTCTATGATGCATTGGCCCATGAGCAAGCAGGCGACCAATCCGGAGCTTTAGATCGTTGGCTGGCCCTTCTCGCAGACACACCCGCTGATGCGGGCTGGCGTGACGACGTAAAGCAACGCATATCTGATTTAGCAAAAGCCACTGGCCGCGACGTGTCATCTGCTTTGGCTATGCCGAGCCTCGCTGCCCCTGGCACCCAACAACAAACACTTAGCCAGCCAGAAAAAGATCAGATGGTGGCTGGCATGATCGCTAAACTTGCCGCCAAACTGGAAGCAAATCCAAATGACCGCGATGGCTGGGCCATGATGATCCGTTCACTGACAGTGAGTGGCGACAAGAAAGGTGCCGACGAAGCTCTCGCAAAGGCCCTTGAAATCTTCAAATCCGACAAAGCCACGATGGATGGATTGAAATCTATTGCGCAAGGAACCTCGACCAATGGCGCATCAGCCATTCCACCAGCAGCCTCCGCCCCTGTGATAACAGATGAACAAAAAACCACCATTCAAGCTTTGCCAGAGGGTGATCAAAAGGCAATGATCAAATCGATGGTTGGAAGACTGGCAGACAAACTAACTGAAAATCCAAACGATTTTGAAGGTTGGATACGTCTCATGCGGTCTTATCAAGTGTTGAATGAAGCCGACAATGCCAAGGCCGCATTAGCCAAGGCGCTTACTGTTTTTGCCGCAGACGCAGCGACACTTGAAAAAGTTAAAGCCGCCGCAACTGAATTGGGAATCAACTAAAGGACAGACACGTGCTGATCTATTGGCCCTACGCGCTGCTGCTGTTGGTCGTATTCGGTTACTACTTTGGCCGGTCTCGCAAAATTGAGTCTCGCAGCTTGGCCATCAAGACGGCAGCCATTGAAGCTGGACTGACTGAACCGAGTTCTCTTCATCCTGTCATAAACCCGTCCTTGTGTTTGGGTTGCGGAACGTGTGCGTCTGCGTGTCCGGAAGGCAATGTCATCGGCATTATCGGCGGCAAAGCTGAATTGGTAGAACCCACCCATTGCATTGGCCATGGCGCATGCAAAACCGCCTGCCCAACCAATGCCATCAGTTTAGTTTTTGGATCAGCCGAGCGCGGCATTGATTTGCCGCGCGTTGGACCGGACTTTCAAACCAATGTGCCGGGGGTTTTTATTGCTGGCGAATTAGGCGGCATGGGCCTCATTCGCAATGCCGTGGAACAAGGCCGCCAGGCCGTAGACAGCATTTCTAAGATCAGTGGGTTAGGTCAAAAAGACCGCATCGATCTCATTATCATTGGGGCTGGACCAGCTGGTTTTTCTGGCGCACTGGCCGCCAAGCAGGCTGGCCTCAGCTACCTTGTAATCGAGCAAGATGATTTGGGAGGCACTGTTTTTAAATACCCGCGCGGCAAAGTGGTAATGACTGCCCCTGCGAAACTTCCGATCATCGGCCAAGTAAATTTCCGAGAAGTGTCTAAAGAAAAACTCCTGGAGTTCTGGCGTGACATTGAGACCAAGCAACAGTTGAACGTGAGCTACCGTGACCGCGTTGAAAAAATTCAGTCCCTCGACGGTGGATTTGAAGTTACCTCACAGTCAGGCCCGAAAAAGTGTCGTGCAATTCTCCTTGCCATTGGCAGGCGTGGAACCCCACGGAAACTTGGCGCGGCGGGCGAAGACCATAAGAAAGTGGTTTATCAACTGATCGACCCGGAGCAATACACAGGCCAGCATGTGCTGGTGGTTGGCGGTGGTGATTCTGCTTTAGAAGCAGCAACAAGCATCGCAGATCAGCCGGGAACCACAGTTACCCTCTCTTATCGCAGCGACGCCTTTGGCCGGGCCAAATCAAAAAATCGAGATAAAGTTCAGGCGCAATCTCAATCTGGCAGGCTCAAGGTACTGCTAAAATCTCAAGTAAAATCAATCAGCGATTCGTCAGTTGAGATTTCTTATGAGGGCAATACTGAAATTCTTCGCAATGAAGCTGTAATCGTGTGTGCGGGCGGCATTCTTCCAACCGAGTTTCTAAAATCCATTGGCATCAATATGGAAACTAAATATGGCACAGCATAGCAAGTTAGCTTGCGCAGTTTTTATAGCGGCAGCTCTCATGTTTCCGGTAATTGCCCAAGCCAAAAAGCAAAAGCCACAGGTGAAGTCCAGCACCAATGATTTGATTTTGAAGCGAAACTATAAATCCGCCTTTTTGGCATTACAAAACCGAGCAAATGCAGGCGAAAATGGAGCGCAATATAAACTTGCCCAGTTATATCGCATTGGCCTTGGCACAAACAAAGACTGCAAAGCAGCTATATTTTGGTTGGAAAAAGCCAGCGCGGCAGGAAACAGGCAAGCTGATAATCTGCTTGGTCGCCTAAAAAAAGCATCGCCTCCCACAGTTAAAAGAATTGCAAGTTCTGGCGCAGTTTCTACAAGCCCCAATGCTATTAATTTTGCTGGGTTACCTGCAAGACCCCAAGGTCAACCAGATTGGCTTACTCTGGCCGTTGCCCGAAAAAGCAAAGTCGCAATCGACAACTTGGTGAATGACAAAACTGCAACTGATTCAAAAAATGCAAGCCTCGCACTCGTAACGGCAACAAAAAATAACGACAGCGAAACCGTTCTAAAACTTCTGAAGGCAAATGTTTCCCCGCAGAGCGATGCAACCAATACAACACCTTTGATGATCGCGTTGACCATGCACAGTGATGAATTGACGAATTTGCTTTTTGACAAAAACCCAGCACTTGGTTTGGCAAACTCCGATACGATTTCCCTTGCCACAAAAACCTGCCAACCCAACACCGTAACGAAACTGCTCGGCAGCGCAACGCAGACCAACAGCAATTTGAACGCCAGCTTAATCGCCAAGAATTGTAATAACTGGCAAGATTTTAAAGGCCTATTGGCAGGCTCAAATCTCAACACCAAAGACAGTGCTGGCCGCACCGCTGCGTCCTATGCTGCAGAAAAAGGAGATACGCCGCTGCTCGCTTGGCTCGCAAAGTCGGGTGCGGATCTTTCCCAAGCTGATGGTGATGGCCTTTCACCACTTCACATCGCTTCATTGCATAAGCAGGCCTTTTCGGTGAGATATTTAATGTCTGTAGTTAGCAACATCAACGCCACCAATTCACGCGGCACCACACCGCTGATGTTTGCCGCCTATTCAGGCTGCACCGATTGCATATCGAGCTTTCTCGAAACTTCGGATCAACTCGATGCCAAAAATAATGACGGCGATACCAGCCTTATGTTTGCTATTCGCGGGCAGCAAACTGCAGTGGCGTCGACATTGGTGGAGCGCGGCGCAAATTTAAATGCCCAGAACATCGCGGGCGACACGCCCACAAAATTAGCTGAACGCTTGGGCTTTCCACTTTTGAAAGGCACAAGCCCATGAAGACCCTACGCTACGGAGTAAAGTAAGATGGATTTTGAAAAATTTTTTGCAGAGAAATTGGACGTACTTCGGGAGGAAGGCCGCTACCGCGTCTTCATCGATTTAGAACGTCAGGCTGGTCATTTTCCAAAGGCAAAGCGCCATGTCAGCGGCAAAGTTGAGGACATCACCATTTGGTGTTCAAACGATTATCTCGGCATGGGGCAAAACCCTAAAGTGATGCAAGCCATGCACGAAGCCATTGATAAATGCGGCGCAGGTGCAGGCGGCACCCGCAACATTTCTGGCACCAACCATTATCACGTCGAATTAGAAAAAGAACTAGCCGATCTGCATGGCAAGAAAGCTGCTTTGCTGTTCAATTCTGGTTACATGTCAAATTGGACATCGCTCTCAACCTTGGCTGGCGGACTTCCAAATTGCATCGTATTTTCCGATGCCGGAAATCATGCATCCATGATTGAAGGCATTCGCCACAGCCGCGCCGAAAAAATTGTGTTCAAACATAATGATCTGATTGATTTGGAAAAGCATTTAAAAGCTGCCGATCCGAGCGCTGCAAAAATTATCGCATTTGAGTCAGTTTATTCCATGGATGGCGACTTTGGCCGCATCGCAGAAATTTGTGATCTTGCCGATAAATATGGCGCGCTCACCTATCTCGATGAAGTTCACGGCGTGGGTCTCTATGGTAAGCGCGGCGGTGGTTTGGCTGAGCGCGAAGGCCTGATGGACCGCATCACCGTGATTGAAGGCACCTTGGCCAAGGCATATGGCGTGGTCGGCGGCTACATCACCGGCAGCACAAAACTGTGTGATTATGTCCGCAGCCATGCATCTGGCTTTATCTTCTCGTCAGCCTTGCCACCCGCAGTTGCAGCTGGCGCGCGTGCAGCAATCGTCCATCTCAAGAACAGCGAATTTGAACGGGCCCGTTTGCGCGAGCGTGTTGCCCAAGTAAAGGCGGGCCTAGACTGCATCGGCATTCCCTATGTCAAAAATCAAAGCCACATTGTTCCGGTTATGGTGGGCGATGCCACCAAATGTAAATGGATCAGTGACTACTTGCTGGATCATCACGGCATTTATATTCAACCGATCAATTATCCAACGGTTGCAAGAGGCAGCGAACGCCTGCGCATCACACCCTCGCCCCTGCACAGCAACGAAGACATCTCAAATCTGATCGAAGCCCTCGATGGCCTATGGCGTCAATGCGCCCTGAGCCGCGCGGTGGCTTGAATCGGACATTAAATTGGGTGGTCAAAAAAATGCCCCCAATTAATTATTGGGGGCAAGTCAATGAGGAATATCTTAAACGCTGCTACGGGGGGGAAACAACGCCTTCGACCTCTGATTAATGCGCGATGTCAAATTTTGTTCCTCCAATATTTCTATGAGATATGAATTTTGATTGTAGTTTCAAATTCCGGTGACAAAATTCCGGCGAAAGTGCACATATATTTTCACTCGTTCGAATTCTGTTCAGCTTTTCATAGTGAGTACATAGAAATGTTATGTTCATCTTCGGAAAATCTGAATGAAACGCTAAACTTTGCAAAAAGTTCCGAGTTATTAAATGGCAAAGCGTCTACAAATCTAGGGGCTATTCACTTATTAATCAGTGCGGTTTGCAAAACTTTATCGATGATCATGATCCCTTTGGCACTTGATGTGTCCAATTGGTGAATTTCGAGAGTGGCAGATTTGCCGTCACTGCAAGCCAGCAAAATCTTTTGGCCACTTACAACGTGGTCACCATTAAGTCTGCCAGAGCAAACAGTTCCTTCAGCATTTGTAGCGTCAATGCCATTCTCCGCCTGAAAGCCAATCCACTGCCGCGAGCTGGAGAATAATGATTTATTTTCTTGGGCTGCCAACAAAGGCGATAATCTTTCGGAAGGTGCTAATGGCGCAGTTTCCTTCTCGCCCGGATCACTCGGTGCTGCAGGATCGGCGGCTACAAAAGAATCAGCTGGCGGCAGAGCCAGCGAGGGAGTTCCGGCTAAAGCAACATTTTGAGAGGGCTGTGCCAGCGTTGGCGCGGGGCCCATAACATCTTCCAGCCGCATAACTCCGCAACCTGTGACGCACAGCGCCAACACCAGCAGCAAACTGCAATTCAGCAAAGATATGGCAGTGCGATGTCTCAATGGAAAACTTACTTTCGTTTCTGCGACCAAACTGATTTAGACCGTTTTCAATTTTATTTAGTTTTATAGCATATTACAGCTAAAGAAGGGAGTCTGCTGGTAGCTCATATGGTTAACGTGGGCGAAGGTGTTTTGAACAAATGGAATTTAAATGATGGCCCGTCATAAAAGTGATCTCGAATTTGCTTCAGAATATGACGCGGCACTCAGGCGCGGCGCCCCAAGAGGTGCGGTAACCTCGGTTATCCTCATCGGATTAATGCTCGCAGCTTTTGTGATTTGGGCAAATTGGGCAAAGCTCGATGAGGTAACGCGCGGCGAAGGTCGGGTGATCCCCTCAAGCAAAACCCAAATGGTGCAAAGTTTGGAAGGCGGCATTGTTAAAGAACTGCTGGTGCGAACCGGAGACCGCATCAAAAAAGGCGACATTCTGGTGCGTATTGATGACACCGGCTTCTCATCTAACCTTGGTGAGGTAACTGCCAAGATGATGACCTTTACGGCGCGAACCACAAGGTTGCGCCATGAATCGGCTGGCGACCTTAGCACTGATCCGCAATTCCCGGCTGAGCTTTTGGCAGCATCACCTGATCTCGTGAAAAATGAACTCAGCCTATTTCAAGCCAAACGCAACAGCTTGCAAACTCAAATTGGTATTTTGAATGAACGTGTTGAACAGCGCAGTCGCGAGCTTGGCGAAGTGAAAACCGCTTTGGTGCGCTTCCAAACCAATTTGAAATTGGCCAACGAAGAAATGAAGCTCAAAAAGCCGTTGGCCGCCAATGGCGTGGTGCCGCGCACCGATATCATTAAGTTGGAGCGCGACATTGCTGATACTGCAGGGCAAATCGCCACCCAAAAGGAAACTGAGCCTAAGCTTGAGGCAGCTGTGCGCGAAGCCCAAGGCCAAGTGAAAGAGCAGGAAGAAAAATTCCGCCAAGATGCCCGTGCCGAGCTTTCAGAAGCAGAAGCACAGCTTGCCGTCACGCAAGAAACCTTGCGCGCCGCCAAAGACCGGGTGTTTCGCGCTGATATTAAATCACCAGTTGAAGGCATAGTTAACAAGATCAACAGCAACACAGTGGGTGGCGTGGTGCAAGCTGGGCAAACCTTGATGGAGGTGGTGCCGCTGGAAGATTCACTGTTTATCGAAGCGAAAATAAGGCCAGCTGATATAGCTTTTGTGCGCCCCAAGCAGGCTGCCGTGGTAAAAATTACGGCCTATGACTTTTCCATTTATGGCGGACTTGAGGGAGAAGTTGAACGAATTTCTGCAGACTCTGTTTACGATGAACAGCTCCGCGAAAACTTCTATCTCGTGACCGTTAAAACTTTACAGAATACCTTAAAAACCGAAAAAGAGAGTTTGCCTATCATCCCCGGAATGGTCGCGTCAGTCGACATTTTGACGGGGAAAAAGAGTGTTCTGGAATACCTACTTAAACCGATTAACAAAGCGCGAAACGAAGCCCTGCGCGAGCGTTGATGAAGCTCATGTTTCAGACAAGCGCAAATCTGCGCTTTCATTTTTAGCACTCTGCGTCACCGCCATTGCCTTTGTGCCGGGTGCCATGGGTGCCGTTCCCCCAAGTCAAAAGTTGAATAAACCTAAAGTTACTCAGGCGCTGCCTTTTGGTATTTTTGGATCCCTTGAATTTAAAACCAATGCCACTGCGGGCATGGGCGGCTGGCAGCATGTGCAGGGCCTGATTGCCAGTGAACAGAAACTTTATAGCAAATGCGATGCTGGCGACAAAGCTTGCCCCGCCTATCTAGCTACATGGCGCAAAAATCTAAAATCATGGTCGGCTGAATCTACTGCCAACCAGCTCACATCGGTGAATGCGTGGGTTAACCAGCAAATTCGCTACACTGACGACAAGGCTGTTTACAATAAGGCCGATTATTGGGCCAGCCCCGCACAGTCGCTCAAAGGCCGTGGTGATTGTGAAGATTATGTCATAGCCAAATATGCTTCGCTGAAAGCTTTGGGCTTTGGCGAAGACAGTATGCGTATTATCATTGTGAATGACACCCGCAAAAGTTTGGGCCACGCCGTGCTGTCGGTGCGCACCGCGCAAGGCGTTTACATTCTCGACAATCAAAATGCACGACCAGTGCCGCACCAGCAAATTTCATATTACGCGCCAGTGTCATCGTTCAATGCCAGTGGCCGCTGGATCAACATCGCCACGCGCCAGATCAAGAACCAGTATAACAATGCGCTCGTTGCCACAAATAATTCGGTGGCACGTCCTACACTTAACAACCAATTGGAACCCGTTGCGGCTGGTCCAACAATCGCACCACTCCAAACCGCCATGGCCCTGCCCTTGCGTCCAAGTTTTGCATTTTGGCCAATTGAATCGCCGAGCGCAATATTCTTGCGCCCGACACTAATGGATGTGAGGTTTGAAGATCGACGTTAGATTTTCCTCGCCGTTGCTTACTTGATAGTTCCGCTTTGATCAGTAGCTGTAACGTTGTCATCATAGAGGATGGAAACAGTATGCGCGCCGTCGTCCACAAAGCCATTAATTGTTGCCACTGCCTGCCACGCTTGAGCGGTGCCAGTGCCATCCTGATCAACTTCCAATGTAGTGCCTGTCATTCTAAAGTGATCATCCACTGTGCCAGTGCCACTAATCACTGTGAACATTTCAGAGAGATCAACAACATCACCTGCCTGATAGTCAATGATGAGATCACCAAGCGCTGCACTGCCCAATGCATCCACATCTAAGACGAACGTATCATTACCGCTTCCACCCGTCAGAGTGTCGTGACCAGAGCCGCCAATGAGTAAATCAACACCTAAGCCACCGCTCAGAATGTCGTCGCCGCTTCCACCCAGCAATGTGTCATTGCCATTCATGCCTGTCAAAGTATCAACGCCGCGACCACCCGCTAAATAAACATTTTGACCATTAACACCTGTCAAACTGTCATTACCATCGAGCCCAATCAAATTGAACACCGTGGCAGTCGCTGTTAACGCATCGATACCAGACGAACCTTCCTGCGTATTGGCATCAGGGAGGAGATGAGCTGATACTGCACTATTGACAGTGTCTCCATCGCTGTCTTTTCCAATAATCGGAATAGAAACGTCGAATGGCGAAACTTCATTCGTTGTTGTGAAACCAATTGCGCCAAGTTTAAAATTGTCCGATTGAGTTGTAGCAGGATTATTAATTCCTGTAATTTCAATTGCACTGAATGGATCACTACCAGCCACAACGGTAATTTTATCACCAACTTCCAAGCCCGTGATAGTTGCGATGCCACCACTATATGTCACTAATGGCGTAAGTGTCCCCCCTGCGTTGGTAACAGTTACAATAATACCTAAAACAGTTGTATCTCCAAGATCACCAACAAAAGAAGTATCATTGTTAGCGTTCACAGCTCTTATCGTCATATTAGGTTCTTTATTCGTCGATTCAATTGTGGTCGTAAAACTCGAAACATCGTAGTGGGTACCAAATACCTTTGTAGTGCCGTTTGTGGAGGCATTTGTCACAAAGTCAAACCGGATAACTTCTCCTCCGGCAATGCTTTGACCAGTGCCAATACCAAACTTTCCAGTCGATGTGTTCACAGTATTGGCACCATTGGAGCTCACGAGCAAATCTTGAACTCCAATGAAGTCAAAGGCATTCACTGGATTGTTTCCACCGGTAGCCAACGCATTTGCAGTATTCAGTGGATTTCCAGAATAAAGTGTGCCTACAGGTTTAAATGTCCAAGTGTCCGTGGCCGGATCTAACGTAGCCGTAAAAGCTAAATCACCTCCATTCACTGCGGACGACCTTCCTTCAATCGTGTGGCCATTAACGCCGACGATGTGATAGAAAATCTGTTCACCATTAAAGTAGATAAATTGGCCTGTTGCGTCTTGTGCGGCAGCGCCCTCCGTCACATTGAAAGTCACATCGCCAATGCCATCTGCTC
The DNA here is from genome assembly GCA_031418535.1 of Hyphomicrobiales bacterium. Lineage (GTDB taxonomy): Bacteria > Pseudomonadota > Alphaproteobacteria > Rhizobiales > Aestuariivirgaceae > Aestuariivirga. The sequence continues at coordinate 1,054 of JANOXS010000002.1, read as the reverse complement.
CTGCACGGCCAGTAAAGTTCAGAGAACCAGTTATTGCTGAAGCATGCGAGACATCTTCGGCATAAATTGTATCAGGCAAGAAGTAGGATGGCACATCATCATGCACCGTCACATTCACCGTGCCTTGCACAAAATCACCCGATGTATCCGTGGCCTGCACATGAATACCACTGACAACCACATCACCAGTGCCTAGGGCATGGATTAGATTATCGGCCAGAGTTACGGTCACAATCGGTGTAACAGAATTGCCCGCTGTGGCTGTGGTTCCTGAAAGCGACAGATATATTGCAGCGCCCATGTTTACAAGTGTCGGGCTAATCAGCGTGCCAACCAGCTGTGTTCCAACAAGGGCCCAGGTCAGATTATACCCTGCCGCCAAACCAGTCACCACTGGCAAATTGCCAAGTGCAAGAGTTGGCGTTGCAAACGCAACAGTGATGGTTTCACCCGTCGCCGTAAACGAAATACCCGATACGGCTTGCGCTGTCTCAGTGGCGGAGGAAGGATTGCTGCCGGTTGCGTTGCCGGCCACAATATCATTGCCGGTTTGGGCCAAATCAAGCGCAGACTCATAAACATCAAAATTAATCGTCCCACCACCCGTCGGCACCGTATTAGCGGTGACTGATGTGGTTCCCGTTGGCACTAGGTTTTCATATTCACCTTGTCCTGTGACCGAGGAAATCGAATTGACAATTGGACCACTGAAAGTCCCAAAAGCATAATGCACGTTAAAAGCGTGGCTGGTCTCACCAGTGGTAAACACAATCGGCCCACCATTGGCAAGATTAACAGTCAAAGCCCCATCAGGCCCCGCCAAAGTCTGAACAGACCCAGGCCCCCCCGTGAGAGTGACGGTATAAGTGATGTTAACACCCGTGAGGTCGTATGTTGCAGCACCTGCCGAGAGGGTGGCAGTTACGGGATCAATCGTATCCGCAATCGTTGCCGTCACTGGGGTTGTGTTGGGAACAAGGTTCTCGAAGTTGCCGCCAGAAGCCGAGATAATCGCATTCACTTGGCTCGAGGCATCCAGATAAACATCTTCGCC
>JANOXS010000001.1:0-1818 GCA_031418535.1 Hyphomicrobiales bacterium | reverse complement strand
GTGGACTTTGACATTTTCTCGCCCTTGTTGAACAAGAAGCCATGAACCGCAATGTGCTTGGGCAAAGGCAGTTTGGCCGACATTAAAAATGCGGGCCAATAGACGGCGTGAAAGCGCACAATATCTTTGCCGATAACGTGGGCTGCGGCGGGCCAAAATTTCGCTAGCGGATTTGCGGCATCGGGAAAGCCAGTGGCCGTGATATAATTGGTGAGAGCATCGACCCAGACATACATCACATGTTTAGGGTCACCCGGAACCGGAATGCCCCAATCAAAAGTAGTGCGACTGATGGATAGATCGCGCAGGCCGCCAGCCACGAAAGATGTGACTTCATTGCGATATTGTTCGGGCAAAATGAAATCAGGATTTTTTGCATAGTGATCAAGCAAAGGTTTGGCGTAGTTTGAAAGGCGGAATGTGTAATTTTCCTCTTCGACCCATTCCACCAAAGTGGAGGTTGAAATTGAAAAGCGCCTGCCCTCGCGCTCCTCGGTTTCATCTTCATTGTAGTAAGCTTCATCACGTACTGAATACCAACCGGCGTATTTTGACAAATAAATATCGCCAGTGGCTGCCATGCGGTTCCAAATTTCAGTGACTGCTAATTTGTGGCGCTCAGATGTGGTGCGCACGATATCATCGGTCACAGCATTCAGTTGCTTGCCCATGGCTTCGAACAAGGCCGCTGTGCGGTCCGACAGGGCTTGCGCTGTCAGACCTTCGCGCGTTGCCGTCTGCTGCATTTTCTGGCCGTGTTCGTCCATGCCAGTGATGAACAAAACATCAGCACCATCCAAACGTTGAAAGCGTGCCAGCACATCGGTGGCGATGCGTTCATAGGCATGGCCAATGTGGGGTGCACCATTGGCATAGGGAATTGCGGTCGAAATCAAATAAGGAGTTTTTGTCATGAGGCCATCAATGCCTTGGAATCACGCCATCTTCAAGGCTTCTTGCACGAGACTGACTGCCGCAATCACGGCTTGCCTGCGATCAAGGTTAAAGGCATTGGCGATGCGAACATTTTCTGAAATTTTGGAATGCGCTTGGGCCAATCCAAAATGCGCTGTTTGGCTGGCTTTGTCGGCGGTCCAATTTAGCAACAATTCTGTGAAAGTATTGAACTCATCGGTGGTGGCGCCGCGCCCGCCAAAGCGATTGCCAATAGCGATAATTGCACCGGGTTGGTGGCGCGGCATTTTTAGGAAGTCATTAAAAGCTCTCGCGGCTTCCGAACTGAGCAGGGACAGCGCCCTGCCGGGGCTTCCGGCGGCTAGAGACGCAACCAAGTTTAAATCTTCAGGTTTTGGCTGCGGATCAAGTGGTAAATTGTTCAAAACACTCAGAGTTTCCGCATTTGACAAAGCTTCTAGCGGTAAGCGGTTGCAACGTGATTTCAAAGTTCGGAGCAAGCGCCCAGGTAAATGACACACCAAGAACAACATACAATTGGTGGGCGGCTCTTCGACAAGTTTAAGTAAAGCATTGGCTGATTCAGCGTTCAGATCATCGGCTGCATCCACCAATCCAACGCGCCAGCCGCCCGAAGATGTGTGCGAGAAAAATTCAGATAAACCCCGCGCATCATCAACGGAAATTTCGGCTTTCAGTTTGCGAGGCTTGGTGTCACCAAGTTTTCGCTCCAGAACATACAAATCTGGGTGCGAGCGGGCAGCGATCCACCGCGATGACTGGGCTTGATTTTTTTGCCCCAGCACATGGCCTGCCAGACGATAAGCCAATGTGGCTTTGCCAATGCCTTTTGGTCCGGTAATTAGCCACGCGTGGTGCGGCCTGCCTGATTCAAAAGCTTTG